>DAIDKK010000016.1 GCA_027450065.1 Candidatus Saccharimonadota bacterium | reverse complement strand
AACGTCTCAGCGAAGGTCACCGAGCCATCAGCCGTGCAGGTTGCCGGCACCAGGGTGAAGGACGCGGTTGCGTCCTTGGGAGTAGGCTTCACGCAGTCAGGGTACTGCAGGAGTGACTGGTCACCCTGCGCCTTCCACGAGAAGTCTTGTCCATCCTTGGTGAACGAGCCGGCCGGGTAGATGTCGCCCGAGTGGTCGATGTGACCGGATATGTAGAAGGCATGCACATCGGTAGTGATACCGACGTACGGGTTGCTCTCTGAGCCAGTCGCGTGGCAGAAGGTGATCGGTTGATGAGATGTATCCGGGGGGATTACACAATCCACGCTATCACCATCGAGCATGGACGGTACTGTATAGCTTAGAGTAAGGGTATTGGTACCGTCGGCAAACAAATGTCCGGCGGTTGCTGTGAATGTGGCCGAGTGTAAACCAGGGCTAGTCTGTCCACCCGAGGTGAGTGTAGCGTGTGCATTACTAAATGTAACGCTGCCGTCAGCAGTGCAGGTTGCTGGGGTGAGTGTAAAGGACGCAGTTGCGTCTCGCGGAATAGCTATTTCACACGCTTCGCTACTAGGGCTAAGCTGAGATGGTACCGTGTAGCTCAGAGGGAGCGTGTTGGAACCGTCGGCGAAGACGTGTCCAGTGGTAGCCGTGAAGGTGGCGGTGTGGGTACCTGGGGTCGTCTGACCACCAGATGTGAGCGTGGCGAACGTCTCAGCGAAGGTCACCGAGCCATCAGCCGTGCAGGTTGCCGGCACCAGGGTGAAGGACGCGGTTGCGTCCTTCACAGGTCCCTGCGGTGCGGGGCACTGATCGATGCCAGGCTCGGGGTCGAGCTTCACCGTGTTGGCAACGATGACGACCGACTTGCCCTGGGCGTCAGAGAACGACTCACCGACGTAGGTGATGCCGTCCGTGCCGAGAAGGGAGTGGTTGTCAACCCAGATGGGGTTCTGGCCCGTCTGGAGACGCTCGTTGACGCCCGGGGTCCCGACGTACTTGCAGACGTAGGACTTGTGGACGTCAGAGGTCTGGGGGGACACATCTTGGTTTTGTATGTTGGAATGATCAGTAGTACCAGCAAAAGCGGTTTGTGCTGGCACGAATGGGGCAAGGGCCGCTACGCCATAAGCGCCCAAAAACATCAGCGCAATCGCACCGCTACGCAGTCGTCTGATTTTCAGCTTTATATTGTATACATGCATATACCAAACTCCTCCTGCGCCACCGGCGCATGACACCCAACTTACATAATCTTTCGTTTTACAATTTATTTTCGCAATAAACTGTGTGTCTTACCTTATGTAATACAGTCTTATCTGAGAATATACTGTTAAATATATTACAATTTTATAATTACGAAATGTTTTGCATCTGCAGTAAAGTATTTCTGAGATATAGGAATATTTCTATCTCACGAGTGTCAACACAAAGGCAACCGCAATTGGGACAACCAAATTATCAAACCCGAGTGCTGCAATATTTTCGATAAAGGTAGCCCCCAGTGCGACTAGCACCACATACTGCCATGTCAATCCAGCGCTAGAAAACAGACTGTACCCAATTAGTAATACCAGTGAGATTACCAAGAAAGTTAGGCTGCCCATTAAGCTTTTTGTACGGCCAAATAAATGGTACTTATTCTCACGACCAAAACGAGTCCCCACTATTGCGGCGAAACCATCCGCCAGTGCCATTTGTAGAATGGCTACGGCGTAGACTGCCCGAGAAGTAGTGATAATCGTCAACAATCCCACGCTCAGCGCAAAAAAGACCTCACCATACGTTGGGCGCAACACACTCTTAATCACCTTGAAGAAGCCAAGTTGCATCGATATGAGTACCACCACAAAAAAGGCCAGGCTCAATATGCGGATATCATCCCAATCTAGAAAAAGTGGCCAGAACGCAACGAAAGTTCCCACGGTAATGTGGACAAACTTGCGTCCAACTTCACCGTTCAGCCAGTGCTTGCGCCAACCAACTTCTGCCACAAGCAAAATTGCGAGTACGGCCAAGGCGGCGTACATAATACGTAGAAGGTCCATCGCTTTCATTGTACACTTCCAGTTGTCAGTACCGAAACAAAGCTACCAGCAATATAACTCTTTGCTCGCCATACTTCTTGGCATTTAGACTACGCAAACAGAAAAGAGTCCAGCCAAAGCTAGACTCTTTTCTTGGTCGGGGATGCGGGATTTGAACCCACGACCTCGTCGTCCCGAACGACGCGCGCTACCAAGCTGCGCTAATCCCCGATTTTATCGTTTTGCAGTTGCAGCTATTGTGCTGCACAAATCGCAATCAATTTTTATCTGTAACAGAGGTGAGTATAGCACCTTTTAACTATTTACCCAAGCTCAGTATGAGGTTGATAGTAGAAGCAACGATGACCGTGCCAAACATGTATGATAAGAGCGCTTGCTGTAGTGCAGTTTTACGAATCGCCGCTGTCTCAAGGTTTGTGTCCGACACTTGAAACGTCATACCTATTGTAAACGACACGTAGGCAAAATCTTGGTACGTCGGCACTGCCGTTTTGCCAAAGTCAATGCCACCATGTGGTGAGGTGTAATATTGCTCCGCATAATGCAGCGTGTACAACGTATGCACCGTAAACCACGACACTACCACACTCAGTACCGAAAAACCGATGCCGAGGTACTGCCCTGCTCCATGAAGGTTCGCAGATTCAAACAACATAAAGCCCACGGCCGCCAGACTAATGATACTTGCGAGCATCATGGTCACGTCGGCTGCCTGCCGTGATGGATCTTCACGCACCGCGTGCTGTGCCGTTCGCTCACCATCAAGCCGCCAGACGACAAGCCATGTCCACAGCGCAAAAACTATCGCTGCCACATCCCAGGCAACCAAGAGTGCGACTTGCCATTTTCCAAATGCGGCTGCCACGCCACCACCAATCAATCCGGCTCCTATCGATAGATATACTTTTTGTCGTGCAACGATAGTTGAGTCATTGCCATATTGAATCTGTGTCATATACTTTCCTTGTTTGTACTAATCCTACCGCAAAAAGTGTTTCAATACACTATAGACTTAGAACACCATGCATCGATTTTAAGCTAACAAAAAAGGCCATCTTACGATGACCATTTTTGTATGGTCGAGATAAACAAACTCCTCTCGAACTCCTAGATTTTATTATCTACGAACCCGAACTCAGCGCAAGGCTTATGAATGACTTACGAGACATATTTTCTACAAATAACAGGGGTACGATGTTACAATTAACAACGTAAGTACAAGTAGAATAATAATGAATGATGCATTAGAAAATACAGAACAGACGGGACTATATCCGACATCAGATAGCCCTTTAGACCCACGTCAGCAACTGTTTATAGACCTTTATTGCAATACTGACAGTAAAACTTTCGGTAATTGCTATCAGTCGGCGCTGAAAGCTGGATACTCTGATTTAACAGCTCGTAACCTCATGCACTTACGACCGGTGTGGCTATCGAATTCTATCGGAAGGCTTCAGGGGCTAGAGCCAGAGCATTTAATCGCTAAATTGACCCAGATAATCAATAACCCCCGTGAAAAGACCCAACACAAGCTAAAAGCCATTGATATGCTGATGCGTCATCACCGTATGTACGGAGTGGAGACACAAACCAACATACAATTAAATATAGAGAATGTTTTAGAGAGCGTTTTGGCTTAAAAACTGAGGTTGCCAAAGTTTTGATGGGGGTACACTCAACTTTTCATAAAATCACATGACACTTTTATGCGAGCAAAGCGAAAGCTAACTATACCTAGATGGGTGATAATAAAAAATTTCCAGAAAAATTTTAATTTAGCTTAGACTTACTATGAACCTTTCTGTTTTCATATCTAACCTTATGCATTATGTATATTGCTATCAATAAAACGAGAATCGCCGCTAAGATAAGTCCACCTATCATAATTTTCTGATTTGTAGCTTGCTGATGGAGTTGCTGTTGTTGTAGTTGAATCTTTTGCTGGTCAAGCTGTTGCTGAGCTTTTGTTTTATTAGCATCAGCAATTTGCTGGTTATTCTGCTGTATGCCATTTGTTATAGAGTTGAGTTCCTGTTGAGTAAGCATTTGGTCTCCTTATTTGATATAAGTGGCCAAACAAAAAAGCTCGCCACTGAGCGGAGCTTTCGCCCCTGATACCGTTTCCAGTACCAACTACAACGAAGAGTACTCAATGACGAGCTGTTCTTCGTTGTAGATTTGATGACCATGCCCACTTAATAATAGGTTTAGGTCTTGGGTCGAATAAACGACTTGGGCTTATTATAGCTCAATCAGTTATGTGCTACGTTATCGAAATTAGTTTTATAGCGACAATCTTCTCGAACTAGGCATATAATAGAGGTAATATGGATGTTAAAACACCGACTCAACAGCTTTTAGCTCTACTTCAGGGCAATTCAGGTACAGATACAACAAATCAAATTGATGAGAAGAATCTTAAATATGTCCTATACGCTCGTAAATCCACAACTGGTGAGGAGCGACAAGAGCGGTCTATACCTGACCAAATACAAGATTGTATGAAGTCTTGCGTAGTGCCAAATAACCTAAACGTAGTTAAGGTTATCCAAGAAAAATACTCTGCAAAAGAGCCAGATACACGAGTAGCGTTTAGGGCAGTCCTCGATGACATCAAGGCTGGTCGTTATGACGGGCTTATAGCGTGGCATCCTGATAGGCTTTCTCGAAATATGAAGGAAGCAGGTGAGATAATTGACCTGTTAGATAAAGGCATTTTAAAAGATTTAAAGTTCGCTACGCTAACTTTTGAGAATAACCCGACTGGGAAAATGCTACTCGGAATCTCATTTGTACTATCTAAGCAATACTCGGAACACCTTAGCGAATCAGTAGCTCGTGGTAACAGGCACATTACAGAAAAAGGCGAATTTATTGGTCAGCTTAAACACGGGTACATGATTAGTGCAGACAGGAAGTTATACCCCGATGGTCAGAATTTCACAGTTATCAAGCGAGCGTTTGAGAAGCGTGTAGAGGGAGAGTCTCAACTCGACATTATGAAATGGCTCAATAATACGGGCTATGCGGTGCGTAGATGGCAAAAAGACCCAGAACCCTTTGTATGGGATAAAGACGCCGTACACAAGCTCCTGAGAGACCCTGTGTACGCTGGTGTGTTGAAGTACGGGAAAAACCTTGTTGACCTTATGCCCCTGTACGATTTTGAACCTGCTATAAGCGTCGTGGACTTCTTAAAGATAAACAAGACATCTAGCTTATACTCATCCAAGCTGGTGTCTTCTATGTTGGTTAAAAACAAAGAAACAACCAGAGCTAATTACTTGAGGGGTATTGTCTACTGCGGTCATTGTCGTAAAGCGTTTAGCTCCGGTATAACAACAAAGCCTCTAAAAGACGCCCAAACTAAAAGACGATACATTGAAGAGCGTTATTATTACAGATGCGAAACGCTAACCTGTCCTTTCAGGAATAAGAGTGTACCATCTACAAAAGTGACCCTTCACATCTATAACTATCTTATAGAGCACCAGTTTACAACCAAAGATAACTATGATTATTGGACTGGTGAGGCAAAAAAGAAGCTCAGTCAAACACTCAAAGAAATGGAAACCAGAATAACATCTCTCAGCAAGACAATTTCTCTCAAGGAGAAGGAATATCAACAGACCAAAGACCTGATTAGGAACAGCCCCATTTTACAGGAGCATTACGACTTGAAAGCATTAACAGCAGAGATAAAAACACTCAAGACCGAACAAACTAGGCTTGTAGGTGATAGAAAAGAAGCTAAAGAAGCGTTGCCAACATATAAGAAATATCTCGAACTTATGAACGGTGTATCTGATATTTTGATGGAAGAAGAGGATGGTGAGCTAAAAGACTCAGTTGTGCGAGTATTCTTCTCGAACTTCACAGTAACAGCCGATAGTTTTGAGATTAAACGGGGGTATAACATCACCCACAAATTAAACGAACCCTTTGCAGGGTTCGTAAAATCGGACAATTTCGTTCGTGGTCGGGGTGAAAGGACTTGAACCTTCGACCTCCGCGTCCCAAACGCGGCGCGCTAGCCAACTGCGCCACACCCCGGAAACTACATGAGACACCCATTCCGGGTTTCTCATCGCGCGGACAAAATGGAATACATTTTGGCCGACTGCTCTTCCCGAATACAGCTTACCTGGTATCCTTTGTATGCAAAAGATAACTTCGGTGATTATATCGTAAAAGAACCAAGAACGCTAGTGGTCACTAGTCTATATCATCAGTATGCTCATGCCAGCGAGCTGCAAGTACCGCTTGCGCAAAGAAGCTAAGTACCGCCACGGTCGCAAGTATTGCCTGTGCAAATATCGCCAATTGCTCCACAATACCACGCTGGCCATCATGCAAGGCAACCGGCAGTAGTGCAAATGGAAGCACGGCAAAGACTAGTTTGGTCCAAAATAGGAAGCGACGATTTAAGATGGCCCGCTTTTTGGCAGGTACCTGATCGAGTGGCTTACGAGCAATTATGTGCACTACCCGTTTTGCAACCACATGGGTAACCTGGCTGCTCGTTTTACTAACAGCTTTTGTATAACGGATGAATACCACATACATGACAAAACCAATCAGCACGAGAGCCAAGGCCGTCACAAGAAATGTTGTCACAAAATCCGGGCCAACCGCAGAAACTCCGCTTACTGTTATCGGCTGAGATGAGCGGAGAGCGGTGTGCGACTGAGGAAAAATAGCCTTGCCGAGCCGACTATCAAAAAGGCCAGGGAGCCAAGCCACCCCAATCTGGAGCCACTGGAATAGTATCGATATGTATCCGATGCCACCCAGTACTTTTATGGTGCCAAGCCGAAACTTCTTGCTCATACCCGCCTACCAAACCTCGCGAATATGCCGCACAGCCACTGCACGCCCAGTTGCTTCGTCTATATCTGCCAGCAGTGCATTGAACTGCATGCGCCCGCCTGTTTCGAGCTCGTTGCGCGTCTGGATGCCGTCTCGCCAGCGTGGGATGATGGCGCTAAACGCAACTCCCAGCGAAGAATCGAGCGAGCCGCACATACCCACGTCCGTAATATGAGCAGTTCCTTTTGGCAAGATTCGAGCATCGGCCGTTGGTACGTGCCAATGATCGCCCACCACCATACTTGCCCGTCCATCGAGATAATGTCCGAAAACAACCTTCTCACTACTATAATCACCGTGAAAATTCACTACCACCGCTATCTTGTCCACTGAGTTTTCACGGGCCAAAATACGATCAATCATCGTGAGTGGATTATCTGTCGGCACATCTGCATGCCGGCCCACGATACCGCCCAATATACTTACCACGAGCACTTTGCCCTTCGGTGTTTCGACAAACTTGTAGCCAGGTCCAGGGCAATCAATCATATTGGCAGGTCCAATGACCGGCATATTTACATCTTCTAGTAATGGAGCAAGTTCCGGTCGCGCCACGGTATGGTTACCACCAGTAAAGGCATGTAGTCCAGCCCTGCGTAGTCGCTCGTAATCAGCTACGCTCATCCCCTTACCGGCAGTAACGTTCTCTGCCTGGGCAGCCACAAAATCGATGCCCTCTTTCGCCACCAGTTCGGGCAACGCCTTTTCTACAGCCAGTATGCCTGGCTCTGCCATAATATCGCCGATGTACAGAATCTTCATTTTTTACGAGCTTTCAAACTGGCAGGGACATCCCCAAACGTAATTGTCTTGAGGGCGTCAATATCCTCGTCAGTGACATCATACTCAGCTTGGTAGGCGATTTCTACACTTCCGTATACCGCATCTGCCATAGCAATCCCAAGTTTATCGACAACAGACTGCACAATCTCTTCCGATGGAGCCTCAATTTCCATGTATGGCTTAACCCAAGGCCACTCATCAAGCTCGATTTGCGCACCATTAAGCTCCCAACTTTCGCGCTTCGTCTCTTGGTATGATTTGGCCTCAAGACCTAGTTGCTCGAGAAATAAGCACATCGTGTCAAAATCATGGACCGTAACGGTAACCTCTTTGGTACCTTGTAATGTCCGGTTATTGAGCTGCTTGTACGACAGGGTGATTTTGTCGCCCTCATCGCGAACCCGAATCCAACCGTTATGCTCTTTGTTGAGCCGGTTGTCAGAAAAGTCAAAAATTTTGCGGCGCATGAGGCGTATCGGCTGCGTGCAGTTTGCGCCAAGATTCATCAGCTTACTGCGCATTGCGTCATGATTAACTGCAAGGAATTTTGCTTCGATTTCAGTTTCCATGACGGCTGCTCCTACATTCACTTACTATTTGGCGAATTCGATAGCTCGCGTTTCGCGGATGACATTTACCTTGATGGTACCTGGGTAGTTCATACTCGATTCAATTTTGGTGGCAATGTCGCGAGCCAAGCGGATAGCGCTGAGGTCATCAATCTGCTGTGGTTGCACAAAGACCCGTACTTCGCGTCCGGCGCTAATGGCATACGACTTCTCGATACCAGGAAAGCCATTGGCAATATTCTCGAGTTCCTTCATGCGCTCCACAAAATTCTCGGCCGAGATATTGCGAGCACCAGGGCGAGACGCAGAAATGGCATCACAAACCCGTACGATAAGCGCCTCTACGCTGGTTGCTTCCATGTCATCGTGATGTTGCTCGGCGGCTAGGGCGACTTCTTCTGGAGCACCATACTTGCGAAGCATCTCACCGGAGATATGGTGGTGCTTACCTTCCATCTTGTGCGTCAGAGCTTTGCCCATGTCGTGCATCAGGGTGGCATACTTCGTAACTTGTACGTTTGCACCAAGTTCCTCGGCTAGCATGCCGGCCATGTGTGCCATCTCGGTTGAATGTTTGAGCACGTTCTGGCCATAACTCGTGCGATATTTGAGTTCGCCGAGTAGCTGCAGCAATTCCTTAGGAATACCAAGCACGCCGACTTCACGGGCAGCATCTTCACCGGCACGCAAGACATCTTTTTCGACATTTTTCTGGGCTTTCTCTACTACTTCCTCAATACGGCCAGGGTGTACGCGGCCATCCTTGAGCAAAAGCTCGAGTGCCTGGCGAGCAACCTCACGGCGGACCGGGTCAAAGCTACTGAGTACAATGTAGCCAGGCGTATCATCAACCATGATATCGACACCGGTCGCACGCTGCAGGGCCTGAATGTTGCGACCTTCCTTACCAATAATGCGGCCCTTCATTTCTTCGTCCTCAAGCTTAACACTCGTGAGGGTTCGCTCAGCGGTAACCTCGCTCGACATACGTTCCATAGCCGTCACAATCAGCACGGCGGCGTTATCTTCGGCCGTATCCCGGGCCTCGTTTTGAAGTTTTGCAATCAGGCCAGCCAGGTCATTCTTGATATCACGCTCTGTCATCTGCATAAGCTTCTCGGCCGCTTCAGATTTTTTGAGCTTGGCAATCTTCTCGAGTTTCTCTTGCTGCTTGACGCGAATATCGCGGATTTCGTTCTTGAGTGCTTCGACCTCATCCTCGCCGGCTCGCAATCTCTCCGTTCGCTTATCGAGGTTATCAAGCTTTTTATCGAGTGCTTCTTCACGTTGGACTACACGATTTTCGAGTTCTTTGAGTTCATTGCGACGAGCCTGCTCTTCTTTTCGAGCGGTATCACTTAGTCTATGCGCTTCTGACCGGGCCTCGTCAACGAGTCGATCAGCTTCTTTCTTGGCTTTGGCAAGCTCTTTTTCTGCCTTACCCTCTGCTTCGACAGATTTTTTTCGAGCCGTGTAGGTGCTCGCACCATAGCCAACACCAAGCCCAGCTACGCCGAGCAATATGGCAAGTAGTTCCATGTTTTTCCTTTCGTTCAGTAGGCTTGTACTATGGCAATCGCTATCACTTCTCTAGCCACGTCTGTAAAAAACCCACCAATTTTGCATAAATAATTAACAATAAAGGGCGTTCCCGTAAACTCCTAAGAATGCCTGTCTAAATAATACGCTGACCGTAGCGAATACGTCAATTTTGGTTCGCTCATTCACTAAACTACATGCGCCCTACATAGTACGTAGCGTTTTCGCCAACGCTCCGGTATCATTGTCCAGGCTATTGCATCACCGCATAGACAAGTGCGCGCTGCTTCAGAGAAAACGTGCCAGGTATCCAGTCACCAGCGCAAGTAATGAGGTTCAGCCCAGGCTTCGCCGTGTCTTGTGACACAAGTAAACTTCCCATATCTACTTTGGCTGCATCCACAATGGCCGTCTTAGCAACTTTATAGGTAAATGTTTGCCCGTCCCCGCGAGTAATTGTAATCTGGTCGCCAACAGTGAGCTTTGAAAGGTCATGAAAAATACCATGTGTCTTGCCAATCCCTGAGTGTCCATCAACCAGCATCGCACCATTTTGCCCTGGTAATGCCGAGCTCGTGTACCAACCGGCATCGTATATACCGTAAGGAGCCTGGAGCTCATTCTTGCTATTAACCGTTATCGATAAGACCCGTGCATGGATACCAAGCTTTGGTATATCGATATAACGGGGATTTGATGGTGCAACCGTATATTGCCTAACACTGGTAGCAGGGACCTTTTGGGACGAGGGAGGAGGCGATGCACCACTAGCTGGGGCAGCTGAATCGCCAGCGCTGGGGCTAGTGGCTTGCAGTGCTTTCACCTGGGCTGCAACTTTTTTGTTGGCCATCATGCCATTTATGCCGACATATACACCAAACCCGAGTAGTAGCACTGCGGTGATATATAAGGTGGCTGTTTTTAGAGGGAATGTACGTCGAGAAACAGTTCGCTTAGTTGTCTTCTTGTTCGCGCGTACCCTTTGTGAGGTTGGCAGCGTTTGCTGAATAGAGACTTTAATGTGCCGTTGGCGCGCATCCGGAGCAGCACGACTCAGTTTTACTCGAGAGTTTGGCCCCTGCAATGGAGCTGCCCGACGCACCGCCACCACATCTTGAATAGTACGTGGCTGCAGTGGGCGCGACTTGTAGGAAACACTACGGCGCGTATACCGTAGTGTTCCTGCAAAAACCGGATTGTCGAGCGTCATGCGCGCTTGCGACATAATGTGAACCTTTTTTATTTTATTTACGACGCGTAGACTTGTGGGCCACGGCGTGAGCGGGGCGAATGCGGCGAGCCACAACCATGATGGCACCTGCAGCACCGGCCATCAGCGCAAGGCTCATGACTGGGTTGGCTGATACAAATGCGAAGCCGGTGTCTGGAGCCGTCGGAACGCTTACTACTGTCAGAGTAACATCATTGCCCGTACCACCTACGTAAGAAATCTTGAAAACATATCCACTAACCTTAAAAGTTGCACCTTCGGGTAGACTGGCAAAAGTACCTTTGACTGGCGTCTGACTCAAGTTGTTAATAATTTCAAACTGATCACCTTTGTTAATCTTGTAGCCTGTATAGAGAGAGACTACTAGGGTTGGGCTACCATTAGTGTCACCCAGCGTCACATCATTTCCGGTTGTATCTGCGGCATTTCCAGCTACGATTTGGTCAAAGTCACCAGGAGAGGCATCCTTAATTTCTTCTTGATATATTGACCCTGCCGATAGTGCTAATGAGCTCAAAACTGTTAACGTGCCCGGGCTATGACCAGGAGCAACAATGCCACCCGTATCGACAATCAATGAAGTCATTGCGCCTGTCCCTTTTAAGGTTCCTCCACCATAAACAACTACATTTCTTCGTGACCCATCTAGAATATCTGTAATATTAGCTCCAACCGTAATATCAGAGCTAGGGAGGTTATCACTTAGGGTACTTGTAGTAGCCACAGCCACTTGCTTCCCAACTGCCGAGCTTGAATTATTACTACTAGGATTTAGTGTTAGTGTGCCAGGCATAGAAGGATCGACAGCCAGAACATAGCCGGAACCTGTAATTGATCCTGTGAAATTGACGACTGACTGACTCTCGGCCGGTGCAATATATGCATCTCCAAGTAGGGTAACAGGACTAGTTACGGACCATGTTGCCGTCGAATAGGTGCACGCCATAGCTCCAGGTGTGCACAATGCCCAAAATTGCACTTCTGGTTTGATAGTGCCGGATCCGCCACCAAATGTCAGAGGAGTAGAATACGCAGGAGTTGAGCTTGTACCTGGGTCTAGATTGAGGACTGCTCCGTTTTGAATGGTAATTGCTGATGCATTTAATGCAGTCTTATAAGCACTGTTAGGTGTCGTACCAACAAACGCCGTGATATTAACTCCCGTTCCTAATGTAAGCGTGCCCGCTACATCCCATGCTCCTGTCTTCATGTCGAACGAATAACCACCCGACGAAAGTACCAAGTTGCCTTGGGCGGTCAAGGGGGCAAGGTTAGAATAACTGGTTCCAATATATACGGACGTACCGTTAGTACTAGCGGTTTGCTGATCTAAGATTGTAGCATTCGCAGCAAGTGTAAGCGTGCTAATAAAATACGCCGTGCTGACTCCCGTTTGTAAAGTATTGCTAATAACCACACCACCGAGCGCCACGCTTAGGTCGTTCGTCAATGTTTCTGTGGCATTTGCGGTATTATTAAGTGCAATAATATCTCCCGCCAATGGAGAGCCACCGCCACAATTTGACCAGTTTGCGGCCGTGCTAAATTTAAGATCAGTACCCCCTATCCAGTCACAAGTTTGCGTTGCGGCGTGGGCGACGCCTGTAAAACCCAGGGATAGCAGCGATGACAAGGTGAGTACAGCTGCCGATGTACTCGTGAAGAGACGCTGGAAACGTTTCATGGTTGTTTTTGTATCCTTTTTTATTGTTTTGTGTACTTTTTATAGTTCTACGTGTGAATATAGATCTTTTCTCAGCCAAGCACAAGCATTATTTCACAAAGTTGTGCATAAGTATCAGGTACTACTAGAAAGGCCGGCTCTACTTCTTTTGCTGAGTTATATGTACGTCAGCACCATAGTATGGCAAAACCGGAAAATCATTGGAGCCATGGAGCAGCATCCGTATGCCTTCCGTAATCCAATCTTGATCTTGTGTAGCTACCACCGGCACACCAAGACCCATAGCCAGTGCATTACCGACCGTGAGTCCAATACGTAAACCCGTAAAGCTACCGGGGCCCTGGAAGCAAACAATACCGGCGATGTCTTGAAGCTGCTTATCCTGTGTAGTCAGCATGTCGGTAATTTTTTTATGAATGGTTTCGGCTAACTGACGGTGTGCTGGCCACACCTCATAGGCAAGCTGGGCTTCGCCATCATACAGGCCAATTTCGGCTTCTGGCTTATCGGTGCGAATGGTGAGTACTAGCATATCTGTAGCCGATTATTTCACACAGCTACTCGAAGAGGCAATCTTTATATCAACATTTCTATTTTGCGAACCAGTATCACCGGCTCCCAGGCTTGTGCCGTAATTAGTAGGAGCATTTACGGTAATGCGAGATGCGGGTATGCCTGCAAGATTTTCGAGATCAGTCTGAACTTTTGTGGTACGAGCAGTTGTTAGTGCAGTATCTGATGCAGTTGAATTAACTTCGCCCGTAAGTTGCACAGTAAAGTCTTTGGCAGACTCCTGATCGTAGAATGCTTTATACGTAGCATACTTGTCGGGCATTATGTCGGGGTAGGCATAGGTTGCGACATCTGCATTAAAAAATACACTATCCGTCCAAACATACGCGCCGTTTGAGTCTGGATCTACTGGGTATGAACTGAGTGCAGTGAAGTCGGCTGCCGCCAAACACTTATTTTGTGTCGTTGCTGCTGTGGTTGTCGGAGTCGTTTCGGTCTGTGCAGCTGTGTTAGTTGGGCTACTTGTAGTACTACTGCTCGATGAAGGAACTAGCTTGAGTTGCTGTGTATCATACACAAAGCTCATAACAACCAGTTTGCCCTTTTCCTTACCAACGCTTACACGTGCAGATGTGTAGGTACCACCAGACAGATCAAACAGGTAATAGCTCTCTGAGCTTGGGTTATATTTGCTGGTTTTGTATTTAGGAGTTTCACCTTTGAGCTTTGCAGTCGCGGTCGTTAAATAGGGTTTGGAGGTTGGGTCGCCCGTACGAGTAACTGCCGGGTCGACTCTGCCTGCCGTCACATCATTCATAAAGTTGCTCGCGAATGCCTGTCGCTGGATAGCCGGAAGTGCAATTAATGCTAGCAGGGCTAGGACAACGACCGCTACACCAACTACTATACCGATGATGAGCCCTCTCTTGTGTCCTTGCTTGGGAGAAGCCGGTAGCTGCTGAGCAGGTAATGGCGATATGACAGGCGTGGGTTGAGACTGCGGTGCCATCGATGGTGCTGCAGTCGAAACAACTGGCTGTCCTACTGGTTGAGAAAAAACTTGCGGCTGAGGTTCCGGAGAAACAACTGACTGAGGAGGTGTCTGTGGCTGCGGAGCATTTGGTTGCTCTTGGTTCGTTTGGTCTATGGGGTCCATAAGATAATTGTTCCTTTTCTGCTAAGCATTAGTTCTATGCCAAGCATACGTAATAAATATGTAAGCCGCAAGCAGACTCACAGTTATTCTTCAGAAAACTATTGTAAAAGGTATGCAAACTTTGCAGGATATGACACCGTAATAAGCCGTTGATCTTCGGCTTGGAGCTGAATATATATGGTAGTCTTGTCCGGCGGCAGCACATCTTGCGCAATATCACCCCATTCCACCACGATTACGTAGGCAGGATCGGCCACAAGTTCAGCAAGCTCATCGGCCACAATTCCAGCCTCGCCCAGTCTATAAAAATCAAAATGCGCAATAGTAAAGCGTGGGGCCTGATACTCCTTGCTGATTGTGAAGGTTGGGCTTGCCACCTTATCGGTACTACCAGCACCTCGTACCAAGCCTCGCGTAAAGGTCGTCTTGCCACCACCCAGGTCGCTCACGAGTTCAATCACTTCGCCACCACGCAGATTTGCGCCGATTTTAGCGCCGAGAGATTCCGTGTCTGCGGAGCTTGTAGAACGTATTTGCAATGTCATGTCGGTATTCATATACTCCATATCCTATCGCGGCAAGGGCAACAGTCGCAAGCACAAGCGGATGTAAGGCAGAAGATGCGGCTTTCTGCGGGGCCACGGTACTGCTCGTTTTCGTGGCGGCAGTAGCGGCTTTTGCGGGAGTTGTAGTTGTCGCGCTTTTGACTACTGTCGCTTTATTTGTGGTGACCTGCTTGGTGGCCGTAGCGGCTTTCACAATCGGTGCTGCGATATCATTTGTCGCACCGGCAGTTGGCTTTGTTGTCCAGTACCAGGTCCCATTTGCCAGTGCCCAGGCTTGTCCATCTGGAGCAGAATCGTATGGATCGGATTGTGCGACTTGCGTGCCGCCCGTATCAAACAGCGTCACTTGGCCACTCGTATTACTCATACTGAGACCTGATTCGTTCGCATAGAATACTTTGTAATTCTTGGCAGGGATTGTCACACCCGCCGGAATGAGCCACGCGTGAGTGGTACTTAAGCCTGTCTGTAGTGTGAAGCCGGATAGCGTAAAAGAGGTGTCATTCGAGTTGTATAGTTCGATAAATTCATCAGTTGCATCATTGCCCGTACCGGTAGGGTTTGGCAATAATTCTGTAATCAGTGGGGGCGCCAGACCTAAATTTAGGTTCGGATTTGTCTGAACCTCATTCCTTAGTTCATCAACGCCAGCTTCAATAATTGCCGGCGGCTCAGTTGCCACCTGTGTCCATTCCACTGTGTCTGGTGGATCAACTGTGGCAGTGGTTAGCAAACCGAGCGTCAGTACGCATGCGGCTAAATTACCGACACGCCAAGGCTGTAGAAAAGTTGGGTCATGGTACCAAACCGCGTAGTTCATACCTGCTTCTTTTCGAATATCTAGTTGGCTCATCGTAGTTCCACTCACGCTGGGTTTTGCCCAATTCACGCTGTCTATGGTGGTAAAAGTGCTCGTCAGCCCGCTACTCTGTAGTTCACGGAGAACTAAGGTTCCTTTGCTATCACCTAGGCTAACTGACAATTTGGTGGTGAGTATCGCATCACACACTTCCGCGCCATCGCTAGTGAGTAAGACTGCCTGCCCGGCTTGCAATTCATGCGGCGGCAATTGCTGCACCGGAACCACAGTACCCGGCTCGATAGTATCGCTTCCTGCATAGCCAATCCAATAGTCACTCAACTGAGGAATATAGTCGGTAGCCTGAAGTACTACAAATTCCTCACCGGTAATTTTAACCTCACGAATCACTATTTTTGGAATCAAAACGACCGACTTTTCTTCGGCCTCCGCCATAACGGGCGCAAAGCACAGGAGAACCACCAATCCCACCCGCCAGAGTAAGCTGCGGCCCTTCATAATTAGTTTTCAGTTTATTATCAGTATTAGTTCAGCTGCAAGCAGTAGCACGATAAAATGTGTTTCTTTTTCACAACGGCCCACTAGCCTCATTGTCCTCATCCATCTCAGCAAGGCGCGGTATACTGTATGTATGTTAAAGCTAAGTGAGAGTTTACTGAATCGACCAGTTATGAGCCTTCGCACCGGACAGCAGGTCGCCACAACGACCAGCGCTATCGTAAATCCGAATAATTTAAAGATTGAGGGCTTTTACTGCACCGACCGATTTAAACGACATGAGCTCGTATTGTTGTACCAAGACATTCGAGATGTCATTCCCCAGGGGATCGTCATAAATGAGCACGACGTATTGGCCGAACCAGAGGATTTAGTGCGCCTCAAAGATCTCATGGAACTTAGCTTTGTATTACTTGGGAAACCGGTTGTCACGCTCAGCAAACAAAAACTTGGTAAAGTCACGGATTTTGCCACTGAGATTGAAACAATGTACATCCAGAAGCTGTATATCTCGCAAGGTATCATCAAAGGCTTGACCCATGGCAACCTTGGTATCGACCGTAATCAAATTAACGAAATAACAGATAAAAATATTATCGTTAACGATCCACTCGATGGCGGCGCCGTACGTGCTGGCGCCGTTGCGTAAGAGATTGCCCCAGGAAGACCTTGCCCACCTTAGCGGCTTGAAATAGATTCGTGACAGCTACCCTTCCTGCCCTAAAACTCTGCTTCCGCCTTATTCGCTCTGCTCATACGGGTTGAGAGTCTTGCCTCCCAAGAAATAAATACTAGCTTTAATACTAGCTTTTAAACTAGTATTTTTTACCCCTGTTAAAATGGTACCTTCTATGACTGGGTAGCTTACCTAGTCCTGAGGTTTCCCGGCACCCTGGAATCTCCTGGCTCCTGGGGTTTGCGGGCATACGCTTAAGGTTTTAGCTCTACTCACGATAACAAAAATGGGGGTTATATTGAGGCCACGACACGCCACAGACTGGTGCCTTACTGGCACTCTGGAATCTCCTGGCTCGATATGTTGTCAGGTAACACAACTTGTCCGTTAGGACCAACAAGAACTTAGCGAAGCGATCGTTCTTGTTGGTTGTGTGCGCTGACAACGTTCGACCAAGAGGATGAAAGTAGTGCCTTGAACTTTGTCCAACTTTGGTTCAAGCCAAAGTTGGTCGGCTGGCAGTCCGAGAACTGCCTTTTGTTTTTGATACAGAAGTAACAGGGTTAGGCCACGCAAAGCTAGTGGTTCGGGCTAAAGCCGGAATCGAAACATGATATTTATGAGACCTACAGATTAATTGCTAATGCTTGCCCGTCAACGGTCCTCAAAAACGTAATGCCGTTATCCTTGAAGATTTGTTCCATTCTGTCGTATGCCCATATGCGGGCCTCCTCGCGCCAGTGCCAATCATGTAACGGCAGAATATACTGTGGCTTTAACTCGAGCGCCAGATCAACCGCAGCAATCATCGAGCCCCATGGTGCCTGAACCGGTAAGCCAAGTATTGGCATCGTCTCGTGAAAACTGTGGCTATCACCAGGATGCGAGTAGCGGTCAAGAAAATGAATGCCAATCTCCTCTGGCGGGTTCATAAACGGTAGATGCCCTTCGTGAGGTGACACAAAAAGCCTTGAGCCAATCGGCGCAACATCGGCAGCCTGCCTAAAACCTTCTTGCTGTAACTGCGCCACCACCTCCGTTGGCGCCGTAATACGCACGTCCGGAAACGCCTCCACAATGGCACGAAGTGTCAGTATGTCGATATGGTCGGGGTGGCCGTGCGAGATAAACACGTCATCGAGTGTCACAAAATCTTGCACTCGTACGTTGCTCCATACACCGGGGTCAAACAGTGCTCTCTGTACCGTACCGTTCGCCTCAACCTCTACCAGCACACATGAATGTCCAAATTTGGTTAGTTTCATAGCATTACCTCCTTAACTACTATGAGGACGACGACGCTCGTGATACGCGAGTTCGCTGCGATGTTGATCAATACCCTCTATATACTCGTCAAAACCTTTTAGAAGAGTAGAAAACCGACGGTTTGGCGCCAGTAGTTTGAGGAGCTTCTTCTGCTCAATCAAATACTCGACGAGGCCAAAGAAATCGCCGTCACCAGATACGATGACTGCCTTATCGTAATTCGGTAATTCCTTCATGGCATGCAACACGAGGTCGGCGTCTATATTGCCCTTCACGAGGTGCTTCTCCTCTAGCTGCTTATCTTCACCCGTTAAGTCCGCGGATTGCACATTTTTAATTTCTAGCGTTGGCTTCAGAACGACCAAAAAACCATGTTCGTACATCTGCTCGTACAGTGATTCGTTATCGGGCATGTAGCCAATGAACATGAAGGCCTTTGTGACACCGTAATTATCCGCCAGCCAAATACGGAACTTGTGCCAATCCATCTTCCAGCCGATTTTCTGCACACCAAGATTGAGGTTCTGACTATCAATAAACGCGTAGTTATTCGGTTTTTTCGGGAGCACCTTGGGCTTCGGACGACGATACCATCGTCTACCTGACTGCTGCTGGTGACTGCCCTGCTCGTTACTCATACCACAATCATACCACGCCTACAGCGCATCATAAGCGCATATATCCCTATCCTCACCATATGATAGACGGCAACGGTATTCGCATTACTCTTGCACAAGAATTGCAAGCAGCTCAGCGCCATACTTCTCGAATTTGTTCGCTCCCATACCCTTGACGGCAAGTAATGCCTGCTTGGATTGTGGCCGCCTGGCTGCGAGCTCTTTAAGCATTGTGTCGTGGGCAATCATATAGGGAGGAATCTTGTCAGTCGCAGCCCGGTCAGCCCGCCACATCCGCAAGCGCTTAAAGATTACCTCATCCAGCGCACCTTGCACACCGTCATGCTCCATGTCCTCTGTGTAGTCAGCAGTCGTTTCGGCCAGTTCCTCTGAGAGCTCGCGCAGTTCACGGTCGTATTCAAAAATAAGTGGATGCATGGAGAGTGCCATTTGGTTGACTCCTTTTAGGTAAATGCCGTCCATGCTGCGAACACGGCTGAGCGCGACATAGCCCATGCCTGGGCTAAAGCTACGGCTGAGGTCAATCTCGGCGGCGTCGAGGCTCATCCCCTGACTCTTGTGAATCGTGATTGCCCAAGCCAAGCGAAGTGGTAGTTGCGTCACTTCGGCCCGAATACGGCCATCTTCTTCGAGCTTCCAGCTATGCGGCTCTACTCTCACTTCCCGACCACCTGCCGTCACCACGATGGGTACCAACCCATCAAAATCGATGACTGTTCCTCGGGTACCGTTGACGTAACCGGCAGCAAAATTATTCGCCACAAACATCACTTCAGCACCTTTCTTGAGAATTAACTCCTGTGGTGCGAGCACGCTCTTGGTCAATTGCTCGCGCTTTGGTTGCGCACCAGTACTAAACATTGTATAAATTTTTTGCTCAGCAATGAGGGCGTCAAGATGCGTTTGGTTGATGGTATCGACATCTACGTTGTGCGAATACAGCCGCGTCACCGCCATATCAGTCGGCGGTTGAACCTGCAGTCGTTCCTGCAGAGCCAATTCGTGTAGCTCATTGACCTCCCCGCTCCGCATAGCGCCAAGTAAGTCGAGCAGTGTGTCCCCTGCCGACACGCGGTGCTGCTCAGTAAGGTAGCAGATGACCGGATCAAGCGCGGCCCACGCCTGGGAAAGGTGCGCAAAGTCTGCCACCTCACGTGACCGTGATATTGGGGGCAACTGGAATAAATCGCCCACCAGCACAACTTGCATGCCACCGAATGGCGCGGAACTTTGACGAATGCGCTGAGCAAGCGCGTCCACCATGTCGAGTCGATGACCATGCAGCATCGAAATCTCATCGATAACAAGGATGCCCGTAGCATTATAACGTTTTACGAGCACCGGCCGACTAGCGAGTCGAGCCAAATCATACTCACTGAGTACATCGAGAATGCCGAGGCCTGACCAGCTATGAATCGTCGTACCACCAATATGCGTTGCGGCAATACCCGTGCTTGCAGTGACGGCTACATTTTTGCCACGGCGCTTGGCAGAGCGAATAAATTCATTCAGCACATACGTCTTCCCTGCCCCGGGTGGCCCGGTCAAAAATACCGAGCGCCCATCCATCATAAGTCGTAGTGCCTGCAACTGCCTCATAGTACCCCTAAGTATACCTGCCGAGCCGTGACCTGTCCGTTGTAGTTTTATTCGTCCTTTCCGTTTGCAGCTCTCCGGCACTCTGGAGCCAAGCCGGTCCGAACGTTGTGAGATAGCACAATTGAAGCGAAAATGCGTATCCAAGTAGTGTTTTCGCATTGTGCTCGGTCACAACGTTCGCCGAGTTGACGGAAGTGTGCCTAGTATTTTTGCCTACTTTTTGTGCAATGAAAAAAGTAGGTCGAGCCCAGCTCCCAGCCGGACTCGAAACAAAGAA
>DAIDKK010000015.1 GCA_027450065.1 Candidatus Saccharimonadota bacterium | reverse complement strand
CTAGCACTATATACCCAGGAAAGTAGGGTTCGTCGTAGCCACCGCGAGGGTCTCTCGTCACCCAGCCTCGATAGCGGTAATCTTTGTTATATAGCACTAATCCGCTTTGGTCTTCCGGGTCTTTCATGAATAATGTGTCTGGACCCGGACCAAACAGCCGCGCACGGCTGAGAAAATCTGCAGTTCGTTCTCGAGACTGTGCTATATCAATAGTGCGCTGAGCACTCAGTAAACTTTCTCGCTGCTGCGCCTCAGATTGTCGCTGATTTTCTAAAAGCTGCTCAGCTTCTAATCTACTTTTTATTTCATGTGCCCGCATAAATAATTCGCTCATAATTATGTTATAGCATTATATAGTAATATTTACAATTGTTATTTGCATGTGGCTTACACGCTACGCAACGTGCAGTTGATTACATCTCTGGCGACTCTATTGCTCGAGCTAATGGTAATAGCCACTATCTTGTCTATATATAAATGGGTAGCAGGACTCGAAGACTGTTGGCATGTATCGCGCCTCAATCGTAGGTCCGAATCAGTATCTCTGCAAAACAAAACAGCCAACCTATGGCTGACTGTCTTATTTTGGCAGGGGTAGCAGGACTCGAACCTACGACACCCGGTTTTGGAGACCGGTGCTCTACCAACTGAGCTATACCCCTATACTATTGATTATACTATTAAGGTTCGAGTCCGCAGGACTCGGTCACGTTCCGCGACCCCGTCGCAACATCTTTGCAAACAAGTTTGCAAGAGTTGGCTCCCTTGCGAAATGCCACAGGCATTTCTCACCTACGACACCCGGTTTTGGAGACCGGTGCTCTACCAACTGAGCTATACCCCTTCGTCGAAGACTACAGATACGTCTCGTTTTGCCATCTGTGGCAAAAGCTTCGACCTAATCTTATGCTTCTCCTCTCAAACTTCCATTCAGTCGTCTTCGCTCCTTGGATTGGAAGTTTGGTATGAAAGAACCAGAACAGGGGTTATTGTAGCAGGTCACCGTATAGGATGCCAGAGCCTGTTATAAAACTCAAACTATGGTATAAATTTAGTATGAGAGAAAATAATTTACCCGAAACGTACCATGTACGGGATATGCTTTGCGCAGATATGGCTGCTATTGCCATTGCGAATGTCGGCAAGGTCGAGTCAACGATGCCAGCTCCACTGCCGCTCGACGGCGATGATGTCGCCGGCAACTGGGAATTGTAGACTGTACCACGTAAGTTTGCCACAGAACAATACCGGGTCAAGTGGCCCGGTATTCTCTTCGTGCGCGCCCACCCACGGCGGGTGAAGCAAGTTTTATGTTTGTATATTTTTGTTTCAAGCGCCGCATGAGCGCACGAACTACCCTAAACATAACCGTTTAGTACACAAATGTCAATGCTTTGGCTCGGCCGCACGGGGGAGTACGTAGAGCGCAACGATCAGTGCCAAAAAGATGGCAAAGCCACACATGATGCTTGGCACAGCATGAATGAGCTGCCGATTGATAATATTAACGGTCGCCACAGGCACAATGAGCGTTAGATACGCCCCGGTGAGCCCATACAACGCGTGCTTCGTGCGCGTATCTGATGATCGTTTGGCAAAATATGCAGCAGCCAGTAGTGCAATGAGTTCAAGCCCATAGTAATAGTAGGCATACCACAATGTTGCGGCCGAGTTTGTTTCAAATATTACGTAATTACCACCACAGGTCGCAGCGGTAATACCATGCCCGACGAATCCAAAGTAAACCATAAATGCCGCCATTGCCGCATACGAGCTGAGCACGAGCCATCGAGCCGGCCGTTTTGCAATGTAGGTGAGCGCATGGATGCCAAGCGCGGGCAGGGCAGTGATTGCAAGGTAGCCAATCCGTGCCCAGGTGATGCCCGAAAGGCCAAACATATTTTCACATATGGTAAACTCTGCAAGCTGAAAGATCGCCAAACATACCAAGATAACAGCGACCAGCTGAACAAGTCTAGTGTGTCGGTAGCGCCACAAGGTCCAGATTGCCAGACCAATTTCTATGACAAATGTTGCAACCATCACTGGTGGCGAGAAACAACGGAGCGTCGTTGATCTATGACTCATCGCTCCCATCGAGAAGCTCCAGAAACTGACCTTCGTTAATAACTTCTGTGCCATATTGCTGGGCTTTCTTAAGCTTGCTTGAACCGGTGTTAGCTCCAGCCACCAAATACGTAGTGTCTTTGGCGACAGACGTCTGGAACGTACCGCCGAGCGAACGTATTCTGTTGGCGGCTTCGTCTCTTCCCATACTTTCGAGGGTACCTGTTACTACAAATGCCTTACCGTCCAGTCTTCCCGTTGGGGCTACGTACTGCGGACGAACTCCTAATGATTCAAATTTACGGAGCAAAGCAATATTATCTTCGTCTGCGAACCAGGCTTCAATTGACTCTGCTACGACCATCCCAATGCCTTCTACTGCTTGGAGTGCGTCAGGTGCTGCAGCCTCAAGTCCGGATATTGATTCAAATGCATGTACAAGATCGACGGCTGTCTGCACGCCGACGTGGCGTATGCCAAGGCCATACACAAAGCGCTCAAGTCGTGGATGCTTTTTATCTGCGATGCCGTCCAGCAGTTTTTGAGCCGAAACATCGGCAAAGCGGTCGATTGTCAGCAACTGATCCTTGGTGAGTGTAAAGACATCGGCGAGATCATGCACCAGCCCTGCATCTACCAATGCTGCAACGTTCTTTTCACCGAGCGTATCAATATCAAGCGCACCCTTGCTCGCAAAATGCTCAAGTGAGCGCTTAAGTATCAGCTCCGAGCTCGAACCTTTCACTCGGTAGACGACTTCACCCTCAGGACGCTCAAAAGTCAGTTCAGGATATTGGCGAGCAAGCTCGGCCGCAAAATCAAACGGTCGTGTATTATCGGGCCGTAGCTCTGTAAGAATATTTTTAACTTGCGGAATGATATCACCAGCCTTAAAGATGATAACCGTATCACCACGTCTGGCATCAAGCCGGGCAATTTCATCGGCATTGTGCAAAGAAGCATGCTGCACGGTTGTGCCGGCAACCTGTACGGGATCAAAGACGGCCACGGGAGTGGCAGCACCGGTTCTGCCAATCGAAATCACAATATCTTTAATGACCGTCGTCGCTTCTTCGGCGGCATATTTATAGGCTACGGCTCCCCGCGGCGTCTTACCAACAACGCCAAGTTCTTGATAGCGCTTTCTGTCATTAATTTTTATGACAAGTCCGTCTGTATTAAAATTTAACTCCTCACGTTCGGTTTGCCATTTGTCAATAAATTTTATGACAGATTCTAGAGATGTCAGTACGGTGGCAGCTGAGTTATTCGTAATACCGAGTGCTCGCATTGCCTCATAGGCATACTGAAAGGTTGGAATATCCGCCGGGTTGTCACGCAGCATGTCATACCCCCGGAACTGTAACGGCCGTTCGGACACAAGCTTTGGATCAAGCTGGCGTATGGTTCCCGCGGCTAAATTGCGTGGGTTTGCGAACAGTGGCTTGCCGGCCTTTTGTTGGCGTTTATTGAGTGCTGCAAATGCTTGCTTCGTCATGATAATTTCACCTCGAATTTCGGTGCGTCCGCGCAGGAAGTGTGCGTACGCTGGCTCACTCCGCAGCCGTAGTGGCACATTTGTAATCGTCCGGACGTTCATCGTCACGTCCTCACCAACGCGGCTATCGCCCCGCGTGACCGCTTGGACTAGTAGGCCATCTTCGTATATAAGCGCGCAGGCAAAACCATCCATTTTGACATCACAGAAAAACTCCTGCTGCCGGGTTGGTGATAGTTTATCAATACGCGCCAGCCAGGCTTCGACTTCCACTCGGTTAAACACGTCGCTTAAGCTAATCATAGGGAATTGGTGGGTAACTTTAGTAAATTGATCGAGCGCAACACCAGCCACCCGTTGTGTCGGGCTGTCTGGCGTAATTAGTTCTGGATAGGCAGCTTCAAGTTGAGATAGTTCATGCTTCAGGCTATCGGCTGCCGCCTCGCTCATGGTTGATTCATCAAGGACGTGGTAGTGATATCGATAATCGTTTATCAGATCGCGTAGTTTTTGGATACGCTCAACAACAGATGAAGATGGCAGTTTAGGCATCTTTTATGAGCTCCCGATACAACGCATACAGGTAGCCGTGGCTAACCGTAAACCAGAGGATTGTCAGTATGGAAAAAATCCAGACAACCACGGGGGTGAGGAATAGTAAAAAGGGCAAAATAATGATAGTCGATGCAAACAGTAAGACAAGTGGAAGAAAGAGTAGTTTGCGCCAAATGAGAAGTCGCCGGCCGGTCACGAGGTTCCGGGCGCTTCTGAGCGCTTTCAGCGGTGTCATGCCCGGTAGTGTCACAATGTAAAATGCAAACAGTGAACTCGTAAGCATTTTAAGCGACCAAAAGCTCAGAAGGGCTACCACTACATACGTCGCAAATTTTTCTTGCCACAGAACTGCGACACCATTCGCAATCAATGCTTTGTATATATACGAGGCACTAATCAGAGGTAAAAGTTGGATACTTACCACCACCACAACGAGCAAAAAAGGAATCAAAGGGTACATGCCTTCATAAAAGGCTGCTTTAGTTGAAGCCTCTTTTTTGGCATGCAGCTGACGAAATACCCAAATTATAGCTAGACTACACAAGATGAGTATGATGACCTGATAGATTCCACCCTCCGTAGTTGTGATAGTATTGCTATTCCCAAACAATGCGGTAACCTGCAAAAGGGTACTCGCTATCTTACCGCCAGCGCCCGTGAAGGCTGAGTCAAGTAAATTCTTGAGTGTCGTAAAGTTACTATTTGACAGTACCCCACGCACCAGCAAGATGGTTGCCAAGCCGTATATGAGCGTAATCCCGCCGATGGTCTTTTTTGATTCCCAAGAGGTACGAATACTCTTGGCGAATATATGCCGTGCCTTCGACAAAGAAGCATACACTGGTTTTGGATGTCGCCAGGTCGACGGTTTCAGCGCTTGTCGTTTGGCGGGCTTTAAAATCCTGGTAGTCTCACTTTTGCTTGGCGTAATACCAGAGGATTTAGAGATTCGTTTCCGTGGAACGGTGGGCTTAGGCATGTGTTTCCATACTCCTGAGTCTGGCTATACGATCTTGAATTGGTGGGTGTGTTGCAAAAAGGGACCCAAGCGATGAGCGTTTGAGCGGATTTGCAAAGAACAGATGGGCTGTCGATGTATTCTGTTTACGAGTTACACTACCGACCTGACTTATTTTCTCAAGAGCACTGGCAAGTCCCTCTGGATAGCGGGTCGTTAACGCACCTGTTGCATCAGCCAAATACTCACGTTTGCGGGATATGGCTAATTGAATCAAGGTAGCAATGAGTGGAGCGACTAAAGCTGCTATCACGCCAACAATCATAAAGTATGGATTATTATTCTCATTGTCTCTATCCCGAAACCACGTCATCCGAAGAATAAAATCAGCCAGTACGGCCACGGCTGCACTTAGCGCAAAGGCTATCATACTGACTCGAATATCGTAGTTTTTAACATGGCCAAGCTCGTGTGCAAATACGCCTTCGAGCTCGGTATCGGTCATGATATCGAGCAGCCCAGTCGTAGCACAGACGGCTGCTTTCTCGGGATTGCGCCCCGTCGCAAATGCATTGGGGGCAGGGTCATTCATTACAAACACTCGGGGCATAGGCAGCCCATCCGTAATAGAAAGGTTCTCGACAATGCGCCACAGCCGTGGATTATCAGCTTTGGTAATCTCTTTTGCACCATTTACGGCTAAACTCAATCGCATGCCAGCAAAGTAACTTATGAGGGCATACGTAATAGCAAAGACTAAACCGCTAATTGCCAAGCTTGGGCTGTTATACATACGCGACAAAAGATAGCTGAGAGCTCCTACTACCAAGACAAAACTGGCTAGAATAATCCACGTTTTTCGTTTATTTTTCGATATATCGCTATACATACAAAATTACTAATATATTATGTACACTGCTAAAACTGGACATCAGTAGGCTTTTGGATGGCAGCTGCTTCTGATTCATCAACATCAAAAAACTCTTTATTGGCCGTGAAACCGAGCATTCTTGCAAAGATACTGGTAGGGAATACTTGTCGTTTGGTATTGAAGTCACGAACGGTTGCATTGTAAAAACGACGAGAAGCTTGGATTTTATCTTCTGTATCAGTTAGCTCGGTTTGCAATTCCTGAAAGTTAGTTGAGGCTTTTAGGTCCGGGTATGCCTCGGCGACTGCAAAAAGACTCTTGAGCGCCTGCTGAAATTCACCTTCTGCCTTGGCCGTGGCAGCCGGACCGGCTGAGCTGGCTGTTAGACTGTTTGCACGAGCGGTCGTGACAGCCTCAAACACACCACTTTCATGTTTAGCGTAGCCTTTCACGGTGTTGACCAGGTTTGGTATCAAATCAGCTCGTCGCTTCAGCTGAACGGTGATATCACTCCAAGCTTCGGCCACCCGGATGTTTGTTCGAACTAGTCCGTTGTACATTGCTGCGAGCACCGCTAATAGCACGACTAAAATTCCGACAATAAGTAGCCACATGACACCCCTCCTTAGCTATTACGTACCTACCAGTATAGCGTATTCGTATGACGCTGAATATAGCAAATGGTATTATGATTCGCATGAGACTTGTCCGTGCACCTCAGCCGAAAAAACCGAAGCGTAAACCATTACGGGCGCTATACCTACTGCTTGCGCTTATCGTCAGCATGGCTGCAATGACGGCAAATGCACTCCGACCATTACCAAACGCCACATTTAACTTTTCTCTGCCCGCCGCAGCTACTGCTGAGCCTGTACGGCTCCAGTGGCCATTAATTGGTCAGGCTGCAATTGCAGCCGATGGTTACGACATATTAGCCACGCATGGAGGAAGTAACCCCCTGCCGACCGCAAGTATAGCAAAAGTTATTACTGCGCTATGCGTTCTTCAAAAATATCCGCTGTCCATAGGTCAAAGTGGCCCTACGCTGACATTCAGCAAGCAAGACGCTGCGCTGTATCAATATCAACTCGCGCATAATGGCTCAAGTATACCGGTCTATGAGGGAAGTCAGATGACTGAATATGACGCTTTGCAGGCCATGCTGATCCCATCGGCAAATAACATTGCCGATTCACTTGCAACTTGGGCATTTGGTAGCCTCGACAACTACGCAATTTATGCAAATACCTTCGTATTGCAGCACGGCTTGGTAAAAACGCATGTTGGGGTTGATGCCTCGGGATTTGACCCGTCGACAACAAGTAGCGCAGCCGATCTTGCAGAACTTGGCTTGATCGCTCGCAGTAATTCAGTACTTATGTCTATCGTCGCAAAGAAGAGCGCGTACATTTCGAATATTGGGACGGTCACCAACTACAATACTTCTCTTGGTATAGGTGGTATCAACGGCATTAAGACCGGTAATAACGACCAAGATAAAGGGGCTCTGCTTTTTACAGCTAACCTTGTTGCTGCCGGTAAAACAATAGCGATAAGCGGAGCAGTGATGGGGCAATCGAGCTTGCAGGACGCATTAACAGCTTCCGTGGCTCTGGTGCAGAGTATTGGCGCGAACTTTGAGTCCTATACATACGTACGCAAAGGTCAGGTTATCGGAACGGCTACAACAGCCTGGGGAACGGGAGTGCCTATTCGGGCAGAATCGGCTGCCCAATTACTCCGATGGAAGGGTTATGCGATTACGACCACAAAAACGATACACCCTACCGCAGCGAGCAAGCCAACGAGCGTTGGTGCTCTCGAAGTTGTCGCGGGGCCCATACAGACAAGTGTAACCGTCGCTCTTGATGCAACCGCTTCGGGCCCAAATTATTGGTGGAGAGCAATGCGTCTCTGATATACTGCGGGTGACATATGGACAGTACATTTACGAAATCATTTTTTATCAATAATAGGTTCAAGCTCCGTGCTAGCTTGCCGCATGACTATCCCGTCGTGCTTATAGCCAACGGCTCTCTCCAGCGCAGTAATGATACGACGTACCCTTTCCAACAAGATAGCAATTTCTGGTATCTTACGGGCCTTCAAGAGCCCGATCTTATACTCGTCATGCACGAGACCGACGAGTATCTCATCTTGCCACAAACAAATACCGTCAAAACTATTTTTGACGGTGAAATAGATGGTGTTGCACTACAAAACAGGTCTGGTGTTAAGACGGTCTATGCTGCGGCCGAAGGCTGGCAAAGGTTAACGACAGAGCTACGTGTACCCAAAAAAATTTACACGGTTATGCCCGCTACTCGGTTTGAGCCGCAAGCTCGCATGTATGCTAATCCAGCCCAGCGGTATACCTTAGAGAAGTTACGCCGTCGCATCGCCGGACTTGTCTCTCATGACGTTACCAGACAATTAGATCAACTACGAATTCGCAAACAAGCTCCAGAACTTGCAGCCATTGAACGAGCTGTTCGCATTACTACCGAGACCATTGCCGAACTTCGGGCTACCACTCAACTCACGAATCTACAAACGGAGTATGCACTTGAAGCTGCTATCACGAACGGTTTTCGAAAACGCGGCGCTAGTGGACATGCCTATGCTCCCATTGTTGCTTCCGGAAAACATGCCGCCACACTCCATTATGTGTCAAATAATGGTCTACTAGGTGCGAACGAATTAGTGGTGGCGGACGTTGGAGCCGAATACGAACATTACGCCGCAGATATTACCCGTACACTTGCATGCAACCGCCCAACCAACCGCCAGCAAGCGGTGCTCGACGCGGTAATTGATATTCAGCACTATGCTGCCAACCTACTTCGACCCGGTGTTTTTCTTCGAGATTATGAGCGTGCGGTTGCCGCCTATACTGGTACTGCATTATATAAACTAAAGCTCACTACAAACCAGCGTGATATGCGGGCCGTTCGAACGTACTTCCCCCACGCAAGCTCACACTTTTTGGGACTTGATGTGCATGATGTTGGTGACTATGAGTTACCACTCGAAGAATCAATGGTTCTCACTTGCGAGCCGGGCATATATATACCCGAAGAGGGAATTGGCGTTCGAATTGAAGATGACCTAGTCATTACAGCAGACGGCAATACCAATCTCAGTGCCGATTGTTCGTACAACGCGTACGTTTTATAATAAACGATTATGGCAACCATACGACAGCACGGCTTTACGTATAAATATTTTGTACGATGGATAGTTAGTAGCCTCGGGCTTTGGATAGCAGCGGGGCTGTTGCATGGCGCCATCAATTACCAGCACAGTATTGGCGTCATACTTATAGGTGGGGCCATTCTCGCGTTTCTTAACGCTATTATCCGACCAGTACTTATCGTCATTAGCGTGCCGGCAATTTTACTGAGCCTTGGTTTATTTATGTTTATCATTAATGGTGCGACGGTATATTTAGCGAGCAAACTGTATGCACCACTCGATATCATGAGCTTTGGCGCTGCCATTTTGACAGGTCTCATCATAAGCTTGGTAAATTACCTCGTCACCGCTATACTAGAAACACGATGAGCATATACAACTACATAACCATTTTTTCTGTCTTACTTATGACATTACTCATACTCGTACAGACACGCGGAGCTTCTCTTGGCGCGGGCATAGGAAGCACCGGCGAGGTCAATACGGAACGCCGAGGTACAGATAAGACCATCTACCAACTCACGATAGTTACAGCCTTAGTGTTTGTTGTCTCACTGTTGCTGGGCGTAATTATTGGGTAAATGACACAACCAAGGGTGGTACAGATAACGATATGACGTTTATCGACCGAGCAACAAAACTCCGCATGCGGCGAATGTTCCGTCGCAGACAGCATCAAGTTGAAACAGTGACAACCATTGTCGAAGCACAATTTGACAATAATTTTACAGCCCGGATTGAGCGGCTGCTTGATGTCCAGCGGTTTGTGGTTGGTTGGGTATTTTTAGTTGTTATAATTACCGTCTTGACTGCGATGCAAACGGTTACGCTTCACCAATTCTACCTGACATCGGGACCAATACCTGGGGGCGTGTATAACGAAGGTATGGTCGGCACCTACAGTAACGCAAGTCCAATTTATGCAACCGGGGCGGTCGATCTGAGCGTTTCACGCTTACTCTTTGCAGGATTATTCAAATACGACGATGCCAATAGGTTAGTAGGTGATTTGGCCAGTGGCTACACCGTTGATAGCAGCACAAAAATATATACAGTTCGACTTAAGCCGGGGCTTAAGTGGCAGGACGGCACGCCCCTTACCGCACAGGATATCATATTCACCTATCACTTAATTCAAAATCCGGACGTACAATCACCACTATTTGCGAGTTGGCAAGGAATAGACCTAAAAGAGATTAACCAATACACGGTTCAGTTTACCCTGCCGAACGCGCTGGCGGACTTTCCGTATAGCATGACGAATGGCATTGTTCCGTATCATATTCTTAACAATATACCTGCCGTTCAGCTTCGTTCGAGCAGCTTCAACACAACACAACCGGTGGGAGCGGGACCGTTCCAGTGGGGGGCATTACAGCTTGGCAGTAGTGTCGATGCGGGTGACGCAACGGCACTTATTGCCCTCAAACCATTTGCGGGCTACAACGGTGGCGAGGCAAAACTTGCAAGCTACATCATACATACCTATGACAATGAGGATCAATTACTGGCAGCCTACCGCAAGCATGCAGTCGTTGGGGCAGCAGGTTTGCACACTATCCCGGCAGATATACGAAAAGATCAAAGCACGCATATTTATACCTTTAATATGACTGCAGAGAATATGGTATTTTTCCGAATGAGTAGTGGTATATTAAGCGACGCAACAATCCGAAAAGCGCTTGTGCTCGCGACCGATCGCGCAGCAATACTAAAACTTTTAAATTATGCCGTTATTCCTGCTCAGGAGCCTCTTTTAATCGGTCAGCTTGGGTATAATAATGCATACCGACAAGCCAGCTATGATATGGCTGCTGCTAATGTGTTACTTGATAAAGCCGGATGGCTGAAGGGGAATGACGGACAACGCAGCAGAGATGGGCAGACCCTTGGCTTTCAACTAACAACTGAAGATACTCCCAACGCCCTGAAGGTATCACGTTATTTACAGTCAGCTTGGCACTCGCTTGGTGTCAATGTACAGCTCGTGCCACTGCAAGCAGTTGATTTCCAGTCTTCGGTTGATAGGCATGATTACACCGCACTCCTGTACAGTATTTCTATCGGGGTCGATCCAGATGTGTTTGTCTATTGGGATAGCTCACAATCTGATGTACGAAGCGATAACCGGCTTAATCTATCCGAGTATAAATCGCCCACTGCCGATATAGCGCTCGAAGCAGGACGGACTCGTGACGATCCGATTACTCGTATCATCAAGTACAAATCATTTCTACAAGTGTGGCAGCAAGATAATCCTGCTATCGCACTCTATCAACCAAACGATCTTTATATCACCCGTGGACCGGTGGCCGGCTTGAGTGAACACACGCTCAATGTGGATGCTGATCGGTACTACTCCGTGCAGAATTGGGAAATAAAAACTGGGCACTACAATAAGTAACGCTTGCGAGTTGCGTAAAAACCAGCTACCATAACGTAGTCCTCTAATCTTTTTAGGTCAAAACACCAAACCAAGGAGCGAATGCGACTGTTTGGGGTTTTGGGAGGAGAAGCATAGCACAAAATCGAAGCTTTTGCCTTAGGGCAAAACGAGATAGGTGCGCACGCTTGGACGAGCGGATGTGGCGGAATGGTAGACGCGCTAGTTTCAGGTACTAGTGGGAGCAATCCTATGGAGGTTCAAGTCCTCTCATCCGCACCATGATTCGGAATATATTGAAACAGAAAAGGTGTCTCTTGGCGCCTTTTCCTAGTGTTAACGCTTGTGAATCGTTAAGCGGAAGACTAATATCGATTATATGAAGTACGAGAAGTTACACGAAATTATTGGGGACATACAGAGCGAGCGTGATACTAAAAAAATACGTGAAGCCAAAGACGCTTCTCAAATGAAAGCCCTAAAAAAGCGTCCTTTTGAGCTTCATAAACAGGCCATCCTGCTTGCAACGCAGCTTGAAGATTATTATGATGTCCAGCCGGAACTAGATGGTGAGCCAGAATACCATAAGTACGGGCCTCTCGGGCCGTATTTTCGAGGTGCTTATTCAAGGACCACGCCTGCCATCCCTATTGGGGAAATACCCGTCACTGAAAAACGTGACACTGCCAAAGCCATTGCGCGCGTAAGCGTTTCGCTCGGGGCCGAAATACTTACCAAACGACACAACTTCGCTCCGCTTCTAGGAAGGCGTAGCCTGGAAATCGTTGATATTCATCCAGACCCACGAAATTATATTCACCGCGTTGCAGTTAGCATATATAGCGCAGGTCAAAACGAAGATAGTTTACTTCCTCTAGCGATGTTTGATACGTGGTCAAGCTATTCGTGCCCCATTGATGAGACCAAGGCGAGCATAGCCTTGGCCAAAATAATTAAGGGAAGAGAACGTGTCGTCGATGCGCTCCAGTCGCTGGCTGAAGGGCTTCCTTCGGAGTCCTAGCGTGCTCCACGATAAGCATGTGTGATACGCAATGATCGACTACAGTCGGATTATCGCCCATTCGGGCGATTTTTTTTGCTTTTGCAGGCTAAAAACCCCAATGTTTTTAAAGGCGAGAATCCATTTCTAGGCTGTATCTTTAATTAAAGACGGGGGCGCATTGACTTAGATATAAATTGTACTTATGTTTATTTATGAGAAATAAATCCATACTCGCTCGCTAAACAGTTTACTGACAGAGAAAATAGACTGCTCGCTAGCCGCATATATATAACGGTAGTTCTAAGATAACTCTTATCAAATGGCTTCCGCATTATAAAGCGTTTATGCTATGATACGACATAGCTAAACACCACTCTGGAGGGATACTGATATATGAGTAAAGTAGCGCATTATTTGCAAGAACACTTATTGGGCGAAGTGATGACAAGTACCGATGCAAGGCGTTATTTTGCCACTGATAATAGCATTTTTTCTCTCCCTCCCAGTATCATCGTCTATCCTCGTAATGAGAATGACGTTCGCAAAACAGCACGCTTTGCCTGGCAACTTGCAGAGCGGGGCAGAATCATCCCTATTACTGCACGGGGGGCTGGCACAGATGTTTCTGGAGGCGCCATTGGCAGTGGAATTATGATGGTATTTCCGGCACACATGAATCGTATCATTGAGCTAGATCAAAAATCCGGCGTTGTAGTTGCAGAGCCGGGCTTGATGTACGGACGCCTTCAGCAGACGCTCCATACCCACGACCGTTTTTTGCCACCTTTCCCCGCTAGCCTTGAGTACAGTACCATTGGTGGTGCGGTCGGTAATAACGCCAGTGGCCAAAAATCCGTAAAATATGGTGCGACAAAAGACTACGTCCGATCGCTCAGGGTGGTGCTTGCCAATGGTGAGGTTATAGAAACTGCACCGCTCAACAAGCGTGATTTAAGTAAAAAGCTTGGCCTAACTACCTTTGAGGGTGAGATATATCGTTCGCTTGATACACTTATCGAAGAGAACAAAGATTTGATTGAAAAGGATCTCACCAAAGACCTGCTCCGTAATACTGCCGGTTATGCTATTACCGACGTGAAGCGAAAGGATGGCACTTTTGATCTCACGCCTCTCTTTGTCGGTTCACAGGGTACGCTCGGTATTATTAGTGAAGTTACCTGCGAAACCGAAACGTATAACCCAGAAACAGTCCTATTTGCTGCTTTCTTTGACACTATTGATGCCACCTGCAAGGTCATTCAGAAACTTCGAGAGCTTCCACAAATGCCCAGCAGCATCGAACTAGTCGATGGTCATCTCCTCGATATTGTCCGTGAACTCAACCCAAATCAACTCAAGGGGCTTGTTCCGCAAACAACACCCGCGGCAGCACTTATTGTTGAATTCGATGATCCTAACGATAGACACCGAAAAAAAATTATTAAGCATGCGCAAAAGATTTTTGCAGAGACTGCCCTGGAGTACAAAGAGGAAACAGAGCCAGATGCTCAAGCTGGCTTGTGGAAAATTCGTCAAGCCTCAGCCACACTGCTCGCCCATAGCGAAAAAGAGCAGAAACCCATTCCTATCATCGAAGATGGTATTGTGCCAGTGGCAAAACTCAGTGAATTTATACAGGGTATTTACAAGCTATTTGCCTCACTAAAACTAGATGTTGCGCTGTGGGGTCCTGCTGGCGAAGGTAATTTGCACGTACATCCGTTCCTGGACCTTTCGCAGCTCGGCGATAGACAAAAGGCCTTTCGCCTCATGGACGAATACTACACACTGGTTACGAGTCTGGGTGGTTCATCTTCTGGACAAAACAACGATGGCCGTATCAGAGGACCATATCTTACAAAAGTGTATGGGCAAGAAGCGTATGTCTTATTCCAGAAGATTAAGCAAATCTTTGACCCGTATGGAATATTAAATCCTGGCGTAAAAGTAAACGTATCGATGGAAGAAATTCGACCACTTCTCCGAAGTGGCTATAGCCTTGATCATCTCTACGAGCATATGCCGCGAAGCTAGTACAAACTATGCATTGGACAACTATAGACTACATTGGTGCAGTTGGCGGCATACTGACCTTATTTGCATTCTGGCGCACAAATACGGGGATGTGGAAAGTTACCTCTGCCTGGTATGAGCTTGATAATTTTATCGGGAGCTTTAGCTTAGTTGTCTATACATGGGAGAAGCACGCCTACGTAAACATCGTTATCAACCTTATTTGGGGAATTGTCGCGTTTCGTGGACTAAGTTCATTCACCGAGCGACGACTGATGCGTAATGCAAACTATAAAAGAGGCTTTCAAAAGGGGAGAAAAAACATGAAACACAATAGGAAACGGTAAATCACTTGAGTTTTTGATAAAAAACAGATACGATAGCGTAGTCCGAAATGACAGTAAACTACTTACGTACTTTCAAATTTGTGCGGACGTGGCGGAATGGTAGACGCGCTACTTTGAGGTGGTAGTCCTGCAAGGGGTGGAGGTTCAAGTCCTCTCGTCCGCACCACTTAATTTTAGAAACCAATTTTGCAATCCAAGGAGCTCTGAGCGACTGAATGCAAAATTGAGAGGAGAAGTATGAGCGTAGGTCAAAGCTTTTGCCGATAGGCAAAATGAGACTTGGCTGCAGACTTCGACGAGGGTGATTAGCTCAGTTGGCTAGAGCATCTCGTTTACACCGAGAGGGTCGGGGGTTCGAGTCCCTCATCACCCACCATAGTAAGGCAGTCTACCGAAAGGTAGGCTGTTTTACTATGTGGTATAAGGACTCGAACGCGAGCGCCAGTGGCGCTCAGCCGCCCGAAGCCCGGCGATCACGGGAGCCGGGTTGCGCATGCAAGGTCGAGTCCCTCATCACCCACCATACAATGAGTCCATCGCAAGATGGGCTTTTTGTATGGCCGCAAGCAGAGGCACATGTATAAGCCCTTACATATGTTATGCTTGACAAAATGGATACTGAATGGCAACTTGTTTCATCTTGAATTTTTTGTTATACCTATATGCACATGGGAAAGTTACAGCCAACAAAACCACTCCTCATATTGCTTTACGGCATGCCTGGCTCGGGTAAAACATTTGTTGCCCGCCAGCTTTGTGAAGCTATTACTGCTGCTCATATTCAGGGCGATCGTATTCGCGCTGAACTTTTTGAAAAGCCAACCTACAGCAAAGAAGAAAATCACATTGTGGCCAGCCTTATGACATATATGGCCTCAGAGTTTTTGCAGGCTGGTGTTAGCGTGATTTTTGATACCAATGTTATGCGCTTGAGCCAGCGTCGAGCACTTCGAAACCTTGCACTCAAAGCAAATGCTGAACCGCTTTTAGTATGGCTTCAAATTGACGCAGACTCTGCCTATAGCCGCGCGAAGAAGCGTGATCGTCGCAAAACGGATGATCGCTACGCCCAAGAAATGACGCCCGAAGTATTTCAGCAGCTGCTTGGCGGAATGCAGAATCCAGATACTACCGAGCCGTTTATCGTACTGAGCGGAAAGCATGTATTTTTAACCCAGAAAAGTGCTATCACTCGATACCTTATCGGCAAACGACTCGTCAATCTTGAAACAGCTATGCCACCCCTCAGTAAGCCGGGTCTTATTAATCTGGTACCCAATCCCGCCGCAGGACGTGTCGACATGGCCCGTCGCAATATTAGCATCCGCTAACCACTTTTGATGCCTGCTAAACGTATAGATATTTCAAATATTGGCATTGTCACGTTTACGAAATTAGCTCGCAGTCGTTCGATACGACTCAGTATTTCACAACGTGGCGTACGCGTTTCGATGCCGCCCTGGACACCATATGCAGCGGCCATTTCTTTCGTGAACCAGCAATCAGATTGGATCCAGCAGCAGCTTGGTAAGCACACGACGCAAGAACTACACGATGGTCAAAAGATAGGCAAACTGCATACACTGCAGTTTGAAGTTATTAGTGATACACAGGCCATAACATCAAGAGTTACCCCCACGAAGCTGCTCGTGCGACACTACGCGCATGAAGCTATTACGAGCCCTGCTGTGCAGGCTCGTGCACGGACAGCGGCCATACGAGCACTACGCAAAGAAACGTTGCAGCTTCTCAAACCGCGGCTTACGGCCCTTGCCGAAGCACATAGCTTTACATTCGGGACCGTACAAGCCAAAGAGCTGACCAGAAGATGGGGAAGCTGTGATTCGCATCACAATATAACGCTGAATTTATACCTGATGCAGCTTGAGTGGCCAGAAATAGATTACGTTCTATGTCATGAGCTTACCCATACGGAACATATGAATCACGGTGAAGATTTCTGGACACGGCTGATAGCAGTATTGCCATCAGCCAGACGACTCGCCAAGACGGTTCGACACACTCAGCCTGCTCTTATCCCTTCGAAAAGTGCTACTGCTTTGGACGACGATATGGCATACTAAGTCTATATGGACAAACCTATTGCGAAGCTCGATGCTGCGGTCGCACTTGAGCATGAACGCCTAGAAAGCCTTATTGGCAGTATGGCTGATGGTGTTATTGCAGTTGATGACTCGATACATGTAGTCATATACAATGGAGCCGCCCTGAATATTCTGGATGTTAACGACAGTATCAAAGACCAGCCGCTTAAACGGTTTCTGCACCTATACGATAATAACGGCCAACCTGTTGATATTGAGCCACTCGTCAAGGGGACCGTTCGTGCTACTTCAAAACGCGATTATTTACTGCACTATGAAGATGGCAGCCGTGTCAACTTATACCTTTCAATTGCACCCGTCCACCTGGGATACGGAACGAAAGGTGATCACGGTTACGTGCTATTGCTGCGTGATATCACTCATGAAAAGTCACTTGAAGAGGAACGCGATGAATTCATCAGTGTCGTGAGTCATGAGCTGCGCACGCCAATTGCTATTGCCGAAGGCAATGTGAGTAACGCACAGTTTATAATTGCTCGCGATAACACGACGAATCCCGCCATAGTCGATGCGCTGAAGGTGGCGCATGAGCAGATCATATTCCTGGCTAATATGGTAAACGATCTCTCGACCCTCAGCCGAGCTGAGCGTGGCAAACTAACCCTTGAGCTGGCTGACATCAACCCTCATAAACTTGTTACAGAACTGGTAGCGAGCTATTCGAAGGATGCCGAAGCGAAGAGTCTAAAGCTCCGAAGTGATTTAAACCCACATCTCGAAATCCTATCGTCTAGCGAACTGTACGTACGCGAAATATTGCAAAACTTTATTACCAATGCGCTTAAGTACACCGAAAAGGGGAGTGTCGTTATTGGAGCACACCCTAAAGATAATGGGGTAGAATTTACTGTCACGGACACAGGCATTGGCATAAGTAAGGCCGATCAAGAACGGGTCTTTGACAAGTTTTATAGATCGGAAGATTACCGCACGAGAGCTACGAGCGGCACTGGTCTTGGCCTGTATGTCACCATTAAGTTGGCCCGCTTACTCCATGCCGAAATATCACTCGAAAGCACACTCAACAAAGGATCTGTGTTTTCTATCTTTATACCAAATCTGCGCTAGAACGCAGGAGCTTGTGCTTCCGCGGTTCAACTCGCATAACGGGTATGCAGACGTTTCTGCCTTTCCAGTCTACATCCCCAAACTCATAGCGTATAAGCGAGACATGCAGCATATAGATATCGACAAGGATTGCGAGCGGGGCAGCTAGTATGGCCGTAATAGGCGTGTTCAGTCGTGTTTCCACGGAAACGTAAAAGTACATAATCTCCGTTGCAAGCACTGCGGCTAACCATACCAGGGAAAACGCGAGCGTATGAGGCAAGAAGAAGCTTACTATCAGTCCAAAGAAAGGACCGGCAATAAATAGAAGCTCAAAAAGAGAGGTGGCAGCCACTAGCTCTAATCGGCGGTGGAGTTGTGGGTAGCGCATGCGTACGGTAGTTTCGTATTGTGTATGTGTATCTTTCGCTCGATATACCTTTAGCTCTGCGCTATTACGCACAAAACTATAGCCGTCGGAGATGACCGCCTTGCGTGCAAAATGCGTTTCCGGTGCCACGCTCTGCTTGGCAGAAGCAAAACCACCGTACTGCTCGAGCCGTTCAGCAGATATTATCCAACAGGTACTCAGTACCGGCGGGCGCTTAAACATACGACGCGGTAGGCAAAGCTCCCAGTAATACCTCATTGGCTGCAACAATGAAAAGCGCAGCTTTTCTTCGGCTGGTCGCACCGGCAAGACACTCAACATCTCTTTATTCTGTGACAATAGGTGCTCCACCATTGCTCGCATCGTCGTGGGTTCAAAACGTACATCGGCGTTTGCATATAGCAGCAATGACCCATCGGCTTCATGCCGCAATTGTTCGCAAGCAAAGTTCTTTGCTACCCAGTGCTCCTCTGGAATCTCACCCTGCAAAAACCGTACGCCTCTCTGCGCAAAGCTTCGAATAATTTCAGGTGTGTGGGTATCCTGAGAACAATCGTCGAGAACAAGCACTTCAAATTTTGGGTAATCACTTTGCAAGATACTCTCAAGACAGCGCTGTAATGTCACGGTTTCATCCCGTGCCGGAATGAGCACACTGACACTTGGAAGCTCTTTGTCTGGATAGTGCTTACTGGGCACTACTGGCCTTGCATACTCCCAAGTCTGAAGCGTCGATCGGAGCAAGCCAAGGGTAATAAGGAGCTGCGGTGCTGCAATTCCACTCGCTAGAACAACAACTGAATAGTGCTCAACGACACGGCTCATTAAAAACAATACTATTTGGGCACCTACCAACCAGGCATGAGCCTGGAGTGAGACATCACGCAGCCTATCACGCTGCAACCTATGTTGCATAAACCGTACAACGTTGATTAAGCGATATGGAGTAAGTAGGGCTGAAGCTATCCAAATGTGCCAATCGGATTCTAGCAATATTCCAGCCGTCACTACGATAAGCACAGCCAAAATAGTGCCGAGCAAAATCCGTGGCAGCGTTGATTTGAGAAAGTTTGTCTCCGAGAATGTATATAGCAGCGCTTCGATCGCAGCGACACAGACCCACAGCAAGAGCCATACGTACATGACACTACTATAACACCTTGACCTCCATACATGAATAGCGTATGCTTGACAACAGATGCCTACAAATACTGTAGGCTGTTTTTATAAGCAGCGAGTACTAATAGAGGCCGGTGGGCCGAAAGAGAGCGTGACGTGGCAAAAAAGGTTGCTCCACAAAATACAAGTGATGATCAAAGCCTTGTAAGGGCGTTTTTTGGTGGCTTTGTGTGGCCATTCCGTCTGATCGGGCTTAGCCTTAAGAAGCTTTGGCAAGGCATTGCCTGGCTGAGCCATCGAGCACCCTTGAGGCAGATAGGTCATGCCTTTCGCTGGTTCTTCCGCCTTCGGGCAATTCGTTTTATCGGTCGAATGCTTGGCTTCGGTTATATTCGTGATAGTGCCCAAGAACTTCGTAATGTTACCTGGCCAACATTTCGCGAAAGTATGCGCTTAACGGGTGCAGTGATACTGTTTTCGGTTATTTTTGGTGCGTTAATTGCCGTGGTGGATTACGGCTTAGACAAAGTATTTAGACAAATTCTGTTGAAATAAGGAGCAAGTAAAACAGTATGAGCAGCAAACGATACGATACAAGCAAACAGTGGTACGCAATCCACACCTATAGTGGCTACGAGGAAAAAGTCGCCGAAAGTATTCGACAGCGCGCCGAATCGCTTGATATGAAAGATAAAATTTTCCAAGCGTTAGTGCCAAAAGAAAAGCAAATAGAGATCAAGAACGGCAAGCGCAAGATTGTCGAAAAGCGCATTTTCCAAGGTTACGTGCTCGTACAGATGAAATTAAGTGAAGATGCTTGGTATATTGTACGCAACACGCCAAGTGTGACCGGGTTTGTAGGCAGTGGCACCGAGCCGACCCCAGTCGACCAAGACGAGATTGAAAAAATTCAGAAGCGAATGGGATTAGAGCAGCCCAAGCACAAGATTGATTATGCACTCGGCGAAGTCGTAAGTATCATTGATGGTCCATTTAAGGGCTTCGATGGTTCTGTCAGTGAAATTGATGCCCAAAAGGGCAAGCTGAAGGTGCTTGTCAACATGTTTGGCCGGGAAACGCCGGTTGAACTCGACAGTCTTCAAGTCAAGCGAGTCTAAAAAGTCATGAGAGCTGTGCCAGAAAAAACGGAAAGACCTAGTCATTCCGTCTTGAATGGTTTAGATAGTGCACAAAACCTGATTGTAGGCGCTATTATCCCAAATTACTCTCAGTCACACATTGTAACCATCGATAGCTTGCTTCCGTTAGCTACACATTGCCCTGGAAGTGGTACTTTCGAGACCACGCTTGCTCGCATAGGTCGTTTTGCAACTGGAACCTACATATCACCAGATCTTAGAATCTTACCGAATAAAGCTGGTGTGCTGCTATACCTTGCAAAAGCGATACCCGATGACACACCACTACCACAAGGTTACTCGTGGCAAAGCCCAATGGGCGAGTTCGACCGAAACCTTTCGGATAAGCAAAGCATCATAGCCTTTGGTACGACGTTACTGGAGCTTGCTTAAACAACCCGAATGTCGGTTGGCTCAGGCATAGCCGTCCACGGCATCCTATAGAATCGGGTCCTCATACAGGGATGTGTGGGTCCAATAAGAGTAGTGACTATTCAAGACAAATCTGTTATAATCCCCACGTTACGCACTACTAAAAGGTAGGAGAACGTGGCAGCTAGCTTCAAACGCTGCACTAATACACGTTCGAAAGGAGATACACTATGGCTAAAGTAGTTAAAGCCAATCTGAAGATGAAACTTAAGGGTGGCCAAGCATCGGCAGCGCCTCCAGTAGGTAGTACCCTCGGTCAGTATGGTGTAAATATGATGGATTTTATCCAGCCATTTAATGACGCCACCAAAGACATGATGGGCAAAACCGTCACGGCACACATTACCGTGTACGAAGACCGGACCATGGCATTTCGCGTTGTGGCCGAGCCGACCGATGACCGCATCCGAGCTGCTCTTGGTATCCAAAAGGGTTCCGGTAAGCCAAATAGCGAAAAAATAGCGAAAAAATTAAGTCAGGTAGATCTACGCAAAATTGCCGAAGAAAAGGCGCATG
>DAIDKK010000014.1 GCA_027450065.1 Candidatus Saccharimonadota bacterium | reverse complement strand
CAGATTGAGCATTTTATGGCTGGGCTCGTGGGCAAGAACCAGTTGCGGGGCCCTCGGCAGCAAGCTTGCGCGGTAACCGCGAACCGTGCGAGCGCATAGTATAGCGGGTTGTACGCTATACTAGGTATATGGAAAAGGTGTTATTGTACTATAAATTCACACCGGTGAAAGACGCGGAGCTACTGAAGCTCTGGCAAAAGACGCTGTGCGATAGTTTGGGTCTGCACGGGCGTATTCTGGTGAGCCCACAGGGTATGAATGGTACGGTTGGTGGTGAGATACATGCCCTCAAATCATACATAAAAACTACCAAGCAATATCCAGGCTTCAAAGATATGGTGTTCAAGTGGAGCGACGGCGGACGCGAAAATTTCCCACGTATGAGCGTAAAGGTTAAAAAAGAATTGGTTGCTTTCGAAACGTACGATGAAATTGACATCAACGAAGAGGGTGTTGTAGGCGGTGGCCTTCACCTGAAGCCGGCTGAGGTAAATCAAATGGTCGAGCAATACGGTGACGACGTGGTATTTTTTGATGGTCGTAATCAGTACGAAGCTAAAGTCGGCCGTTTCAAAAACGCGGTTGTGCCAGATACGCGAACAAGTAGAGACTTTAAGCGAGAGTTAGATAGTGGCAAGTACGATGAACTAAAAGATAAAAAAGTCATATCATACTGTACTGGCGGCGTACGCTGCGAACTGCTGAGTGCCATGATGAAACAGCGAGGGTTCAAGGACGTCTACCAGATTGATGGCGGCATCGCCAAGTATGGCGAAACCTATGGTGACGATGGTCTGTGGGAGGGTAGTCTGTACGTGTTTGATGGCCGTATGGGCATGAATTTTTCTGACCACGCCAAAGTCATCGGTGAGTGCCTGCACTGCGGTGGTAAAACCAGCAACTACGAAAACTGCGCGCTGCCCAGCTGCAATAAACTTGTACTCGTATGCGAATCGTGCAAGCAGGATCCCGCACGGCTGTATGACAAGCCGGAGTGCTACGAGGCGGCACACACCAAAACTCAATTCGTTGATGGAAGAAAATAAAGCGTGATGAATAGCACATTGCTCGCAAAGCTTAAAACACTCCCCAAATCGCCTGGGGTTTATTTTCACAAAGACGCGGCAGGTGAAATTATTTACGTCGGCAAGGCGGCGGTACTCAATAACCGCGTGCGGCAATACTTTCAAGCCTCGCGCAATCGTGACCCCAAAACAGAGGCGCTGGTAGCCGAGATAGTCGATACGGACTGGATGGTGGTTAGTAGCGAGCTCGAAGCACTGTTTCTCGAAGCGGAAATGATTCGCCGCTATATGCCGCGGTATAATATTTTGCTACGCGACGATAAGGCGATGAGTTATATCCGGATTGATTACGATAGCGATTACCCCACGGTCAGTACCACTCGCCGTCCGCTCGATGATGGGGCGCGTTACTTTGGGCCCTATTTTTCAACGACTGCCGTGCGACAAGCTCTCAAGCTACTCCGTCGTATTTTTCCGTTTGCCACTCGACGCGTACCGGGCCAAAAACGCGCAAATCTCCAGTATCACCTGGGGCTCGACCCGGGTCTTGAAGAAGGCAAAACAAGTTTGGCTGAGTACCGCACCAACTTGCGCAAGCTTATAGCTATTATTGAAGGTAAACGGGCTGGCGTCATCACGGAAGTAGAGCGCGAGATGCAGCGAGCCGCCAAGTCTCAGCAATTTGAACTGGCAGCGAAGCTTCGTAATCAGCTCGCTGCGCTTGAAAACTTGAGCAAGCAGGTCGTGTTTAGTGATAAGGAATTCATGGATATCTCAAAAGACCACGCGCTCAAGGGCTTGGTAGAGTTGCTCGGTTTGGATGAGTTCCCCCGGCGTATTGAGGGGTATGATATTAGCCACATGCAGGGTACGAACGTTGTTGCCAGTATGGTTGTGTTCACGAATGGCGTGAGCGAAAAAGCGGCATACCGCAAATTTAAGACGACCCAGCGCAATGATGATGCACGCAATATGTATGAAACACTGCATCGTCGTCTGAGCGAGAAAAATCTGCAGGCATGGGGTAGGCCGGACCTGATTTTAGTTGATGGCGGTCCGCTACAAGTGACGGCTGCGATTCAGGCACAGACCGAACGGGGTACGGCAATTCCGCTTATTGGCATGGCAAAACTCGAAGAAGAAATTATTATCAAAGCCGAAGGCTCCCACATTGCCATGCCAAGTCGTATGAGCAGTGATGTTGTGATAGTAGAAAAGGATGGTTTTATACGCATCAATTTGCACCAAGGACAATTCAAGACATCGGGTCATAGCTTGAACCTGCGCGGTTCTGGCAGGGCATATCGCTACGATCCGGTCGTCAAGTTACTGCAGCGTATCCGTGATGAATCACACCGTTTTGCCGTTTCATATCACTCAATACTTCGCGCAAAGCAGCAAACTGCAAGTGTGCTTGATGACATTCCGATGATTGGCCCAGCAACGCGAAAGAAACTTATCAGGACTTTCGGCAGTATGCGTGGTGTCATGCAAGCAACTGACCAAGAAGTCGCTGATGTAATTGGTGAGAAAAAATCCGCTATGCTTCGGCGCTACACAACGGGCGATAAGTCATAAAAACCAGTAAGCATAAGGATCAGTACGGTACAATAGACCTATGACAGCTCGTACACACGATATGGCCGCCCTCCTTGCACTTACGGTATGGGTGCTTGCTGTGCCCCCAGTGAATATTACCATTGGCACAGCGCTCGCCGCTGTCCTCGCCAATCAAATTGGCGGCATTGCGCCGGATGCCGACCAACCAACCGCACCGTTTTGGCGCAATCTGCCAGTCGGCCACTACCTGGGGAAAATTTTTGGTACGCTCGTTGGTGGTCACCGATTCCTGTCCCACTCCTTATTGGGCGTTGCCGCTTTTTCAGGTGCCGCTTTACTGCTGCTCAGATTCTTGCACCCCATCATGCCACACATAGATATCATGTTTGTGTGGGTAGCCTTCATTGTTGGCATGCTGTCACATCTAGTCATGGATACGCTTACGAAAGAAGGCGTGCCGTGGCTGCTGCCACTCCCCCATAAATTTGGCTTCCCACCTTTACGCGAGTGGCGAATTACGACCGGTAAGGCTATAGAAAATCTTGTAGTGCTGCCGGGTCTGATCGTGGTGACTATTTGGCTTTGCAGTACTCACTACGAAACCCTCACGAATATTATTCGCTATCACCTCGTTCGATAAGTCTGTCGAGCGCCGGGATAATAGTAGTGCGCAGAATATGAATTTTAGTTTGGTCTTTTTTGCGGTTGAGTGCTTCATACCAAGTAAGCTGTTTATGCGGGTCAATCACGCTATAGCCGTCATACGTTAGCGCACTGTCTAGCAACTCGTCGTGTGTCCAGCCATTTGCACCCGTGCCTATATCGAGTTGGACTGGTCGAGTAAGCTGCGACACCACAAAATTGCGGCGCACAGTATGTGTCCCATGGTAGTAATTACGTACCCACGTGTCCTCGCCTGGCAGGGTATCCGACTTGTCTTTTGCAGCCTTATCGAGTGCCGTGAACACTGGCTCTGGCACAGAAAGATCCAAATCGTCGATATGTACATGATGCTGATCTGCCGGTATGCTAGCCAAATCTTTATATAATGCTAGCGTAACACTACCGATAATCAGTATTTGACCTCGTTCGATAGTTTGAACTTCTGGCGCAAGCTCTAAGGCCTGAAGTGATAGCATCTTTATATTATAACACATATATTCAAGTAAGTCTATATTTTTGCGTACGGTCTATCATTTAGTTTGGGTCATGCACGGGTTCTCAAAACTCTGGGTAGGGGGACGAATAAAGGTAACTCAAGAACACATAGGTCTGTATGAGTAACCATTGCAAGCAATACGAACATGTTGTATTGTGTGACGACTATGGAACACAATCCATTACAATATCTTGGCATTGTGGAATCTGATTTCACCGGTGGCTCTCCCGCAGCTGGGCTCGGTCTGGATAGCGATGAACATCAAGAACTTCAAGAGCTTCAAAAAGTGATTAATTATGAAGAAGAACTGGCGATTGTAGCAGCTGACCAACGGCAACGGCGCCAAAGAAGTGTTATTGCTCAAAAAATTGTCCGAGTTAGTCCAGTTCGGACTATTCCCGCTCAAAACTCTTCCCCGCTAAACAAGCCTCATCAAGCACGCAAAGCTGACAGTGAGGAGAAGCTTGACGTTGCTTGTAGAAATGAGGATCCTGAACTATTTTTTTCAGTTGGTAAGATGCCAGAAAAGCAAGCTGAACAGGCTAAGGCGATTTGCAGACGATGTAAAGTCATTGATTGGTGTCTTGAGTATGCGCTAAAAGAAGATATGAGGTATGGTGTATGGGGTGGAAAAACTGAGGAAGAACGCAGCAAAATGAAGTTAACGCGCAAGCGGCGAATAGGCTAGCATTTTTTTGTGCATGGAAGTTACGCGTCAAGCAGACCACTCGTAACGTGGATTTCTGAAGCTACGTAGCTATTTTATCTGAAGGACCACCACTTTAGGCCAGTATATCGTTGTGCCCAGGTGGCTGACAGGTTACTATATAAAGTATATGACACACGAAACCACCGGTAACCAAAGTGCAGAACAAGAACATGAAGGCGATAAGTATTTACGGCTGCTTGGTCTTGAAGACCTAGCGGACCACCAGATACCAGGCAGGTCACAGCAAATGCGTGATTTTCTCGACATTTGCGGTGACCATGCTCGACCACTACTCGTTGGCCTAGAAAGCCTAGATCAAGACGATCCTCGTTTTGGGCCAACCCGAGATGCGCTCCGAAACTACATTACGCAATTTGTAGAACCTCCATCTCTGGAGAACTCCTAATACTTCATGGCGGTGGGGCAGCCAAATCTAGAGGCCTTTGGGCAAGCTGAGCTGCTATATGAAGCTTCGCACGAGGTAGCACAATCGGACCTAGCTGGAGTAGCACAGCAGGAAGCAGTAACTCCTCAGGAAGGTTTTGCCTATACCCGAGCAGACGGTACCATCGAGAGGGCAAGAACTGCCGAAGAGGCAATAAAAGCATGCCCCGTATTGGGAAGATTAGCTCTGATGGATCCAACGAGCGCTCAGATGCTGCTAGAGATATCCTCGATTGGAACTGCAAAAATGTCGAACGCTACTAAAGAGGCGCCCCCTAAAGAATCGAAGATAATCGAACAATCTCCCAAAATTCCCTTCAAGCATGAGAAGATAGGTGAAGTTACTTCCAAGTCCCCTCAAACAGAGAAACCTATAGTGGTCACCGAATCACATACACTCCGCGCGGAGATAGCTGGTATCGCCGAGAAATCCAACTTGCGCCGCGAGCAATCTACGCAGGCCAACTCACGCACCTTCTTGGAACAAAGCCTTCAAGCACTAAGGCGTGCAGATGCCATGTCAACTGCCGAACAGGCACATTCCGAGCAAGTCCAACAGAAGCAGAGTAATCCACTAGTACGGCAAGCTGAGGTGGCAGCCACAGCACCCCAACTTAAAAAGGTGCAGGTGAAACATTTGGCAGATCACGGCACAAAACCACTTGAGCGGCCAGTTGAGACGGAATCGCATAGTGAAGCACTCGAGCAAGAAGCCGTGCCCCTGAGAGTCATTGAGCTTGGTGAAAATTCTTTTGATAAGGTGCGAGAAATATCTGAAGCGCCCACACAAACCGATGAAGCTCCAATTGAATCCGATGCAGAGCAGCATGATGCCATTGCGTCACTCACTGAGACCGAACTACCCCATCTAGCCGGCGAGTTGGTTCAGGGTGGAGATGAGGTGTGCGAAAACTTCACCGAAGCACTCAGCAATCTGATGACACTTCCTGAAGTGACGGTCGAAACTATCGATGAAATAAGTGAGGCAGAAATTCCTCAGACTTATATGGGTGAGCAGGTTGGTGAAGGAGTAGTACCTGTCATTGTGACCGCTGTCGCCGAAAAGCTAACTCATCTGGGACGTGAAGAAAAAATAGTCATTGCTCCAATTCTGCAAGAAGTGATGGATCTTCGCATTACAATGCAGCAACTCAAAACACAGGATACCGACAAGCAGGCTATTGATGTGCAAGAAAAGCGCTTGGTCGAGGCCGTCACTGCGCTCTTTGAAGCTGCAGGTATTGCCTATGAGGAAGACGAACCGCAACTCTTTATTGAGGCTATTCTCCGGCCAGAATTTCAACCAGACCAGCCAATAAGTGTGACGGACATTGATCTTGAATATACCGGAACGCATGAGGCGAAATACCATTTTCCGAAGATAACTGTTGCATTGGTTGCGCTGGAAGACAGATTGCGCCAGGCACTCGGAACGGCGGCTCTGCTGAGTATATGACCAAATTACTAGGTCACGGCGTTGAAGCCACGAGGCGCCGAGTCCGAGAACTGGGCATTATGAGCATCTTCACTGCTTCGAACTAAGAATACAAAATCAGGGCCTGAATCTATGGCGTACAGCATCATCTCGTCTGAATCATCGGGCTCCGGATAGGTTATTGCACTCTTTACTGGCGTGGAATTTTCGAATTTGATAGTAGATTTTGGTTTCACTAATTCCCACCTATCGTTTTCGAGATATTTCTTAAATATCGATTTAACGTGGTCCATGTCAGGCACATAATCTTCGGCATATAAATAATAGACTCCCTCTCCGATTAGGATTCGCCACATAAAAGAATCTGGCGTAATAACTTCAAATCTGACAAGTGCAATGTATTCTGGCAGATCAATAGTGAAGCGATCTAATACCTCACGAAGATTGACCAGCTACGGCCGATATTCAAAATCTTGCAACATAATAATTAGTATAGTAACAGAAAAATGGTTCGAATCTCACTCAGGCAGCAAAGAGATTCGAACTAAAAGGCAACAGATTGCAGATTAGAATTTAATAATGCGAAATGGTACACCCGATAGGATTCGAAGACTGCTGCAACCCGGTTGCAGTCGTAGGTTCAAACCAGTATCTACACCATACAAAAAGCCCATGACAAGCATGGACCCTTTGTATGGTACACCCGATAGGATTCGAACCTACGACCTTTGGTACCGGAAACCAACGCTCTATCCAGCTGAGCTACGGGTGCTCGATTCCCGAGACAAACCTGCGGTTTTTCTCGGCGCGCGGGGTTGCGGAATGAATCCGCCAACTCCGGCTGCTCTTTTCTTGGGCTACACGTCCTCCCAAAATTCCATTCAGTCGCATTCGCTCCTTGGATTGGAATTTTGTCTGGCTGCTCTTCTCCCTAGGGCAGGGACCAGTATAGCGTATTATAGCAGCATAAACAGGGGTGTGGTATGGTAATGAGATGAAAATCAAGGATATGACAGAGGCGCAGGCAGCGCTAGAAGCGTACTATGGCATTACCGAAAAGGTTATGGGCAAGGATATTACCGTTGAGCGAATGCAACGCCTGATGTCGCACCTGGGCAATCCCGAGCGGAAACTTAAAGTCATACATGTGGCGGGTACGAGTGGTAAAACCTCAACGACGTATTACATAGCAGCGCTCTTGCGCGCGGCAGGCCGAAAAGTAGGGCATACCGTATCTCCGCATGTCGATAGTCTCACTGAGCGTGTGCAGCTCAATGGCTCCCCCGTCGGCGAGGAAGTCTTTTGTAAATATTTAGGTGAATTTTTACCCCTGCTTGAGGATGCGCCAGAAACGCCAACTTGGTTTGAGTGTTTGATTGCCTTCGCCATCTGGGTATTCGTGCAAGAGAAAGTGGACTATGCCGTACTAGAGACGGGCTTGGGCGGTTTAGGTGACGCGACAAATGTAACCGAGCGGGCTGATAAACTGTGCGTGATTACCGATATTGGATTCGATCATATGCAAATATTGGGCCATACACTAGGAGCGATTGCGCACCAAAAGGCGGGCATCATACACGATGGTAATACAGCTCTCATGTACGAGCAGGACGGAGAAGTCATGCAGGTTGTGCGCTATTGGGTATCGCAACATGAGGGCGCTGAGCTCCTGACGTTTAGCCAAGCCCGTCTCCAGCAGGCCTATAAAGGCACATTTGAGGCAGATTTACCGTTGTATCAGCGCCGTAACTGGCTGCTCGCATTCGCCGCGTATATGTTCCTCGCCAAACGTGATGAGTTACGAGTAGTATCTACTAGAGTGTTACAGACTACTCAAAAACTGCAAGTGCCAGGCCGGATGGATGTGCGGAAAGTGGGCGGAAAAAGCATTATCATGGATGGCGCGCATAACGGCCAAAAGATGGCGGCCTTTATCCAAAGTTTTACTCAGCAGTATCCTCATCGTAAAGTGCCTGTCTTACTGGCGCTCAAGCAGGGTAAAGAGGTGAACGATATTGCGCCGCTGCTGCGCACTATCGCTTCAGTAGTTATCGTGACGACTTTTTCAAAGATGCAAGATCTGCCTATTATTTCTATTGAACCGGAAATTATCGCCAAGGCTTTACGAGAGCACGGAATTGCAGATGTTGTGACTGAACTGAATCAGCATGTAGCATATGTGCGTTTCCTGGAGGGTGTATCAGAGGTAGGAGTTATCACGGGTTCTTTCTTTCTTTTGGGCGAGCTGCGAGAACATGAGGGCTTAGTATGATTCGGCAGATTGTGGCTGTAGATCGGGCAGGCGGTTTTGCAAAGCTCAATGCAGACGGTATCTTGGAGATCCCATGGAATTTGCCGGGCGATAAGATGTATTACCGAGCGCACATCCAGGGCAAGCGGCTGCTCATGGGGCGGTTATCGTATGATGCTGCTCGGGCTAAGCGGGCAGCATATAACTACGTGCTGACAAGCAATGCGGATATGCCGGTCGTGAATGGCGAAGTAGTAGCAAGTATAGAGGAAGCTCTCGACAAAAATAAAGATCAAGATTTGTGGGTTATTGGCGGAGAACAAGTGTATGCAGAAACCATTACTGTTGCAGACGAACTCTACATTACCCGCGTGGAAGGTGATTTTACGTGCGACCGTTTTTACCCAACTATTCCGGCAAACTTTTCGCGCATATTTATTTCCGAACCTCGGCAAGAAAACGATCTAACGTATCGGTTCGAAGAATACAAAAAACAGAGCTAATACGTACGTAATCGGCAGTTAGCACTCTTGACATGAGAGTGCCAACTCGGCTATTATAAAAGGGTAAGGGGTATGCTCTTACGCGAAGCAAAGATGTAAGCAAGGAGGATAAATCTATGGCGAATCTGGTACCGTTTGACCCGTTCAGCGAGCTGCAGGCGTTACAACGCAATTTCTTCGGAGACGATTGGCTGATGCCCACTCGAAACGTGCATATGCCGACCACGGATGTATATACCGAAGATGACAAGCAGCTTGTGGTTGAGGCACATTTACCAAAATTTGATGAAAAAGATGTTGAGGTACATGTTGATGGTGGAGTGTTAGTCATCAGCGCCGAAAAACATGAGCAAGAGAAGGATAAGGCCAAGAAATACGTGGTGCGTGAAAGTAGCAGCAGTTTCTATCGACGTATCCAGCTACCCAAGGCAGCGGATGTCGATAAGATTGATGGCGATATGAAGGACGGAGTGCTTAAGGTGGTGGTGCCGTTCAAGGAACTGCCAGCTCCAAAGAAAATCACCATCAAAAAGAAATAACTGCAGTATCGTACTCAAATATACGGCGTTCGATTACAAGGGGCGCCGTTTTTTATTGGCTGGTTGGTTTTGCTACTGCGGAATCAGTACGAACAAAGTCATCTACTTGCGTGGTTATTGCGTGGAAGGTAGCCTCCATGAAAAGCTGTCGTTCGGCATCGCCACTGGGAACATGATTAGATTCTTCAACATCAGCAATGTCCCACACGTACGTATCTTTCGGGAGCCGCCAGCTTCGCGTGGCTTCTTTGTACACGATTTGATTCAAACACACTACGGCATCTGATCGGTCAATAGACTGCTGCGTTGTATCATCTGCGTAATGGTCCTTTGTAAAATCACTTAGCCCGTGGGCTGCTAAAAGTGCACAAACTTGTGCATAGGTTGGGATATTGTACTCACGGTACTCACTTGCAGATGTGCCGGTGGATATTACTTCTAGAGCGGGAATTTTTAACGATTTTGTGTAGGCCTCTGCGATGATGCTGCGAAAGGCGTTTCCGCGGCAGATGTAGTGTATAACCATACGTTTAACTCTGGGCTGCTAGTATTTTAGCTTGTATTGTTTTGAGCTGCGCATCGTCCATTTTGGGGCCTTCTATTGTGGTGATATACCCTCGATAGTCTTCGACAAACTCAGTATGGTCGCTCCAGACATCAGTTTGATTCGCTAGCTTTCCATGCAGTGGGTAAAGCTTGGCATGCACATACGCTACGCCCGTGCCCTCAAAAACTAAAGCTACTCGTGGTATGTCGAGCGCTCTTTCGAGTAATTGTGCCACTAGCTTTGTCGCCTCGAGGAGGTCATGATAAACTGCATCATCAATAGAAAATACATAATCACCAGGGTTCACCTTTGGCAGCACAACGGTAACACCAGGTGTGTTTGGATAAGGTGTCAAAAAAGCCAAGTGTTTATCGTCTTCCCAGACAATATAGCTTTCCAATTCTCTTCGAACAATTTTATCAAAAATCGTATCGCTCATAACTTGAGTATAGCAGGGGATAGAGATTACCGGTTGCTTCTCGTAACTTCTTTTGTCTTCAAAGCAATTTCCGCAGGAACTCAGTTGAAAGTGGAACAATCCTGTACGCTAGCATAAAAGGGAGTAACTTTTGGATTGTTTTTCTATCTTGTGTTATGAAGTGCTCTTCGTCGAGCCTAGTCTTGTACACGGCTTCAAGATAATCTTTAAAACCGCGCGCCTGAAGCCATACGTATGCTAGTGCACTGTGACGATTAAAATCAAATCTCGGCCAGAATCCACTGAGCATTAGCGCGATGGCTGCAATGCTCACAGCATATAGGGTCCAAAGCTCAAGGGGGACAACAGCATACCGTGGATAAGCTACTTGTGTGGCTATAGTGTAATCAGTAATGTAAACGTAGATATTGAAAAGACCTACCACCCCACCAATGAAAAAAATAACCTTAAGGCATGCCGACAGCACCTTATTCCTTTGTCTATAATGGGGGATTTCACCCAGACCTCCGAGCTCGTGCAATAGTGCCTGATGTGCTTGCTCACCTGCCCGTAGAAGGCGAGGGCTGAAAAGTGTAGACAGTTGCACCTCACTACTATCTGTAAATAAGGAGGACAGAAAGGCTTTTTCGTATTCGCTTAGGTACGTGTTGGTGGCTTGTAGTTTCACAGTTAGTACGGTTCCATTAAGGGATAACAAAAGTACGTCCCTAAAATGTAAATCGAGTAGTGTCGCATGTATTTCGGCCTGACTAAAGGCATAATCGACAATTATTCCTGCTTCGGCGGGACGTAAGGAAATATCATATAGTGGGTAATCGATCATATTCTTAAACCAATTCTGCAATCTTACCCTCTGGATTAATATTGCCAGCATAAATGTACCTGATAGTACAAGCGGACCAAATAAAAGGAGCGTTACACCGATAAAGCCGTCTATAGAAATATCAAACTGATGCAGTGTGAAATACGCTGAAATAAACTGGATGCTGGCGGCTATCCACCACACGACGATAGAAGTACCAAAAACAGCGTAGATAAATGAGGTCAGACGTTTTGAGGTAATGACTTCTAGCCTGGTGCTAAAGGCCGGCGAATGTAGAGGCATAGGCATACTGTAAAGAATATATTCTAGCCTTACAATAGATTATTTTCAGATAACAATTTATCATCCTGGGACGTCACCATGAAAACACCCCAACTTACGTTGAGGTATTTGTATGGTACGCCCGGCAGGATTTGAACCTACGACCCCTTGGTTCGAAGCCAAGTACTCTATCCACTGAGCTACGGGCGCGCAGTTGGTCATTATAACAGATATAAAGTGACTAGGCGAGAGGGAGGGTTATAGTGAAGGTGGCACCTTTCTTGGCATTGTTCGTTGCAACGATGGTGCCATCATGTACCTCGATGATACGCTGCGCAATTGAAAGACCCAAGCCGTGGCCAGCGACATTTTGGCTGCTGCGTGAGGTATCAGCACGGTAGAACCTATCGAAAATATGAGGTAAATCATCGGGGCTAATACCGGTTCCGTTATCCGATACGGTAACTTCTGCTACATGGCCTTTAGTGTGCCCCTGGAGCCGTATAGTGCTTTTCGTGGGGCTATATTTGATGGCATTATCAACTAGTATAAATAACAAGTCGGTGAGGCTATCGGCGTTACCTTGGACATTCAGGGGACCGACCTCGTTCTCGACCGTAATATGCTTACTCTGTGCAAGTGGAATGCTGCGATTGACTGCCTCTATTGCCACACTTTCCAGTGAAGTCGGCGCAAGCACCAGGTCGTTCTGGTTGGCGAGGAGTAGGAGCCTATCGGTCAGGGTACGCATGTGCTCCACTTCATCGAGGTTACTTTGCAGCAGGCTGGTATAGTCCGCTTTGGTTGCACTCGCATTACGGAGCCCAACTTCTATCTCGGACTGCATAATAGTCAGGGGGGTACGGAGTTCATGAGCGGCATCACTGCTGAAACGAGTTTGCGCTTCCATGGCCTGCTCAATTGGCTCGAGCGTTCGTCGCGCTAGCAGGTAACTGCCAGCCGCGCCCGTGGCAAGTACCGATAGATTGAATAGTACTAGTTGCCCAACAAGCCGGGACATGCCCTCTTTGACGTGTTCGTTTCGCCATGCCTGTGCAGCATCATGGTCTATAAAAAATAGGGTATCACTCTGGGGAGTGGGCCCAAAGCTCCGACGTAACTCTGCGGATGAAATCTGAAACACAACGATACTAAATAGTAGGCTAATAAACAGCAGTATAAGTGTGTACCATGCCGTTAAACGTAGGGTCGTCGAGTGGAACAGGTTTTTCATGAATCTCCGTTAGGGTCGCCGCCAATCCGATAGCCAAAGCCTCGCACGGTGTGCAGGAGCGGCTTGTCGAACGGCTTATCTATCTTATTACGCAGGTACCCCATGTAGGCTTCTACTGTATTAGGTAGTATATCAGCATCAAAATCCCACACGTGATTAATGATGTTCGTCTTGCTTAAGACGCGGTTTTTGTTGCGCATGAGGTATTCGAGCAGGGAATATTCTGTTTGTGACAGGCTGATAGGTTTGCCAGCTCGCTGTACGTCATACGAGATAGTATCGAGGCTTAAATCTGCCACGTGTAAGGTAGTGCCATTTGTTTCGTGCGGACGGCGGGTGAGTGCACGTAACCGTGCTAGGAGTTCTTCAAAAGAAAAAGGTTTGACAAGGTAATCATCTGCGCCTGCATTTAGGCCATTGACGCGATCGCGTATCTGTCCTTTTGCGGTCAGCATAAGTACTGGCGTTTTGACACCTTTTTCACGGATTGTTTCGCAAATTTCCAGGCCATCCATCCCGCCAGGTAACATGCGGTCGAGAATGATTGCGTCGTACGAATCACCGAGCGCAGCAGCAAGGCCACTCGGGCCATCGTGCATAACCTCTACGGTTGACCGTTCTTGCTCAAGCCCCATTTTGATAGCGCGGGCGATTTTTGGTTCGTCTTCGATGAGTAATAGTTTCATAGTGGAGTTAGTCTACATAGGCTGTCTGAATTATACCTGAGAATCACATAATTGCCGAGTTTTCACAAGTTTTCACGTATCTGTTAAGCGCATCGTGATGACGGCGCTAGGTGGGGACTACTTATTCTGGAGCTTACCATCGAGGAGCTTGAAGGTTTTGTCGGTGCGGCCGGCAATCTCAAGGTCATGCGTGACAACGATAATGGTTGTATTCTCGCTGCGCGCAAGTCCGTGCAGCAGGTCAAATATCATTTTGCCATTTTCGCTGTCGAGATTACCCGTCGGTTCATCGGCCAGTACAAGTTTTGGTTCATTGGCCAGTGCTCGGGCAATTGAGACGCGCTGTTGTTCGCCACCCGACATCTTGCCAGGCTTGCGTTGCTGTTTATCGCCAGAAATGCCAACTTGATCAAGTAGCTTACGAGCCCGTGCTAATCGCTCGCTGCGCTTGAGCTTCGCGAACTCCATCGGCAGGAGCACATTCTCGAGGGCAGTCAGATTCGGCACGAGGTTGTAATTCTGAAACACAAAGCCAATACGCTTGCAGCGATAATCAATCAATTCGTGGTCATGCATCGTGGTGATATCTTTACCATCAATCATAATGTGGCCATCCGAAGCCGTATCAAGCGCACCAAGAAGGGCAAGCAGAGTACTTTTACCGCTGCCGCTGCGCCCAATGATAGAGGCGAACTGGCCTTCATCGACTCTGAAACTCACGGCATCAACGGCTGCAATAGTACCACCACCAGATCGAAAGGTTTTGGTTAGGTTTGTGACTTCCAACATATTATTCGCTCCTCATGGCTTCTGCCGGTTTAATTTTGCTGATTAAGAATGATGGAACGGCACTGCCGACAATGGCGATAAACAATGCGGCGCCGATGCCCGCCATGAGGGTGCTAAAACCGACGGAAGTCTTAATATTTTTAAGTGTTGCCGTACTCGTACGACCAAGCTCCCGGAGTCGAGGTCTGACTATGGTGGTGTTCGATGAGCCTGCTCCGAGTGGGCCACCGGCAAATGTTTGAGTCGAGGCAGATGAGGAACTGTTATTGACCAAGGTGTTGGTTACGGGGCTCGCCGCTGCAATGCCAATGACACTTCCCACTATGAGCCCAAGTATGGTGAGCGTCAGGGACTCGGCGATAAACTGCCCCATTACCTTAAGGTTGGATGCGCCAATGGCTTTCATGACACCTATTTCACGTCGACGCTCGCGAACAATCATCATCATGGTCAGAAGTATGATGATAGCACCGGCTACCATGGCGCCAATGAGGCTGAAGAGTGATATGCTCTTGACGCTTTCCAGCGGCTGTACGGTTTGATTGGCGATATCCTGGCTATTCGTCACGTCTGCTGCGGTGCCAAGGATACTTTTGATGGCAGTGGTGCTGCTGGCTAGATTATCCAAGGAATCGACTGTTGCGGTTGCGGAGGTAACGCTGCCAGCTTGGTTCGAGAGGCGCTGCACGGTGGCGAGTGGCATGACAACCGCATTATTTCCAAACGTCGTACCGGTATCGAAAATACCAGCTACCGTAATGGTGGCCCCATAAGCGGTGAAGGTTGAACCAACCGAAAGACTATTTTTGGTTGCGAGTTCTTTGCCAACAAGCGCAACGTTGCTATCAGAAGTAGCATCAATAGTCTTGCCACTGGTAATGGTTGCGGTGCTGCCGCTAAATGCGGCGGTGGATGCGACATCGTTCGTGCCCGTAACGGTGACGGGTGGTGTGAAGCTGCGTGTCGCGCCGGTACTACTGCCGTTGCTTACTTGAGGGGCAGTACCACCACCTTCACCAAAGCGTTGGCCCAAGGTCCCTGCCACAATGGAAGATACTAAATTGGTGTTGTCACTGCTTAGGCGATCGCTGAGCATTTCCGTTACACTTCTCACGTGACTGACGGCAGCAACCTTGGCGAGCTCATCAGCTGTAAGGGCGGTACCGCCACCAGAAAAGTCATGGAACCCAGCTGGCGAGATACTAATACTCGTGCCAACGGAGCTTTTAACGGACTGAATCTTGCTCGTTACTGCTTGACGGGCGGCAAGCATAGCTATAGTAAGCCCAATACTTAAGCCCAAAATTATGATAATAGAACTTGTCCGGACGGTATTACGAAATGCGTTTCGTACGCCGCGGGTAACTACGTTCATGAGTAACCTTTCTTTTACGAATGTTTCTAGCCAAAGCCTATGCTTGGACTCTGAGAGGATACTGAAGGCGCGTGTTTGTAATCTTAAGGTGTATTTTACGTAGTATACCTATTGTGTCTACCTGCCGAGAGCGACAAGTATAGCGCCAGATACCATGAGTGCTGCGCCGTCTAGCACCATCGGGCTCAGGTGTTCTTTAAGAATGAGGGCACTCAGCAAAATAGTCATAATGAGACTCAACTTATCAATTGTTGCAACCTGACTCACGTTACCCAGCTGTAAAGCCTTAAAATAAAATAGCCACGACATACCGGTTGCGAGGCCCGAAAGGACAAGAAATAGCAGGGAGAACTTCGAAATGCTACGTAAGTGGTGTTGTGTTTGCTGAAATAGCACGATACCCCAGGCGAAAAAGAGAATCACAACTGTGCGAATGGCGGTAGCTAGATTGCTATCAATGTCTTTGACACCGATTTTTGCAAGTATTGCAGTGAATGCTGCAAATAGTGCGGAGAGTAGGGCGTATCCCAGCCATGTCATGCTAGTAGTATACAGCAGAAGATTGTATTTCTAAGAGAGAGACGTCATACTGCATGGGTATGACACACGCAGTAAAAGTCGAGGAAGCCACTGTTTTATTTGAGGATTTTAAAGCGCTCGATGGCGTTAATCTTGAGTTACCGGTAGGCAAAATCATCGGCTTTATCGGTCCATCAGGTGCAGGGAAAACGACGCTCATTCGTGCAGTTGTTGGGCGGCAGAGACTATCGCGAGGAGCCATTACGGTACTTGGCGTACCGGCGGGTACTGCTGAACTTCGATCGAGGCTGAGCTACATGACACAAGAAAACTCTGTCTATCCAGACCTCACTGTCCGGCAAAACCTTCGCTACTTTAGCACTATGTTTGGCGTACCGCGGGCGAAGGTTGCGGATGAAGTAAGCCGTTTGCTAGCGGTCATGACCATGCAGTCACAGGCCGATCAACTCGTGCGCAGTCTATCTGGTGGGCAGAAACAGCGTGTCTCTCTCGCAGTTGCTTTAATTAGTGAACCTGAGCTCATGGTTTTGGATGAGCCTACCGTTGGGCTTGACCCAGTCTTGCGTGAACAAATATGGGCTATCTTCCGTAAATTAGCTGCTAATGGCACCTCCATCATAATCACGAGTCATGTTATGGATGAAGCGGAGCGTTGTGATGATTTGGTGCTTATTCGCGATGGCAAAGTGCTGGCGCATGGCTCACCAAGTGGACTCTGCGAACAAACAGGTACAAAGACGGTGGAGCAAAGTTTCTTACAGCTCGTAGGAGCGCAGGCATGACTTTACGCAAGACATTCGCGACTGCTCTGCGTGTGCTAGAGCAGCTGAGCCATGACCCGAGAACACTCGTGATGGTACTGATAGTGCCGAGTATTCTACTTATCATTTTGCGCTACGTCTATGATGGTGAGCAGCTCGTATTTGATTCGATTGCTCCAATGATTCTTGGCATATTTCCGCTCATTATGATGTTCATTATCACCTCAATTGCCACACTTCGTGAGCGTACCATTGGTACACTCGATCGACTGATGACGTTCCCACTTTCGAAGCTCGATTTTATCTTTGGGTATGCGATCGCATTCGCCTTACTTGCGTTATTGCAGGCAGTCATTGCGAGTACGGTCGTGTTGGGTTTGCTCGGCGTGACGGTACTGGGTGGTACATTGCCAGTGCTTATTAGTGCAGTCGTGGCTGCACTACTCGGAACGTCGCTCGGACTATTCATGAGTGCTTTTGCGACCAGCGAGTTCCAGGCTGTGCAATTCATGCCTGCGTTCGTTTTTCCGCAGTTGCTCACGTGTGGATTATTTATTGCTCGAGATCATATGGCCACAGTACTACAATGGTTTGCGAATGTTATGCCACTGACGTATAGCGTTGATGCTATGAAGCAGGTGACACTTCATGCCACCTGGACGAGTACCCTCACGAAAGATCTCCTCATTGTTATTATGTACGGCGCAGTGGTACTCATCCTTGCGGGCCTCACGATTCGTCGCCAAGAACGCTAGCCACATAATTCTGCAGGTTGGCTACATACTTTACGGCGTTTTGATGGAAGATCTCAGTGTAATTTTCTTGATTGGTTGGACAATAAGTTTATGAGGTGGAAATAGCACTTGCAGCAGGTTGTCGACTGACTGCTCAACCGTGAATAGATTGGCTGCTTGACGACGTATGCTTGCGGGTAATGACCCTCTTTCTATTGCGAGCTGTATGCCTTCCGCAAGGGCTTCTGAATCATCTGGTTTAACAAGTATAACGCCACCGCAATTTGTTTCGGGTAACCCGCCATCGTTCGAGGCAACTACCCAACACCCCGAATGTTGTGCCTCGACGGATACGATACCAAAGGTTTCATGCCAATATTGGCTATTTGAAGGCATAATGACAATATCGTGTACGCTCATAAGTTCAGCCATTGCGGCCGGTGTCTTGAGCGATGGAATGACCGTAACACCAGGGTGCGCGTCAACGAGCATGCGGATAATCTTGCCTTCCGGTTTGTCCGCCCCTGCGGTCGTAACAGAAAATACCAAATTGTGATTATTTTTTATAATATCGATGTGCAGCATTTCGAGCATGGTATAAATGCCTTTTTGGGCACTTAATCTTCCGGCAAATAGAATACGTACGTTTGGCCCTTGAAAGGGTTTACGCACTTGCGTGGCAAAACAAGGTTCAGCAAAGGGAAAGGCGACATGCACATCTGCAATATCACGGTGGACGTACTTGGCCCAAAGTCTCGCGGCGTATATGCTTGTTGCGATGAGTGTGCGACCTTTAATCATTTTCATTATTGCGGCTCGTCCAGGCTCCCGATGGGGTGGGGGTATATGCATAATCACGAAGGCAGGCGACATGGTGTCGACGTACGCCGCTTCATTAATGAATACAACCGTACCTTCTAGCTGGCTAATCTGGGATTGGTTCTCGAGGGATGTAAATGGTATATCTACGAACTCTGAGCGGCCATCTTTCTCGCCAAGGCCGATAGTAATCACTTGTGCACTAATGCCGCGCCGTATGAGTTCACGAACTTGGCCGACCGTATAATTCTCTGACCCACCCGTTCCTGCGGGCAGCTTGGTGCCGGGTGGCCATATAAAATTAATCATGTGTTGACCTTTCTTTTTAACGTATAAATGGTGGAGGCTGGAAACGTTTATTGTTCCCTCGTCTATGTAGAGTATGGGCGCTTACGGCCAGATATGCTAATCTACCCCTTAATAGGCAGGAGTCGTCATTTGCGATAAGTACTGAGTCTTGGGCTTGGACATGATACACGTGTGAGAACTAGCTGTTGGCTGAATGCTCTGGTTTGTTCATCATCTTGAGCATCATTGGGCCACCGGTCCGCATAAAGCGCCACACCAGTACGCCAGCGACTACTAGGAAAATCACGTTCAATACGGTCGTATAATTCCAGCTTATGGCCGCTTCGAGCACTTTGGTATTTCGGATATGGGGGGTTAGATGCAGCAGCGCAAACAAGCCCTCGATAATATAGCCGGCTGCGGCCATAGCCGCATAAAACGTGAGGAATAAAAATCCAGCCATCTTGCGGCCATAGTATTTTGCATAGATGCGGATTATCGGAATGATAATAAGGTCAGCAAAGATAAAGCTAATCACGCCGCCAAAGCTAATACCTCCATTCCACAGTACGACTGCAAGCGGCACATTGCCGACTGAGCACACGAAACTAACGACGGCAATAAGCGGGCTAACCAGCGGCCCCCACACGGCGGCAGCAAGCGGATGTTGCACGAAGAAGAAAGATTGCCAAAAATGGACTGGCACCCAGGCAGCTAAAGCCCCGGCAATAAGCAGCCCCAGGACAACATCGGTCCAAATGCTTGCCCAATCCATAACAAAAAAATGGCTCATGGCAGTTCGACCCTGGGGTGATTTGAGTTTTTGTCACAGGCTGGTCTGTCCGCGAACTGCCATATCATCCATGGCGGCATATCCTTCCATGCGGCCTTGTAACCCTTGCTCAGATTGAGCTTTTGCAGCCATAACCATTCGTTTGCTCAGGAAACGTCGAAGGAGTAGCACGAGCCAATCATAATTGGTCCGCCAACAAACTCGGCCGCCGTAAACTGCCAACCCAGAAGCAACAGCATGATAATGCCAAGTTCAATTACGAGATTCGTGCTAGCCATCTCGAATGCCATTGCCGCACTAAAGTTGCCGCCCTTCTTAAGCACCGAGCGAGCAAGAGCAACCGATGCGTACGAGCAGGAGCTTGAGGCTGTACCCAATAAACTCGCTTTAGTGCTTGATTTGGCTGAATCATCAGGTAGTAGCTTACTCATTTGGTGGTGTGAAACGACCGCCTGTATGGCACCAGAAAGGGCAAAACCAAGTATCAGTGGCCAGAATATTTCCTAGCCCATCGCTGCAGACATCGACAAGGCGTGGATAAGAAACATGCAGCCTACTCGCTTAAGCTTTTACGCTTTGCTTCGAACTCTTTTGTATCAATCTCACCGCTTGCAAATCGTTTCTCAAGTATAGCAAGTGCGGCTTTGTCATTGTGCTTGCCGTTTGAATGGCCAAGGTAGTGTATAGCTAGAACGACACCCGTGATAAGGACTGCCATCATCAGAGCCATAAATACAAAACCCCATATCCCATTTCCACTATTCATATTGTTGTATCCCCAGTAGCCATCCATCATGTTATTTCTCCTTTACTATTAGTTACTTCGTACTTGCGTTAATTCGTACAGGCTGAGTAGCTCTTCAACTGCTTCTGTATGTTCTTTGTCATCCACGACTGCCATTTTTTCGGAAATATGGGTACGCAGATGGTTCTCGAGGAGTAATTTATTAAGAGAACTGAGCGACTTCTGGATAGCTAGGTTTTGGGTGATAATATCCATGCAATATTTTTCATCCTCAATCATTTTTTCCACACCTTTCAGTTGTCCTTGAAGGATTTTACTGCGATGCAGGGCTCGTTTCTTGAGGTCGGTAATCATGCTTGTAATATATACCCCATGGGGGTATCATGTCAAATGAAGATATTACACTAGAAAGGGCGATATGAGCATCAAAAAATATTTCAGTTTTATGAAGAGTACATGGTTTATTGGCATTGGCTGTTTTATTCTTGGAGCTGTGATCGTCCTCGGCATTAGGTTCTTTTTGTATAAACCAGACGACGTTCATTACCACGCTAATTTCGCTGTATATATCAATGGTCAGCGTGAGCTATTTGATAGTCCTATCTACTACACTGAGGAAGCGGCATGTACTTTGGGCGGTACGGTGACTCCCGCAGGACGCGTTCATATGCATGATAACGTCAATAATGTTATCCACGTAGAGGATCATGCGGTGACGTGGGGACAATTCTTCCAAAACCTCGGCTGGAACATGGGAGCTACCTATCTTGTCGACAGGGCAGGTGTTGTGTATCAGGAGAGTGGCAATAACAAATTAAATCTTATACTAAATGGACAAGATTACACTGACTTTGGCGGGCTAGAAAATACTGTAATCAAAGACCAGGATAAGTTGCTGGTGAGCTTTGGCGATGAGAGCAGCGATACGATCAATAAAGAATACAAGGCCATTCCAAGCACCGCCAAACGATACGATACTACGCCCGACCCGGCTTCATGTAGTGGCGGCCACAATACGGTGACTGTACGCGACCGTTTCATGCATATACTGTAAGAAATTGTCCAGAATATGATTGCAACTCTGCTGTCGCTTAGCTGCACGAATAGTAGATTATATGAAGGTTAACAGTGACTGTTCGTGAGGCTAGTTAGTTAGAGCAGGCCCTGCTGTCTTTTGCTCTGAAAGTACTCATCTACTCCAGCTGGTTCAGTTCGAGATCCTAATACTGGCAGGAGGGGGGTTCCGTTATAGCCCGCTACCTGAGGTGGGCGAGGTGCAGGGGGGGTACAAGCCTTCATACGTGCGAACTTCAGGGGGTAGATCTAGGGGGTCTTCATTTATATTCCATGCGGCTGCGGTTTCTCTCTCACCAAAATCTGTCAGTACACTATTTTTTGGTCGTTCAAATCTAGGCATTTTGCGCTCCAGTTAACAATTAATACAATGTATTATATACTATTAAGAGTATTAATGCAACACTTGATTCTATTTGTGCGTGTATATGGAGAGCATGACGGACCGTGACAGACGCTATCATTGATGTTTCTTCCGACAATCATTTGCTACGTCAAATGTTTCAGCCGAAGAGAAAGCTCTAGACAAGCCAGGACTATATCAATAGAGGGGCATCGTGCATGCTCTCGGAATCGAAGCCAATAAGCTGATTTATATACGCAGTTCTGCCCAGCCTGCAATCGTCTCAGCTAGCCCGCGTCAAGCAAGTGCCACACCGTATTCTCGCACCCTTATCTCCTCAAGCATAGCCAGTAATGCCGGCTATATGTTCGCCATATTTGTCATACAGACTTTCTGTAGATAGCCCGAAACTCCTTTTATA
>DAIDKK010000013.1 GCA_027450065.1 Candidatus Saccharimonadota bacterium | reverse complement strand
CATACATATTTGGAATTACGTCAAGTGTGCAATATAGAATAGTTTGCTACACTATAGGGGATATGAAAGTACTTGGAATTGAGAGTAGCTGCGATGAGACGGCAGCGTCAGTAGTAGAAGATGGCTATCGATTGCTATCGAATGTTGTAGCCTCTAGTATGGATTTACACGTGCAATACGGTGGGGTGGTGCCAGAGATTGCAGCGCGTAGCCATATAGAAGTAGTTGATGGTGTTATTCAGCAAGCGCTTGATGAGGCTCACTGCGATTGGGATGCTATCGATGCGATTGCCGTTACGTACGGCGCTGGGCTTGGTGGCTCACTCCTCATTGGGGTACTGACCGCGCGGACATTGGCGATTACGCACAACAAGCCCTTGTATGCCGTTAACCACGTCGAAGGTCACGTGTACGCGAACTTTTTGACCGAAACGGGCCCAGACCCAAAGCTTGTCGATTATAAACTACCGACGTCGCAACCCGCTTTCCCTGTTTTAGCGCTGATAGTAAGTGGTGGGCATAGCCAACTTGCTTTATTCCGTGATCATTTTGATTACACACTCCTGGGGCAGACCCAAGACGATGCCATTGGCGAGGCGTTTGATAAAGTGGCCAAAATTATCGGCCTCCCCTACCCTGGCGGCCCGAGTGTCGGCAAAAAAGCACTGGAAGGCGATGCCTTTGCCTACACATTTCCGAAGGCTAAAATGGCAGAAAAGTATGACTTTAGTTTTTCGGGAATAAAGACTGCGGTGCTTCGGACTGCACAGCAAGCAATTAACGAGGATTTTACCTTTCCGAGCAAAGATCTCCCTGCCCGCCTGAACGAGGTTCAAAAGGCAGATATCGCCGCTAGCTTTCAGCGTATTGCCGTGGAGACTGTGGTCGATAAAACGTTGCAAGCCTACGAAGAATTTCAGCCCCAGTCTGTTGTCATTGCCGGCGGCGTGGCAGCTAGCCCAGAGCTACGCCGACAACTTGCAGAACGACTGCCTATTCCCATCAATTACACTGATCCACGAATATGTACAGATAATGGCGCCATGATTGCCACCCTTGGCTGCTTTCATATGAAGCAGGGTCGCCCAACAGCCGACCCTTACTCACTCGATATACAGCCCAATCTGAGTATGTAGACCATTAGCCCCACTCAAACAGAGGTGATACAATGGTGGCTATGAATTTGCCAAAAGTCTATGAACCAAAAGAATACGAAACAGATATCTATGACCTATGGGAGAAAAGTGGTACCTTTGAGCCCAATAGTGCGCACAAAGCCTACACCATTGTCATGCCCCCGCCAAATGCCAATGCAAACCTGCACATTGGCTATGCTCTAACGGCTGCACTAGAGGACATTCCGACTCGCTATCACCGTATGCTTGGAGAGCGTACCCTGCTTTTGCCCGGCGCCGATCATGCCGGATTTGAAACACAGGCAGTGTATGAGAAACAGCTTGCTAAAAAAGGGAAAAGCCGTTTCGATTTTTCACGTGAGGAACTCTATAGCCAGTTGTACGACTTCGTCGCCACCAACCGACATAACTTCGAGAGCCAGTTCCGCAAGCTTGGCATTAGTTGTGACTGGACGCGGTTTACCTTCACCCTCGATGACAAGATAGTTACACGAGCCTATAAGACATTTAAGCAACTCTGGGAAGATGGTCTCGTGTACAGGGGTGAGCGGCTTGTTAACTTCTGTACATTCCATGGTACAGCCTTTGCCGATATAGAGGTTGAGTACAAAGAAGCCAAGACAAGCCTGTGGTACATACGCTACCCGCTAACAGATGGAAGCGGGGAAGTAATAGTGGCGACTACACGCCCAGAAACAATGCTGGGTGATACCGGCGTAGCTGTACACCCAGATGATAAACGCTACACGCAGTACATCGGTCGAACAGTCCGATTACCCCTCACGGGCAGGGAAGTGCCAATTATTGCTGATGCCTTTGTAGACACAAGCTTTGGGACCGGTGCCGTGAAGCTGACACCAGCTCACGATCAGAACGACTACGACGCCGCTGAACGACACTCACTACCAAAGATATCGATTATTAATCACGAAGGTAAGCTAACCGATGAAGTACCCGAAAGCTATCGCGGGCTGACGGTAGTTGAGGCCAGGGAAGCGGTCGTGCACGATCTGGAGAAGGGTGGCCACCTCGAAAAAACCGAGGATTTGACTCACAACGTTGGACACTGCTACAAGTGTGGCACCGTCATAGAGCCGCTTTTGCGCGAGCAGTGGTTCGTCGATATGCAACCGCTCGCAAAGCCCGCTATTGCAGCGCTGAAAGCTAATAAAATTACGTTTTACCCAGCTGCTAAGCGTGAGCAGCTCATTGGTTATCTTGAGAATTTACGGGACTGGAATATAAGCCGGCAAATCGCCTGGGGCATTCCGATTCCAGCGTTTCAAAATGTCGACCAGCCAGATGATTGGATATTTGACGATCGGGTTGATCAAGAAATTATCGAGATTGATGGCAAGACATACCACCGTGATCCGGATGTATTTGACACCTGGTTCAGTAGCAGTAGCTGGCCGTACGCCACACTCGGTATCGACTCCCCAGATTTTAAACATCACTATCCGCTGAGTTTGATGGAGACAGGTGGAGAAATACTCTATCCGTGGGTATCCAGGATGATTATGCTGGGGCTGTACGTTACCGGTGATATTCCGTTCCAGGAGGTGTATATCCATGGTTACGTTATGGCTGCCGATGGCGCCAAAATGAGTAAGAGCATCGGCAACGTCGTCGACCCAATGCCGGTGATTGAGCAGTATGGATCAGATGCGCTTCGAATGGGCATTGTCGCAGGGCGTAGCCCAGCCGTAAACCGGGGCTATGACCCTAGGCGAGTCGAAGAGGCTCGTAACTTTTGTAATAAGCTTTGGAACATTGCCCGCTACATCGAAGATCGACTTGGTGATAGCTACACGCACGCCCCAGAGGCACGGCCCAAAACAACTGCTGAACATTGGATATTGACTAAATTACAACATATTACCGAAGTTATGGGTGGTCATTTAGATAGCTACCGCTTCAGTGAAGCGTACGATACACTCTACCATTTTGTCTGGGACGACGTAGCGGATTGGTATATTGAGGCAAGTAAATCAGAGAAGGGCAGTGGAGTATTGGGGCACGTCCTAGAAGGCGTACTGAAATTGGCCCATCCCTTTGCACCGTTCGTAACAGAGACTATCTGGCAAACACTAGCCTGGACGGGTGATACCATTCTTGCCGTCCAATCGTGGCCACAGCCCACCAAAGCTGATGCGAAACAAGCCCAGGCTTTTGAAGAGATTAAAGCCATTGTGACAGAGGTGCGAGGTTTAGTGCATAGCCTAGAGCTCGATAAACCAACACTGTACTACACTGATGCGCCTTTTATCGCCACAAACTCAGCCCTAATTACACGTCTGACGAATATCGCCAGAACGCGAGAAGTTTCGGATGGCAATGGACTCCACCTGACAAGTACCACGTATCAATGCTGGCTCGATGTTGACGCCGGAGTCGCTGTAGCACACGTAGAGCGCCTAGAAACACAGAAAGCCGAGCAGCAATCACTGGTTGCGCAATACGAAAAACGCCTTTCTAACGATTCCTACGTGCGTCAGGCGCCAAAACAAATTGTTGAGCAGACAAGGCAACGCTTGGCTGAGGCCAAGACTATGATTGAGCGACTCCAAGCCGAGCAGCAAAGGTTTACGAGCCTCGCTGAGTAGGTTGGCCTCATGATTTTTGGAGACTAGGCTGCCGGCTGGAGAGCTGTGGATATAGCGACGATCGCTTCTTCTGGCTGGTAGGGTTGGAACTTCATAGCGTGCCATCCCATTTGGCCGGCCGCCACGAGGTTCGGGCGATCGTCATCAATCAGAAGAATTTCGTTGGGCGTCACCCCAGCACGTTCGGCTGCAATTTCATAAATACGAGTTTCTGGTTTGATGGCATGTACTTCTGATGAATCGATAATAACATCGTAGGGTATCTGCGGTAGCAAGCCGCGGTCTATCATGAGGTGCACAAGGTTTGGCATAGTGTTGGTGAGAATGCCAACCCGATAGTTCTTACTCACCCAGGCCAGAAGTTCGGCTATACCAGGGGTTGGTTCGATGGAATCGAGGTAGTAGGCGTACCAATCTACCATCATACCCAGTCGTTCGGCTAGAGCCGTATTGAGTTCGTCGATACTTTTTTCGCCCTTATTAACCGCCTCATCATACTGCCAAAAAATCGTTTCAATACTATCTGGTGACACGCCACTATCTTCAGCCAGTTTTGCAAAAGCGTTACTGCTCGAACGTACCAGGCAGCCATTCATATCGAAGTACACGAAGCGAATGCCGTTTTGGGAGACTTTTTTATCAGAAGTACCGGAGACTGCAAGAACACCCACCATAAGTTCGTCCAGGCTCATGCCGAGGGTGGTCGCAATCTGTTGAATAGTAAAAATAGACGGTGACTTAATAGCGCCGCGTTCAATTTTGGCAAGCGTTGAATAGCTCAGCCCAGATTTCTGGCAAAGCGTTTGCTGCGTATACCCATGACTTCGCCGCGCTTCTTGCACGACGGCCCCCAACCGTTTCTCATCCATGGCCACATTGTACCAGCTAAACTGCTATGAGGCTAGCAAAAACTAGCCAGATGAGGCCTGTTTCTGATGTATGACTCTTGCGTCATTTAACCAAAGAGCGTGAGGCCGATGGTGAGCACCACCACAAAACATATCGCTCCGGCTATAACCGCAGTCTTAAGGGCTGTTTTGCTATTTCCATAGCCAACTCGTCGCTGTACTCGCGTGTAGATCCATGTGCTGGCACCGAGCGCCATGATAAGGGCAGTGATAAAAATATTCATACCTCATCCTCCATCTGTAGTTGTTGTGCAATAGCAGCGAGTTCGGAGCGGTTCGGCTCATCGTCCATAGCTGGCTGATGGTAGTAGTCTGCCGCTGTCGAAAAAGGGAAGACCTTGATGTGGGCATGGTTCGCAACATCAAGTCCTTGCACCATCATGCCGATGCGAGCTTTATCTGGGAACACTTCACGCAAACGCAGTGCAATCTTCTTGACCGTTGCCATGAGTGCCTGGTAGTCCTCAGGGTTTAGGTCCCACACAAAATCAACCTGTTTCTTCGGTACGACCAGCACATGACCTGGCTGGATTGGGTGAATATCGAGAAACGCAAAAGTGCTGGCATCCTCGTATATCTTATAGCAGGGGATTTCACCGCGTATGATTTTCGTAAATATCGAGTCTTGCATGCCTCTAGTATACGGCAGAATCGACACGATAGTGTCGTCTCTGTTGGTGAGGGCGGGGGATGCCACTGGCACTCCCGTTCGAACCCCATCCCAAACAAGCTAAAAGAGCCTATCCTGACGGACAGACTCTTTTAGCTTGGCGGAGAGGGAGGGATTTGAACCCTCGATACCGTTGCCGGTATACCACATTTCGAGTGTGGCGCACTAGACCAAACTATGCGACCTCTCCCTACACCGCCTTCATTGTACAGATTACCCCTGAAAAAGGGAACAATCCGACAATGCGGTGAGTTTATCTAAAAATTTGAGCCATCGGATCGGCGGAATTGCAGTTGCGGATACTCGTCGGGCTCATACATGCCATACATGCCACCGGTTGCTTCGTAGGGCTGTCGAGACTCCTTGAGCCATTCCTGCACTGGGCCTTCCCATGGCGTAAAGGGGCGTTCTTGTGCGATGAAGACGAGATGTTGAGGCAAATCATGCTGTTTGAGGGCGCCATAGAGTGATTGCAGGCTATGTATAGCCACCTGGTCAAAGCTTTCATAGATGGCCCCATTAACTTCTGCTTCGTCAGGCCATTTGTCATATACATCCGCCAGCGCCACACCTTCGTACTCGACTTTCCGTCGTCTAAAGCGCTTCGTCGCCTCAGTCGCTATACGATCCTTTAGAGCGTCAACAAACTGCACATAATCGATAGAGACAATCCCTGCTTTTTCGGTATAAAAGTAGCCTTCGATACTGCCAGATGGCACATCAGTCTTTACCTGGAACAAAGTGTCGGTATCAGGATTGACTCGGCGGGGTGCTTCTATTGACATCGTGTGTTTGTTTAGCCTTATGCGTTATGTAATTTCAGTATACACCCGACTGCAAGGGGGTAGCCAAGCTATTGTTTCTGTGCTAGAATTACCCCTGTTACATTTTCCATGTGCGTAAGGGAAAATAGCAGCCTGACAAAATGTATTCCATTTTGCCTGCGCGATGAGAAAAACCGTAGGTTCGTCTCATGTGCGATGAGCACCCGTAGCTCAGCTGGATAGAGCGATGGCTTGCGGAGCCATAGGTCGTAGGTTCGAATCCTGTCGGGTGCACCATACAAATGAGGTCAGCTTGTCTGACCTTTTTTGTATGGTGCGTTGAGACGGGATGAGAACCGTAGGAGTGAGCGTAGCGAATGGAGGTTCGGCGTAGCGAAGCCACGCGCAGGTGCTTGCACCGAGCATGGCTGAGCGGAGGAGGCGTTAGCCGATATCCTGTCGGGTGCACCAACTCGGTGAGGACTCATCGCTCCGTCCTGACTAGCCTTATATGAAACGGCCCAGATGAGCAGGGCACCAAAGGCAATAATCGCCAGCAATTGGACCGGCAGCATAAGTGACATTACGCCCACCGCATAGAATGAGGGCACTACAAGACCGATGGCAATGAGCTGGAGAAGCAGTAAAGACCAATCAAGTATGTCGCCCCATGCCTTAATGAGATAGTGGAGTGATAGGGTAGCTTGGGCTACAAAAACAACAAAACCGAACAGGGCATGAAAGTCTTGCACATAAGAGATACTTGAGCCAGATGGAGTTGCCACAATACCAAGCAGCGCAATGAGACAGGCATACATTCCATAGTAGACGCAGAATTTTACGGAAGCAAGTGACCGCAGGAGGGCCGCTTGAATGGCGTAACTAGCGTTGTAGTTTGCGCCGGAGGCGCACATTGTAGTAGATAGTGCCTCCAGCTACAGCTAGAGCAATGGGGGCCGCAAAGCTACCGGGACCAGTATTTGCCAGTGCCGGCTGAGTGGTTGAGGTACTTGAAGTTACGCCCGTTGAAGGCGAAGTCGAGTTTATGGTGGAGGTAGTGCTAGGAGTAGACGATGGTTGGGATGTGCTATCGGCGCTCGGGGCAGTCGTGGTATCAGGGGCACTGCCCGTGCCTGTCTTTTGACTTGTGGTAACCGTTTGTGTGGCACTTTTATTACTAGTGGTATCCGAACCTCGCCAGACAAAGAACCATAACAGCAGCCAGACAAGACCCGCCACAACAAGCACAGAAATAGCGAGCCATATAATTCGCCTTACTACTGGTGTTCTACTGTCTTCGTACATACCTGCCTCCGCCTTATGCTATGCCTACGATAGCAGAATAGTTGCAAAAGGGCAATATGTATGGGCCTATAATTAAAACGACCTATTAGAACCTGATGCGTCGAAGCAGATTATCAACTGCATCAGGTTTATGTGGCTCAAACGACAAAAAATCAGCCAAATAATCGGCCAGCGCATCTACCTGATCTGGACTCACGTAGACCGATACCATTGGCAGGAAACGCTTAAGCGGGCGAAGTATGAGTTCGGCAACTTGGCTTTCTTCGATAACCGAAAAGGCTTTAAAGTCGTGAAGGTAATAGTCTTTGTTCCCAACCCTCAAAACATCCCCATCAAGCGTGTATTCTTGAGCACTCGGCTTGCGGGAAGCAAACAGTATGAGACCCAAGATAGCGACAAACACAATAACTGTCGACAAAATATCCTTAGTGGTGAAGTACACGACTGCCGCCAATAGTACCGTCCCCAAGGCATAAAGCCCGTACCACATGCCATGCTTTTCATGATGCACATATTCCGCTGCGGACCAGTTAAACGCTTCAGGCTGAGCTTGCAGAAGGGGAGCAGAAATAATTGGCATCTGGCCCGAAGCCGCTGATACTTCCTGGGGGCTAACTGCCGGCGATTCTACGGGCGAAGGTGAAAGCGCTGTTGCAACCGTATCGCTTTCGGGGGCAGAAGGAGGTGCTGTTACCGCAGGGAGAGGAGACGTAGTCGCCGCAGGTGAAAAAGATGTGCCTTCTTGTGTAGGACGAGGACTGTTAGTAATCGGCTGCTCACCACCCGGTGAGGTCGGAGATATAATCTGCCCGGGCTGCATGTCTTCCATAAGCGCTATTGTACTACAATTGCCAAGTTTATCTCGACACTAAATCCTCATGCAACAACCATTCCTCTCTTGGCCTAACCGAGCGACGACCATCAAGACAGACCTTAGCGAGATACTCCTTCCCATCAGCCTTCAGGACATACAGCCAATCATATGCTTGTCTCTTTGTTTTCTTGATTACATAACCCTGAGAATTAGAATGTATACGACGAAGTTCTACTTCTTTTCCGCCCGAGTACCTTACTTGCACCCTGTGGACACCCTCTCCGTCATCGACGAGGATATCGTACGCAGCAGATTCAGTGATTGGTAGCGCTAAATCATAACCAAGTTTGGTAAATGTTGCTATAGCCACAGCAACAGCGATATCTCCTTTTCTTTGTGTCTCCCGCATACTTGTATAAGTATAGCATAAACGGTACTACATACCGTGTTCTAGGTATGGTATAATCATCCCCGTTGGAGAGATGTCCGAGTGGTTTAAGGAGCTTGTCTTGAAAACAAGTGTGCTCGCAAGGGTACCGTGGGTTCGAATCCCTCTCTCTCCGCCAGTTATATACTTTTTTCCTGGTTTTAACCTGTTAGATAAGGTAAAATTGAGTAAGCCAATTTTACCCGGTTATATTTTGACCAGGAAGAGCAGCCCAGACTTTGGCTCCGCCAAAGCACGAAGAGATGAGAAGCCCACCACCGGGTGACTCATCCAACCTGGAGAGGTACCCAAGTGGCTGAAGGGGACGGTTTGCTAAATCGTTAGAGGGGCGAGAGTCCCTGCGAGGGTTCGAATCCCTCTCTCTCCGCCATAATAAAAAAGTTTACCCGAAAGGGTAGACTTTTTTATTGCACTAGCAAACCTAACCGGCCTGAGCAAAAACTATAGCGTCAACTTGTGTGGCTCCAGCAGCCTTGAGTACTCGGGCAGCCGTTTCGAGCGTCGCACCTGTGGTGAGCACATCATCCACCAATACAACGTACGTGCCTCGTATACTGCGGGTATGCAGGGGGCGAAAGGCACCCTTTAGGTGCGTGATGCGCTCAGCCCGCCCCGCGCCCACCTGATGAGCTTGACCAAGCCGGGCCAAAAAATGGGCCACCGGTCTACCCGTTCGAGCACTAATCTCACGGGCAAGCAAAACCGACTGATCGAAGCCCCGTTGTCGAACGCGGCTACTTGCCGTAGGGACGGGGACCAACACGGCCTCTACGGGCATGCCTTGAAGCCTTGGCATAATACAATCGGCCATGCTTTGTACCCCGGCGCGCGCCCGACCATATTTCACGAGGTGCAACAGCCGACGGGCAGACTCGTCATCATAATAGGTGGCGACATACACGTGCGATATGGGGGTGTTGGAGCGGCAGCTATTGCACGTTTTTATTCCTCGGTTCACTGTTTTACATCTGTAGCAACGGGGTGGAACGACAGAGAGTATATCAACGCAATGAGGGCAGAGAAGAGTATCGGTTTCTGCATCACACGCAATGCAATTGTGGGGCGCATACAGGCTAATAATGTATTCGATGAGTGACATGTTGTGATTATTCCGTTGTAAATATGTGTCGCCAGCCTTGCACGCTGTTAGTAATGTCAGTTATACTGATTTTAATACAAACACGCAAATATCTATTTGTAATCCGGGCGACCGGTGGAGGGTAACAACGTATATGGCGCGACGAAACCGCGACGATGATTTACTGCTGGAAGAAGATGAGCTAACTGCTGCTTTTCTAGGCGACGACGACACGGCAGAGCCTACGGCTGCCAACGACGGCGTCCCTGCAAGCATGAGTAATGAAGAAGAATGGAATGATGATGACGCCATACTGCCAGGACAACTGGCGGTTGACGTGTATGAAACAAAGGAACGCTTGGTTGTTAAGGCTCGCACGGCGGGCGTCAACAAGAGTGAACTCGACGTGAGCATTGCCGACAATACATTAAGTATTCGTGGCACACTTAGCGCCGGGAATGAAGAAGAGGTCGAGAACTACTTTGTGCAGGAATGTTACTGGGGAGAATTTAGCCGTAGTATTGCATTGCCTGTACCTGTAAAGGAAGAGGATATCGAAGCAGTCCTGAAAGATGGTGTGCTCACAGTCAGCTTTACGAAGCTCAAACAAGATACCGTCAAGAAAATTCAGGTTATATAAGTAGCTTGTCTCAAAACAAAAAACGCACTCTGCATGGGGTGCGTTTTTTGTAGCACAGCGAAAAGGGGAGTTGTGCTTAAAAAGAAAAACCGCCCGATTCCTCGAGCAGTTTTTAGGTACAGTGAGCGAATCTTAGTTTCCTGTCACCTTGTTTAGCACAAACTTCACAATGAACTGAGCCAGTGCAACGACGATTAAACCAATGATGGCGTATACAATTGTATTCTTGGCGCTCGTAATTTTAGCACTGTCACCACCTGAGGTGATGTATTTAAGGCCAGCGTAAATTATCATGATCACGGCTATAACACCGACGATGACAGAAAACAGATTAATGACTGTGGTAATAATACTGTTTATTGTGCTAGTACCACTAGCCGTGGTGCTTGCACAGGTGCCGGTGCTATCAACACTAAGTGAATCCACGGAGCCACAAAGATTATTTTGAATATCAGTCGTCGCCGCAAAGGCCACTGTTGGCACGGCTAAAGGTAATGCGAGTAATACAGCCGCCGCCACGAAGCCGCTTAGCTTATTCAGGAGTTTCGTGATCATAGTAATGTTGGTTCCTTTCCTAATTTCTTATTCTTACCTATGTTTATAGCACTTGTGCTAACAGATTGCAATCACCGAATCAGCCGGCAATACATTTTTTGCCTGTACTATCAGGTGTCTGCCCAGCAGGGCAGCTAATGCTAGTGCTGCTCAGGGTCTTTGTCAGGACAAACCTAACGATAGCCTGCGAAAGCACCACAATAACGATCCCGATGAGGGCATACACGAGCGTATTCTTGGCGCTCGTGAGCTTGGCGCTATCGCCACCAGATGTAATGTACTTAAAGCCAGCGCTTACTATCATAATGACCGCCACAACGCCGACAATGCCGCTAAAGAGGTTAATGGCCGTACGTATGAGACCATTTACATCAGTACCGCCATTTGTATTCGTCGTACCGCAGTCGGTACTGCCAATAGAATCACAGACGGCTTTCTGGTTGGCAGTAATCGCCAGAGCTGGCTGAACGGTAAGTAACACGAAGCCAAATAAGCCAATGAGTACTGCACCAAACACGGCGAATCTTTGAATATATTTTCGTTGACCAAGCATTGTTATAATCTCCCTACGACAAATAGTATTATTGTTTGCGCTGACATAATGATAAGCAAGCCAATTATGGCACCAATGAGTGTGCTTTTGGCAGCAGCTACCTTTTGAGCATCACCACCAGAGGTCATATACTTCACGCCACTAATGATAATAATGAAAACAGCCGCAATTCCCGTCACGGTCGCGATAATAGTCGATATCTTAAACAATGTACCATTTGGGCCCGTAAGTGGATTGACGGCTACGCCATTAGCGTCTGTTGTAACAGTGGAGCTTTTACACGTAGACGATTCTGGATACGAAGCACATATACTACTTAGGGGATTAGCCGCAAATACCGGACGATTAGCCGCAAGACTGGCTCCAGCTGCCAATAGTACTCCCGCAACCAAAAGTCGTAGCCATTTTGTCATTACGCTACTCCCTTTACGATGAACGTCACGATAGAGAAGCCAGCAAGTGCGACCGCCAAGCCAATAACGGCATATAGAATAGTCGAACGCGCTTTAGCAACAGCACTCGGGTCGCCAGAGGCAATGACATACCGAAACCCACTAATAACGATAATCAATAGTGCGATAGCACCGGTTACGCCGAATACAATTTGTAAAATCGTCGACAAGAAGTTGGTCGGCGCATCCCCAGCACCACTGTTTGGTAGGGTACTTGTGTCGAGGTTGACGGCTGAAAATAGTCGAAATAAATAATAGTGCATCATGATGATAGTCTACTCCCTATGTATGCTACTACCGAAGCGGCTATGATGGCGACAGCTACGCCAACGAGTGCACTAATAATCGTCTCGCGGGCACGCTTTGTTTTATCTGGCTCAGCCTGGCTTGTCACCAGTTGTATACCGCCGGTTATCACAAAGGCAACCGCCACGAGCCCCGCAATGCGCACCAGGTCGTCTGCCACCACCAAGAAAACCGGCAATATCTGACTTGACGTGTTACTGTCGCCTAGGAGTGAGAAGTTTGTGATGCTACAAGAATTATTCGCTGTATCAAAGGCGCTATCGGGCAGATAGGCAAACCAGGGTTTTAAGCCCAAAAACGGCTTAGAACAACGTGCGGCGACAGACCCACTACCACTCGGTATGGTGGAGGTGGTGGATATTCCTCCGGGAGAAAAGAACTGCAGCGCGCTATATAAGAAGAGGAAGGCAACGAGGCCAAACAGCGCCTTTGTAATCTTGCCCTTGGCGTTTGCCATCTTTTGCGGATCACCGGCCGAGGCAGAATACTGCACTCCACCCATAATCACCCCGATTACCACTGCGATTCCAGCAGCTACACTCAGCAGCTTCACAATTGGATTAATATACTTCGCAATCACGCAATCCATTCCACTACCTCCTGAGCCTTTCGGACAACATACCGTGGTGCTTCCTTTAAGGTATTCGCCGTCCGCGCAGGGGGTCGACACCGTAGTCGTAGTCGTAACCGTGGTCGGAGACAAGGGGACTGGGGTGGTGCCTAATGAGCCGTCATTACACTTGCCCGTTGCATTATCCCATTGATACCCAGAGGTGGCACAGATACCCTGCAGAGAAGTTGTATCTGCAAAAACAGAGACAGGCATGGCGAGGCCAGCAAGGCTTAACAGTGCCACAAGTACCAGCATTGTATGTTTGAGTTTATGCGTCATTTTTTATAACTATAGCGTGATAGGCACATATGTTCAACCCAGATACCATGGGTTACTTGACTATTCATCAAGTTTATGCTAAAATCCAACCATACAATTACGTAACTGCCCGCGGTTGCCAAGGTATGTGTTCGACAGCCACGAGCTAATAGGACAAGGTATATACATATGAGTACAACTCATCAAGGACCTGATACTAGCAACGATAACTCATGGGAACAAGGCATGCTTGGCTTTGGTCCAGAGCCAGAAGCCCAAGACGTGGGACCAGAAGCGAGCATTACCCCAGCCGATGATATTACGACACTTCCAGCCACAACACCCACCGTTGATGCAGAGTACGCTCCAATCCCCATAGCCCCCTCAGACCCAAAGGAATCACATCCACAATCAGGCAACCGTAGGCGCCCATTAGTTATAGGTGGTGCAGCCGCAGGAGCACTCGCTTTGGCGGGAGGCTTATTCTTTGGCCTTCATAATAAAGCAGATGCAACTCCACAAGGCACAACCCAAAGTCAAGACGTGACTGGGGCCAAGAGCACCTCAGCCGCAACGACAAGCGCCCAGAGCACGCCTGATAGTAAAACGTCACCTACCAGCATAGCTACAACTGACCCATGGCAGGCAAAACTCAACCTTGTCGCTCAGCAGAATAAAGCTAACGAACACTACAACAGCATGACCAAGGATCAATACATAGCAGCGTTTGAGATTACCGGAGATCAAGTCAAGTCCGCTTATGACCTAATGAGTCTATCTGCAAATAGACTACAGATGTTGTTCAACACAGGCGGAACCGCCCGTCGTGCAGATGGAGTTCAGGCTATGAACACCGTTGTGGTGGCGCATAATGGACACATACCTACCCTCGAAGAGATTAAGACGCAGTATGGCAATATGATTTCTGAGCAATACAGTGGTGTAGTAGATTCTTTCGTGGATAATCCGGACATTAAAACTGCATATGTAAAAGCCATGAATATTACCGCCACAGGCCATGCAGAGTGCTACCTATTGGCGCAAACGAATGGCCCAGAGCCCTTAACGTGGACGGTGGATAATGTTCCTATGGACACCCTCACGGTCACCGCACAACCAGAAAGTGATAATGCACCCCTGACGAATGTACAGGATGGAACAACCGTTACCTTTAAATACACTCGCAAGGTTGAGGGCTCGGTCACCGATGATTGGGCAACAGAGAATAATCCTACCTACGATCACATTACTACCTCTGACGAAACAGAAACATGGCGTTACAAGCAGGCACCCGGTGAGGCAACCGGTAGGTGGATGCTTGTAGGTTTGAGCGGAGCAGTAGTGACCACAAATGGTTAGATAACCCATTGACTACAGCGGGATTACCTATGGCAACCATGCACTAGCAGGGTGGCCATATAAATATGAAGTATAGTTACGGGCTTATTCAGAGACGGCCTTGTCGTGTATTTTACGTAGGACATCTGGTATTATTGTGTTGTGCACACGATACAAATAAAAAAGCTCTCCTTTTTGCTATTCTGGGTGGCGGCATCATTGCTAGTACCTCTGTTTTCTTTTACTGGCCGGGCAGCGGCCGCGGCCGGTTTTACGTTTCTCAATAGGTACCGCATTGACCATACGTATCAAACAAGCGGTGGTGGCCCCTATATATCTGATTCTTTCGTTCTGACCCCCCAGTCAAACGGAACCGACGAATGGGTCCATATCAATGAGAGCGCAAACGATCCGACAATTTGCAATGAATATATTGACCAGGTTTATAACGCAGGCGGACCGGTTGGTGGCATTGGGGGTGGTCCCACTGGAAAATACAAGCTATACACCCAACCAAGAGTCTTGGGTCAGTGCAATCCCAACAATGACGGTGGTGAGGTTGTGCCAACTGACATTACTATCGATACCACGAAGGCTAACTATCTATTGTTCAAGACCGATAATAATACGATTACCACTATGGATGGCGCCTATACATGGTCCAGAGTCTCTGGTGACGTAAGTGCATACCCACCCGCCCAAGAGATATACTTCGAAACAAGTAATGCAATCAGCTCAACAACCTGTCCAAGCGTAATCATAAAGTGGAATAACACCTATAAGTTTGGCGCACCGTATGTACATAGCAACGATACGAGTATTGTTGAGAGTGGGCCCGCCAGCACATACTACCGTAACATGACTGCCGGCCTTACAGGTACGAGTGCGAATAATTATCATGCCTGTTTCGCCGACGAGAACCTTATTGGGCACCTTCAATCCTCTTTATCAAAGATTCTTGGGACGAGTCAGGCCTACTGGCAATATCAGACCCCCAAAAGCACGGGCTTCAGCCCCATGACAAACGACTTTGTAGATGTGAATAATTTTATTGGTAGCCAGGCTGACCTCAATAACGGCATCTCGAGCGCAAGCGCAAGTAGCAGCATCACCTCAGCAGCAGCAGGGGCGGCGGGGACGGCAACAACCCCTGCAGCACCGGTGAGTGATGGTTGCCCACTTGACCAAAGCGCGTCCATGCGATGGCTCGGCTGTTCTATATTCGCGACACTGCAAGATGCGGCCAATAAGGTAACGAAGCTAATTGATGATTACCTGTTTACAAACCCCGCTATTTTCAGTACTGGTGCGCAAGCGGCAGCTACTACTTTTCGTAACATAGGCATGGTTCTTATTGTGGTAGCGGGACTCTTCATGGTAATTAGCCAAGCGCTTGGTTTTGAATTCCTGGATGCCTATACCGTTCGCAAACTTATGCCCCGACTTGGCATAGCGCTTATCGGAATGGCGCTTGCGTGGCCACTGCTTAAGTTTGCTGTTACCCTCACAAATGATCTCGGTGGTCTTGTCTATTCTATCTTAATGGACATTCCAAAGACGGCCGGCGCCACCGGTAGCGCAACCAGCCTCGGTAACAGTATATTTGGGGGTCTTACGGGTATCCTTGTGGGGGGCGCTTTAATATTTTCATACGGGCCACTCGCCGCACTATCTTTTATAGGTACGATTCTACTAGGCCTGTTTGTTGCGTTTATTGTCCTAGCTATCAGGCAACTAGTGATATTTATGACCATCATACTAGCTCCACTCGCCATTGCTGCATACGTAATACCCGGAGGACAGAAGCTGTGGGACTTTTGGAAGAATACTTTTATTACGACACTATTTATGTATCCTCTTATCATGGGCTTCATTGGCGCAGGAGCCGCCATGTCATATCTCATTGGGAGCGCACCACTCGGTGCTAAATCGTCCTTGCTGGCAATCCTTGTATATTTCGCCCCCTTCTTTATGTTGCCATTCGCATTCAAGATGGCCGGCGGGCTTATGGGTACAATATTCTCAATGGCAAATGATAGAAACCGCGGCGCGTTTGACCGTCTCAAGAAGTTTCGCCAGGGGCAACTCGAGAAACGAGGTAGTTATTATAAACAGCGTTACGGCGACAGGGCGATGCAGGCAAGAGCTAGCGCCGTACGTAGTCTGAACGCAAGCGCTTCAAAGTACGGTGGGGTTCGGGGTGGTTTGCTGAGGGCTGCCGGAAGGCCAATAGCCGGTCTTGGTGGTATAGAGGATAAAATGTCAGCAATCAATGCACGAACAGGTAAGGCAATACAGGACGAGATTGCGACCGGCGCAGACGATAGAATCCGTGGTTTAACCGTAGATCGCTCAATGGGTTTTGCTACGGCACAAAGTCAAGGCCTAGCAAGGATAGATAGTGGGCGACGACAATGGAAATCTTTGGGCGGAAAGTGGATCAACGAATCTGATGTGGTAGAGGGGCAAAGGCAATGGGGTCATGATGCCGCCGCTCAGCAAGCCGCTCTTTCGTATGAGATGCGTAAGGCAAGCAGTGAGGAAGAGGCTACGGGTATATCTAAGCGGTATAACTCGCTCGCCAGACAACAATGGGGCATGACGGAAGCGCAAGCGGGGAGTTCATGGATTGGTGCCTCCTTTGAAAATCAGAATTCTCGGCTCGAGTACAAATATACGGACTGGGCGAATGGAGGCAGCCTGAAGCGCGGAGACGTCACGACGGCAGCTGGGGAGAAACGAAAAACAGCACTAGGGGCTGGCCTGGTTGATGAAATATACGATAAGCGTGGCAGCTATGGCGTCGCACAGATGGGATCAACTACTATCGGGCAATTGCAGGAAGCCTATAAAGATGCTTCTCTTATGGCCGCAGGCGTCGATGCAAACGGGAATGGAGTTACCTATTCGGCCGAACAAATTTCTGCGGCAACTGATCAGAAACAAAAAATTGAGGCCATCGCTGAAACGTTTATGCACCAATACGGTAGTGTCGGTGGCGAAGCCGATGATGTAGCACGTCAGATTGCGAGCCAGGGCGCGCAGGCTGGAGGCAGTAGAACCGCGAACACACCTGGTGCAGCACACACAGCTGAGCGCGTAAGACAGCTGGCCGAAATGACTGGCGTTTACGGAGCGGCACCAAGCGGTCAATATAGCACACCCCTTGGTCGTGCAGGGTCCGACAACCCCAGGCCACAATCTTAATTAGCCACAAATTGTAGGCTATTATAGTGCAAATAGGGGGCGTCCTGGTTATACTTGTAGTTGTAGATGGCGACATATAAGGTACTCCAGGATATAGAAGCAGAAGATAAGCTCGTTGGAGCGTTGACTCTGCGACAGTTTATTTACGCTGGCATTGCAGCGTTTATGCTGTATATGTCGTTCTTTTCGCTCACCAAACACGTGGCATTCCTGATAATTCTCTTTTTACCGGTGGCGCTCTTTACCGGCTTCTTGGCTATACCGTGGCATGGTGACCAACCAACTGAAATCTGGGCACTCGCCAAGTTACGCTTTTATCTCAAGCCCCGCAAACGCATCTGGGACCAGAGTGGTGCTAAAAACCTCGTCACCATCACCGTGCCAAAGCAGCTTGAACGGTCACTTACGAACGGCCTGAGCCAAACAGAGGTGCGAAGCCGCTTACACGCCTTGGCCGATACCATCGACAGCCGGGGCTGGGCCGTGAAGAATGCGAATGTAAGCATGGGCATCAATAACGGCGTAGGCGTTGCTGATTCCGACCGACTGCTCGATGCTTCTGTATTGCCCCAGGAGGTAAGTGCAGTTGATGTGCAGGCCTCAGATGACATTCTAGACACCAGCGCCAACCCAGTTGCACAACATTTTGATGCAATGATTGCGAACGCCACTGCCGCACACCGTCAGCAGTTACTTGCGCAAATGCAACAACCGAGCGCTCCATCTCCTGTAGCGGGACAAGCGGCTGTACCGAACGACTATTGGTTTATGCATCAAGCTGCTCCAGTGCCAGGGCAGGCTGTTTTTGACGCCAATGCGGTCATTACACCCGGTGCAACTGCGACGAGCGAGCCCGCCACCGCCCCGCGCGCAGCAACCCCAACCGCCGAAGAAGAGGCTATGGTCGCACAGTTACGAGCCGCCAATGATGATCAATCAATTGCCAATGACCACCTTAAGCACATCAAAACCCCCGAAGAGCTTGCCGAAGATGCCCAAAAGGCTGCACTCCAAAGAGCCGCTGAAGCACAAGCTGCGGCCCAGGCAGCAGCCACAAAAGCACAAGTGACTTCAGATAAGCAGGCTGCTATAATGAACCTAGCAAGTAATGATGATTTGGATGTGGCTACACTTGCTCGTCAAGCAAAAAGGGAAAGTATCAGCAATGACGGGGAAGTCGTAATTTCACTCCACTAAAATCGAATTACGAGAGCGTTAGACAGGCGGGTAATTACGGCTCATGGATCCAAACCAACAACCATACACAGCACAAGCAAGCCCAGGGTTAGGTCAGCCATACCCTATGCCCACACAGCCGAATGTTACCCCTATCATGCCTCAGTACGCCCAGCCCGGCCAACAGGCAGTACCAGGTGTTACGGCCATGGGACCTGTACCGCCACAGCAGGCGCCAGTGGCACCAGCACAAACCAACCCGAATAGTACGCAAAATGCCCTCAGTATTGCGGAGATTCGTGATGGGATTGTGATTATGAATGATGGCAGCTTTCGAGCGGTCGTGATGGTAAAAAGCATCAACTTTGACCTGATGAGTCCTCAGGAACAAGAGAGCACCGAGTACGCTTACCAGGGCTTTTTGAACTCGCTGTATTTTCCAATTCAGATTTTTGTACGCTCTCAGCGCGTTGATTTGCAGCCCTATATCGATAAGCTCGACAAGATTCGAACCGAACACGATAACATGCTGCTCGCGCTCCTGATGGACGATTACATCGGGTACATCGATCAGCTCGCCGTGCAGACAAATATTATGGATAAGAAATTCTACATCGTCATACCATATTTTCCGGTCGTTGATGTCCAAAAAGCGCTTACACAGAGTAAAAACTTCTTCAGCGGTATGATTGAGCTATTTAATAAAAAAGAAGATCACGTAGTAGTCAATGAGGCCGATCTGACGAAGGCGAAGGAAGAGCTCCGGAACCGCGTCCAGGCCGTCCTCGGAGGTTTGCAGCAATGTAGTATCCAGGGGCTGCCGCTTGATACCCAGGAGTTGATTGAGCTGTACTATGACACCTACAACCCAGATACCGCCACTCGACAGCAGCTCAAAAACTTTAACGACCTCACGGCTGATGTTGTCCAGAAGGGTGCTGGCACTGCCCAGCAAGCACACTTGCAGAGGGAGCTCGGATAATGGCCTTCGGCAAAAAGCAACCGCCACTCGACCCTGTTGCGCTGGCACAAGCCCAGCAGGCACGTGAACAGAGCGAAGTCAATGAGGCCTTTCGCAAGGGTATCACAGCTCTGCGTGACTTCATTGCACCAAGCAGTATTGAATTCTCCGGTACCTACTTCCAGATTGGCACTCGCTATGCCCGCACATACTACGTGTATGGCTATCCACGGCAAATTTATACCGGTTGGTTGAGTGGTCTAGTTAACCTCGATGAAATTATCGACATATCGATATACGTGTATCCGGTGGAGAGCCAGGTGGTGCTGGAGAACTTGCGCAAAAAAGTTACACAGCTCGAGGCCGGTCTGCAAATAGACGCCGAGAAGGGTAGAGTGCGCGATCCCGCCAAGCAGGCACAAATTCTTGATGCTGAAGAAATGCGCGATAAACTGCAGGTTGGCGAGGAACGCTTCTTCCGTTTTGGCCTGTACTTTACCATCTACGCCAATAGCCATGAGGAACTCGAGTTTGTCAGCCACAAAGTAGAATCCATGCTCGGGCAGCAACTCGTTTATAGTAAGGCAGCCACCTCGCAGCAAGAGCAGGGTTTGAATAGCGTCGTTCCTCAGATGGTGGACCAACTACAGATTCGTCGCAACATGAGCACCGGCGCTATTAGCACTAGTTTTCCATTTACAAGCGCTGACCTCAGCCAAGATACTGGCATTTTGTACGGCATTAACATGCACAACTCTGGTCTGGTAATCTTTGACCGCTTTAGCCTTGAAAATGGTAACTCGGTCGTCTTCGCGAAATCTGGTGCGGGTAAAAGTTTCGCCGTAAAACTAGAAGCGCTGCGGAGCCTGATGTTTGGCACTGAGATATTTATTATCGACCCAGAAAACGAATATGAACGTATGTGTGACGCGGTTGCCGGAGCGTACGTACGACTCAGCTTAAACTCAAACACTCGCATAAATCCGTTCGATTTGCCACAAGTTGTTGATGTTGAAGAGTCTGACAACGCCCTACGTAGTAACCTTATCACTTTACACGGGTTGTTACGTCTCATGATGGGGGGCGCCCAGGCACAGCTTATCGGCGGAAGCAGTACGCTCATGCCGGCCCTCTCACCAGCCGAAGAATCAGATTTGGATGCAGCCCTCATTGATACCTACGCCAAGGCTGGAATAACCCAAGATCCCCTCACGCACTCATCGCCACCACCGACTATTGTTGACCTTTACGACACACTCCTCCACATGGGTGGCAGCGGACCACAGCTTGCCCAGCGGCTGCGCAAATACACGAGCGGAACGTTTGCAGGAATCTTTAGCCAACAGAGCAACATTAATATTAATAATCCGCTCGTCGTGTTTAATGTGCGCGACCTTGAAGACGAGCTTCGGCCTGTGGCTATGTATATTGTCTTGAATTACATCTGGAATAAGACAAAGAGTGATCAACGCAAACGTATCCTGATTGTTGATGAGGCATGGCAGCTCATGAAGTACGAAGATAGCGCAAACTTTTTATTCAGCCTCGCCAAGCGCGCCCGAAAGTACAACCTTGGCATCACGACGATTACGCAAGATGTGGAAGATTTTATGGGCTCACGCATGGGGCGGGCAATTGTAGCCAATGCGAGCATGCAGCTACTGCTTAAACAATCGGCAAGCGCCATCGATGTGCTTAGTGATGTGTTTAAATTAACCGAGGAGGAAAAGAAGCGACTTGGACAATTCCCGGTGGGACAGGGCCTATTCTTTGCCGGCCAAAACCATGTGCACGTTCAAATCGTGGCCAGTCCAACCGAAACTGGTCTCATTACCACAAACCCGCAACAAGTCCAGGCGATGCAGCAAGGCACCATGACGCAACCACAGGGAACAATCGACTTACAGAACCAGCTCTATCCCGGGAGCACCAATAACCTCTAGGCTTTTACGCTATGCCAAATGTCTATGATGACCAACAAACAACGAGCCTAGAAGACCTAGAGAGAAGTTTTGCCGCTCCGAGTGCAGTTGAATCGGGCTCTGACATTGCTGCCAAGAGAAGAGAAACCGCCGACCTTGAAGCTGCCTACGCCGCACCAAGCGCTGCGGAGTCGGGCTCCAAAAAACTCGATGATGCCAAAGGGATTGCCAAGAAAGAAGATTCGGTCCCCACTAGCCAGGACAATCAAATCAATTTCACCGGTGGAAAGAACACGAACAAAAAGAAGGGTCTAGTACGTGGCTTATTTAGCCGCAAACGAGCCCGGAATGCCGGCATAATAGTTGGAATAATAACTACTTTAGTGGGTGGTGGGAGCTTGTTGGGATTTTTAAATGTGTTTAGTCTTGATACTTACTTGAGTACAATCGAGAATAAGGCTTTCGTACGCTACCAGGTAGATATGAACGGTCGGAGTAGTAAATGGATTGATGCCTACATAACTATGCGTATGGCCGAAGTTGATGATCCAAATGTTGCTGCAGGGAAACGCGATAATTTACTTTTTAGATCCGATCGGGTCGATAATAATAAGCCTCTCACCGACTGGTACCGCACTCTGCGCGCATCAAGCTTTGAACAAGATGTATTTGAAAAAAATGGCATAAAATTTACGAGCGTTGCCTCACGTGGTGCGAATGGTAGAATTATCTTTCGTCCTGGGGTAATTGACGTTCATGGTGAAGCACCTCACGCGATGGGTCCCTTAACTGCGGCAGATACCGCAATCCTCGAGAGTGGTGACATAAATAAAATGAATGGCTTTTTGCAAGATTTTGTCGAGGTTAAAACATTCGATAGTGATAAAGCCGCTCGGTTAGCCATAAGGGATGCCGTAAATAACGAGACGAAGCCGTGGCAATGGATGAAACGCCTCCATATACGTAAAGATATACAAAACATGATTGGTGTACGCGACTGGAAATTCTTTGAAAATACGCATTACAAAATTAGCAATACGATAATAGACATGCGCAACAAGTTTTTACTAGCAACACTACCCGATAATACTAAGACCGGAAAATTTATGCTTTGTCTTTTTGGATTGTCGGATTGCAAATTAAGCACCGACCCGGCCGACCCGGCCGATAAGCAGCTTGCGCCCGACCCAAGTTCGACAAAACAGGGCGGGGCTGATTACGTCAGCAGCGATGGAAAAACGACCGCCCCAGTTGGTGACGGTACCGCCGGAAATATCACAGAAGGCGCTCTGACAACAACAGCAGCAGGTGATGTTGCAGCAGGGGCAACCGAAGAAGTCTCGAAAAGTCTCATGAAACAGATTATTGGTAAGCTCAATGCCGCTAGTGGAGTGGTGCAAGTTGTAGACGCATTATCCAAAATAGACAAAGCAATTGGCAGTAAAAAATTAAGTGAGATGGTTACGCTCGCACGAAGCACCCAAGCAATGGGCTTCTATACAACTTTAGCAACCGCTAGAGACCAGATTAAAACAGGGCAGCTCAGTAGTGGTGAGTACGATAAATTT
>DAIDKK010000012.1 GCA_027450065.1 Candidatus Saccharimonadota bacterium | reverse complement strand
CGGGTGGCACGATTAGCGTTAATGTTAATAGCATACCTGACTGCACTACAGCAACCAGCGGTAGCATTACTTTCAATCAGCTGTTTTCACCAACTGCAACTGCAACTGCAACGTCCCAATTAGCTGCATCTACTAATGCTCTGTCCGGTTATGCAATCACCGTCTCTGGGCCTACGCTTACTTCGGGTACAAATACCGTACCTGCAATTGGCGCAACGCCGGCAGTCAGCTCAATAGGTTCTGGCCAGTTTGGCATGAATCTGAACGTAAACACCACTCCTGCTATTGGCACTGCTGTAACGCCCGCCCCCAACGGCACTAATTTCTGGGGGAAACCATCAACGAATTTTGATACAGCTAATTCATACACATTTAACGCGAGTGGACTAAATACGATAGCAGCGAGCGATAATGGTACCGGCACGGGCCACCCGACTGATTCACAGATATACACTGCATCCTACATTGTGAATGTATCCGGCAGCCAGGTTGCTGGTACGTATACCACAACATTAACCTATATCTGCACACCTACCTTTTAGTGTATTGTCTTAAGTATGAAAAAGCGACTTCCTGCTGCCATCGCCCTTAGTTTAAGCCTGGTTGCAAGTATGCTCAGTGTTTCTGCGCCAATTGCGTTAGCAGCCACGCAAACTACTAGTACGAATACCGGTCAAGCACTCGAGATTGCTCCGCCACTTATCACTTTGACTGCTAACCCAGGGCAAGCAGTCAAAGCTCAAATTAAACTCCGTGATATTGCAGCCGGAAAATTACTGGTCACGAACCAGATTAATGACTTCATTGCAAATGGCGAAGACGGTATACCTAAAATACTCACTGGTAACGACGACAATAACCCCTACTCTCTTAAGGCCTGGATTGCTCCCCTGCAGAGTTTTCTGATATCGCCACAACAGATCCAAACGCTCAATGTGGTCATTAATGTGCCTGCCAATGCTTCCCCCGGTGGTCACTATGGCGTCATCCGCTTCACCGGTACCGCACCTGAGCTGCAGGGCTCTGGCGTGTCCTTGTCGGCCAGCTTAGGTGCCCTAGTACTGTTGACAGTCAATGGAAAGCTGACTCATGGCCTTTCGGTTTCAGATTTTACGGTCAGTAAAAATGGAACAACTAGTAGCCTGTTTGAGTCAGGGCCGCTAGATTTTACTGTGCGCCTAAAAAATAGTGGTAATATCCAGGAATTGCCCACTGGACACATAGTAGTAACCGACACGTTCGGCAAGATAGTCGCTGGCGTAAATATAAATGTACCTCCACGAAACATACTCCCGGGAAGTACGCGCAAATTTACTGGCAAACTAGACAGTAGTGTCATTGGCAATAGACGTTTATTCGGGCACTACCACGCTAAATTTGCCATGACTTACGGGAATAAACAATCCACTTCGGCCGAACTGGCTTTCTGGGTTATACCATATCGATTAATTGGCACTCTGCTTGTGGCACTAATTGGCGGTTTCTTTGCCCTACGATGGCTCATTCATCGATACAATCAAAGTATTATCCGTAGGGCACAAGGCAGTATGGCACCATCTCAAAAACCAAAGAAAAAATAACCCAGTAAATTGTTCCCAGGCATAAGTGTTATAATATGCCTATGCTTCGCATAAAAATAAAAATGTTACACCATCATCATAGTGGCCACCTCCGTCCCCATGAGTACACCTCCTACCCTCTCCTGGCACTTCTGCTCGTTGTGGTAGGCATAGCATTGGCTGTTTCGTCGGTATTTGCTCTCAATCCGCCGCCGCAAGCAGGCTCAATCGGCCTGACTGGTGCTATGCCAGGGCCAGCGCCAACGGTAGGCGCTATCATTAACTCTCCGAGCAATAATCAACACTTTAGTACCTCGCCCATAACTATCAAGGGGAGTTGCCCCAAAACTACCATTGTAGAAGTTTACAAAAACGATATCTTTGCTGGATCGGGTGCCTGTAGTGATTCTGGCACGTTTGCATTCCAGGTTGACTTACTTATCGGTCAAAATATCCTCATGGCACGTGTGTATGATTCCTTGAATCAGGCCAGCCCTGATTCAAATACTGTTACCGTCTTTTATGACGCCCTGCCGAGCCAGGGCTCTCCCGTTGCCGCCCTTGGACTCAGCGGTGCCCAACTATTGCTCAATACTGACGCGGTCTATCGTGGTATATTTCCTGGGCATCCGCTCAGTATCCCGATCACTATCCTAGGTGGTACGCCTCCGTATGCCATAGACATCCAGTGGGGTGATACTACCCATACTATGGTTCCTCGGAATGACAACCTCACCTTTAACACTACTCACACCTATACTGCGGCCGGGACGTATCAAGTCATGCTACAGGCCACCTCCTCACAAGGGCGTGTGGCCTTCCTGACTGTCATCGCAATCGTGAACGGGCAGCCTGGCATTAATGTAGCATTAGCATCAACGACTTCAAATAAACCAGAGAATCGACTATTAGTACTGTGGCCCCTTTACACTACAGCGACATCCATGGTGCTTAGCTTTTGGCTCGGTGAACGAAGAGAAAAACATATGTTAGGCAGCCCGGCGCTGAAGTTCCGTGCACAAACATAAATTTATGTATTTTCCCCTGTAAATCCCTTGTAAAACGGTGCCCTAACGTTTATGCTTTAAGTAGGTAAAAAGCTTATGTGAAAGCGACTACCTGTGTCGTTGAGTTTGTAACGAAACAGATGTTAGGAATATGGGGTCAGGACTACTAAATCTCCGCCGTAAGCCATTCGTGTTTGCCCTGTTGGTGGGATTATTTTTGACGTATTGCCTCCTTGTGACCCAGAACGCACAAGCGGCAGCGGGCATAAACAGCCAGATCAATTTTCAAGGTCGTCTCTTGAATTCACAAGGAGCAGTGGTTCCTGATGGTTACTACAACATCGAGTTTAAGATTTATCAGGATGGTGATGGCCTAACTGCCGGCGATACAACGGGCACCCCTGCCGGGACACTCAAATGGACTGAAGATTATCTCAACACAGGGAGCAGCCAGGGTGTAGAAGTTAAAAACGGCTATCTTTCAGTCCAGTTAGGCTCAGTAAATCCGTTTGGCTCAAGTATAAACTGGAACTCAGATACCTTATGGCTCTCAATGCAGATTGGTAGTACCACAACTTGCACCATTACGACTGGCTTTCAAGCCAATTGTGGTGGTGATGGCGAAATGACGCCTATGAAGCGTCTTTCCTCCACCCCATACGCGGTTAACTCGGCATTGCTCGGCGGACTTGCAAGTAATCAATTCCTTCAACTGGCCCAAGGCGTCCAAACGGATGCCTCCACCGCCACCTCCATTTATCTCAACAAAACTGGTACTGGCAATCTTGTTGACTTACAGTCTGGCGGTAATGATGCCCTTGTTATTGACAATACTGGTAATATTGCCTTTGGGTCCAGCACAAATCACACCATATCCGTCGCAGCCGCAGCAAGCGGTACAGCCGGATACTCCCTTTCTATCAGTGGCGGTTCCGCTGGCACAGGTGGAGCTGCGGCCGCAGGAGGCACCCTTAGCCTCACAGGTGGTAGCGCAGCCGGAACCGGTAATGCGAACGGTGGCGATTTGGTCTTATCGGGTGGAGCCGCCGTGGGCACAGGAACAACGGGGCTCGTTATATTGACCACGCCCACCTTCTCCGCCACAACGAATGACCCCAACTGTTATACCGGTGGGGCACTTGTGGCGGCAAGTTGTACTATCGCAGCCTCAACAGTCAATTCCTCATCTACTGTCATCGTTGGTTTTAGCGTAACTGGCAAGGTTGCCACCCTACCGGCTCCGACAAATACGACGCCGGGTCGCGTATTTTATATTACTGCGGCAAACGGCTCAAGTGATTTTACCCTCTCCGTTAATGGAGGTGGTACCGGTAACGAGGTATCAATGCGTCAAAACACCTCAGCTACGATGGTCTGGAATGGCACGCATTGGGGCGCGGCAGGCGCCTCAAGCTCTACGGACCTTCAGGCTGCTTACGATAACACTCTACAGACTGCCGGTAATGCAGAGCTCGTTGTCAGCCATACCTCAAACACTAACGGCCTAACTATTCGTGATAGCTCCGTTAACCCCGTAAACGGTCCTCTGATGAGTATTCAGACAAACTCTGCCGCCACACTATTTTCCGTGAGTAGTAATGTGGCTGAATACGCTTCCGATGCCGGTGCCGAAGAAGAAGGTATTAACTCAACTACTTTTCCATTGAGTACTTGGGCTGGCATTGGCACGGCTACCGTCAGTCGATACGACGTAGTCGGCGCTTATATTGCAGCCGGACAAGGTTCTGTCTCGGTCATAACGGGTACGTCACCTGGAGACGGCGTCAGCAATACACTCGACACCACACTAACAGCTAATCAGCACTACAACGTTTCGTTCGCGGGCAGATTAGCAAGTGGCACCTTCAGTAGTATGGCGATTTTTTATTCGGTGGACGGTATAACCCAATCGATACCCTGCACAACAAGTCAAAAAATCATTACCAGTACCTGGGCGAAAATAAACTGCTCGTTCGCAGCACCAGCTTCCGGTATTACGACTAGCAATGCAATTTTAATACAACAAACTGATGGCACACCAAGGACTTTCTACATAGATAACCTAAGTGTATCTGTAGCTGCCGACTACAACTACGCCACCGATGGTGGCGTAGATGACAATACCAACTTTGCGATAAACTGGCCCGGCGTAGGGACAACGCCAGTTCGCAGCACTACCGTAGGAAATGACGCAAGTGATAGCGCCCAAGTTACCACCACAGGGGCAAACCAAGGCATCAGTAATGTGCTGTCAGTTGCGCCATTGAGTAACTATCTCTACCGTATAACCGTGTATGTCACTGCTACGACTACTGGGTTTAATAACTTTACCGTAACTTATAAACCGAACAGCACAACCCCTATTGGTTGCGTTGATTACAATACTCAAACAGCAGGATCATCAACCACAAACTTTGTAAAAATTACCTGCTACATTAAAACAGATGGTACGGCCGTTTCTGCCCCTCAGGTTAGCTTTACCCAAACAGACTCTACTGCCCGTACTTTCTACGTTGATACCTTTTCAATGACCCTCGCTACGGATACTACGCCTAATGTCCAAATAGGTGGCGGCGTTTACGGTGGGCCAACCACATTATTTACACTTGATAGCTCAGCATCAGCCCCGATTGCGAGCGATAATGAATCTTTGCTAGGCTCGATGTACTACGACACATCTCTTGGAAAGATTCAGTGCTATGAGGCAAGTGGCTGGGGCTCTTGCGGTTCTTCGCCAGATACTATCGTGACGCTCAGCCCTGAATACACGAACGCTGTCATGCATGGCACCGGTAAGGGTACGATGAATTCTGACTTTTGCTCTGACACACTTAATATCAACGACCCAACAAACCCTCCACAGATTTGCAATACGAATGAAACCTACAACTTCTACAGATGGACCTCGCCACAGTCGAGCGCACAGACATATAGTATCTACGTTACGTATCAGTTGCCAGATACATTTAAGGGCTTTACTTCTGGTCAAACGTCACTCCTGGGCCGTACAGATAGTACTTACGCAACCGTCCAGTATAGTGTGTACCGAGAGAATACCTCGAGCGGCTTAACCAAATGTGGCGGTACGGTGACTGTTTCAAGCGGCTTAGTAGCAGACTGGCAACCAGGGCTAGCGACCGGTGCAACTGACCCTGCAACCTGTGGTTTTAGCGCTAGCGATTTAATACTCTTCAAGATAGATGTTACAGCCAGCAATGCCGCGGATGCCTATGTAGGTAACCTTAACTTCGTGTTCAGTAACAACTAGTATCGATTGTGGCTTATGAAATTGAAACCAAACATAATCATCCGCATCAGATTTAAAAAACCCTCTGTGCCGAAGCTGCTCATCAGATTGCGGGCGTGGCTACAAATGAAGTACCCTCTCCTGAGAGACATACGGATCCGTACGAGCATGATAGCTGGAGTCGTACTACTAGTTGCTTTTGAGTTGATAACCATCTTACAGCCTTACTTTATTCAACATACCTACGCTCTTGGGCAGGCCAGTTCGCTGCTATCGCCCATTGCACAGCCTATCGCCGACAAACTTAGCTACAACTCAAAGCAGCAAGCCTATCAGTTTAATAACGGCTATACGCTACCAGGGCTGGAGTCCGGTCATATAAGTGGCGTACAGATTAAGGCAACTGCACCGCAGGACCTTAGCAAGGGCTTGGCTGTCACTGATACAATAAATAACCTCAGTTTTACTATGACCCCCAAGTTTGATACATGGGCAGGTCAGAAGGACGGCAATCGCGTGGTGTACCCACTCAAAAGTGGCAAAGGCTGGGTGGTGTACACGATGCACGCCACAGGAGTAAAGGAGGACATTCTACTTAGCTCTGCGCCTAGTGATAAAATGACTTTTGAGTATAAACTCGGCATTGGTGATGGCATGGAAGCTCGTCTGCAAGACAATGGTAACCTTGGGATATATGGAAATACACTTTTTAGCAGCAATATATCGACAGGATCAGCCAAAGATGCTGCCTTGCTCGAAAAAGCTAAACAAAACGCTCCCAAAAATAAACTACTATTTAGCATACCAAAACCAACAATTAAAGCGCTAGACTCAGCTAAAACAGGGATATCAGTTGCCTATGTTCTGGATGGTACCGACCTAAAAGTTGCGGTGAATGGACTCTCGCATGCGCATTATCCCCTTTCTATAGACCCGAGTATATATGTCAGTAGTGCCCAACAGTTCATGAACGGCAATAATGAAACTAATATAGACTTTGACGTAGCAGATGGGCTAATTCAGAAAGGCTCAACTACTGGCGCACAATTTAATACGTGGAACTCGACCCTAGCCTTGAACTCCAGTGGACTGGGTCAAGGTGTTGCCGTAGCAGGTGGTAACATTTACGTTGTAGGTGGTACTCACACCGACGGCTCAACGACTTTCTACACCTCCCCTGGTACTACTTCATATGTCATACCGGTAGGCGTGACATCTATAACCGTTAAAGCATGGGGTGGAGGTGGAGGAGGTGGTGGAGGTGGCAATGTGACCAACGGTGGAACGGGTGGTGGAGGTGGCTACACCAAGACAACCTTAACCGGCCTAACACCAGGTGCTTCTCTCACCGTAAATGTTGGAGCTGGTGGTGGGGGTGGAGCGTTTAGTAGTGGCGCTTCTGGTAGCTCTACTGGTGATGGTGGTGGAGGTGGAGGCTATTCTGGTATACTCAACGGTTCCCTGCCGCTAAGTATTGCGGCTGGTGGGGCTGGTGGTGGAGGTGGTAGTACTACAGGTAATACGACATATGCGGGTGCGGCTGGTGGGGCTGGTGGTGGTAGTACTGGAGTAACGGGAGATACATCCAATGGGGCCGGTGGTGGTGCGGGGGGAACAGCAACTGCAGGTGGTGCGGGGGGAACAGGAGGTGGCAATAGTGGCTCAGCCGGTGCTCAGCTGATTGGTGGAGCTGGCGCCGATGGCCGAAGTGGCCAAGGCAGTGATGGAAGTACCAACAATGGTGGTGCCCCTGGTGGTGGTTCGGGTGGTAGCGGCGATGCCTCTACCGATAAATATGCTGGTGGTGGAGGTGGAGGCAGTGGCTACTACGGTGGAGGTGGTGGTTCGGGTGGCAAGAAAACTGGCAACGGAAGCAACTCCGTGTACTCTGGCGGTGGTGGAGGTGGAGGTGGATCCAGCTACGCTACCGGCACAAGCATAACGAATCTAGCCGGCAGCGGAACAACACCCGGTAACTCAACTGATGGAGTACGTGGCAATTCCGGAAATGGCGGTAGTGGTGGCGTGACAAGCAGTTCAGGTACAGCTGGTAGCAGTGGTTTGGTGGTTATTTCGTACGGTAGTGGTTCCACAAATACAAATACGGTAAACTGGGCGCAATTCAACACTAATACAGGCACAATAGACAGCGCCGATCCGGGCGCCGGAGCTTGTAGCGGCTGGTGCTCGACATCAGACTATGCTTTGCCAGCGGCTCGTACTAACTTATCTCTCGTAGCCTACAACGGCTTCTTGTACGCGATAGGCGGAGAGGATAGCAGCTGCAACTCAACCAGTGGCACCGGCGATGGTGGAATCTGCAAAACCGTATATATAGCAAAGCTTGGCGCGAATGGTGAACCTCAACTTTGGAGCCCCACAAGCAACGATAAGACTACATGGACATTTTGGTACAGAGGGGCTGATCTATCTTCCCCGCGTAGCTATATTGCGGCAGTCGCGTACGAAAACCGCATGTACCTGCTCGGAGGGAAGACCAGTAGTAGTAGCACTGTGTCCATTGCTAATACCGCAGAGATTGCCAACATAACCCCGACCGGACAGCTTGGTAGTTGGGTGACTTCGACCACTCTAACAAATTACGTCTATGGGTATGGTGCCCAAACGTACAATGGTCGGATTTATTTAGTTGGCGGATCGAGCAATACCTCATCGGCAATCACGACCTCCACCCCAACTGGCAATGTTTACTACAATAAGATAAATACTGATGGCACTTTGAATGACTGGGTTGCTACCAGTAGCCTCGTTGGACCAAGATTTACGAATGGTGGTAACTTCACGACCGTTTGGGGCGGCTATATGTACTTAAGTGGTGGCTGCCTATCAACAAACAGTAGCGGCTATTGTACTGGAATAGCTCCCGATACCCAGTTAGCTAGCATAAATGCGGACGGTAGTTTAGACACATGGAAAGACAACACGAACGTATCAGATTCGCGTATGGGGCATAATGTCGTATCATGGCGAAGCTATATCTATGAAATTGGCGGTTGCAACGCCCAGAGCGCTACTACCGGTGAGTGCACCAATGCCCTGAGCAATATCAACTATGGCACTATAAACGGGGACGGTGATATTTCGAGCGTAACTCAATCAGTACCCACGAGCACAGCCCCTTGCTCCGGCAGCGCTCCAACGAATTGCAACTTGCCACCGGCGAGCCAGGTAGGTCAAATGTTAAATGCAACAGCAGTTATCAATGGCTACATTTACGTAGCCGGTGGTTGCGCAACCGCCAGTTGTAGCACTATTGCGAGCAATACTGCGTATGCTGCAATCAGCAGTAATGGCACATTAACTGCACCAGCAAATTGTACCGCAGATGGTAACACCCTGTACGGGTCCTGGTGCGTTGACAGCACTCGTAACATTAATCCAGGCAACCAAGGTAATGGTAATACTGGCGTAGCAGCTGCTGGAACTGCAGTGTTCGGCAACACCATCTATTTTGCTGGTGGTTTCAATGGAAACGGCCAGACAAATGTTATATACTCCGTGTCTGTAAATAGTGATGGCAGTTTAAGCTCTGCCGGTTGGCACTTCGACTCTATCACAACTGCAGGTGCTGTAGGTGTCTCATATGATTATGCCTATGCCCGCGCTAATCCCGCTACTGCCGGCACAGTGCCTGGCAACTTATTTATCCTCGGGGGCTGTACTGCCCTAAGTGGAGCCGCCTGTACTACATATACAGATGCTGTCTACAAATGCAATATATTAACCAACAAAACCATATCCGGCTGCACTACAAGTGGTCAATTGCAAATTGGTACAGTGGCCGGAGCAACAAGTGCAGGCCTAGCTGGCGCAGGTGGCACAGTATACGCAAACTACGTTTATCTTATAGGTGGTCAAGCTCCAGGCGTCAGTGGCCTAAACACAATTTATTATGCCAAGATAAATAATAGTAACAATATTGTCGCCGCCAGTGGCACTAGCTGGGTCTCAACTTCAAACCATACACCTGCCTCTACCGCATATTCATCCGTGTTCGGCTATAACGGTTATCTGTACGTTGTAGGTGGCTATAGTAGCGCTAGTGGCATGCTAAATAGTGTGGAGTTTGCCGAGATAAATGTCAGCAATGGAGATATTGGTCCATTCACTACTTCAGGTATCAGCATTGGTGCTACATGGGGGGCCGGTGTCCCGCTCGCTGGCTCATACGCATACGTCCTCGGGGGCTGTACTGCCGGAGCACCTCCAAGTAGTTGCAGTACCTTAACGGCGACCGTCCAAAAATTTCAAATCTACAATAATGATAGTGGAGCACCAGCTGGCTATAGCACAGCGGGGTACACTTTTAGCAGTAATCCAAACCGAGTTGGCGCGGGCGCTGCTATTTTGAACGGCTACGTATACGTTGCCGGCGGATGCGTAAGTACAACTGATTGCACCACCGCTACCGGCGATGTGTCGTATGCTCCTATAAACGCTGATGGTAATATCGGAGCATGGTCCACTACAACTTCCCTGCCGGCTGTCCGTACTTGGGGCAAGCTTGAGGTTGCCGGAGGTTCACTCTACTACATTGGAGGGCAAGATAGCAGCAGCACGGCTCAATCGGTGATATATTACAGTACACCATCATCAGGACCGATAAGTGCCTGGGGAACTGCCACAAATGGCCTCCCGGCAGCCAGAACAAAATTTGGGGCCGCAGTCTGGAATAACCGGCTTTATATAGTAGGCGGTCTCAATAGCACGTCTGGTGCCACTTCCACCGTCTATGTCAGCCCGCAATTAAACTCGGGTGGGGACATACCCTCCGCATGGTTAACTACCAGTACGTCGTTCAACATTGCACGCAGCGGGTTAACGACAATCGCGTACGCCAATAACCTATATGTTATCGGGGGCTTTGATGGCACAAACTACCTCAGCGATGGACAATACGCACAAATTATTACGAGTGGCGCCAATGCAGGTAATATTACGGGTAGCTGGTCATATACTACCAGTCTACCGAACGCAATTAGCGGAGCTGACGGCTTTGCCGCCAATGGATACATATACATTATTGGCGGCACTTCAGATGGTACGGCATGCAGCGCAAGCACATTCGTTGCTCCCATAAGTGCCAATACAACCATAGCAAGTGGCAATAATCCGACAGGCGTAGGCGCGTGGTATCAGGCTAGCCAAACTTATACTGGCACTCGTTATGGCGCTGCAGCCATTTACAGTGGTGGCAAAGCTTATGTACTCGGCGGAGCATGTGGCAACAGCACTCTTACCTATGCGACTCCCGTTATTCAGCAAACTTCGCTGCTCTCACAGCCACAGGTTGCCCAGTATTCCATAATGTTTGATACTGATACGGACGTCTATCCGAGTTATTGGTTATTAAATGGCATAGACAATTCAATCGGTGCTAAGTGGAGGCTCAGCTATAGTTCAATGACAAATCCAACTTCGTCAGGGAGTGGCAGCGGGCTTGGTACCGATTGCTCAACTTCTGCCATGTCTACATGGGGTCAAACCAGTAACTTTGGGGATGTCACACTTGGAGCTCCGGGCATTTATACACCACTTGATGGTAGCGGCGTTAATACAAACTGTGCTCGTTACTATTATCTGTCTGTCACCGTTGATAGTTCACGAGCCTATGGCTACCCAGATGATGTTACTCGTGGACCCACCATTACCGATTTAACCCTACAGTTTACGGCTGATGCTAGTAAGCGGCTGATGCACGGTCGTACCTTCACTGGCGGTCTTCAAATGCCCGACGATACCCCCTACTACACCAACTAGAATCAGCCAAGATGATATAGTAGTGATATATGAAGATTCTGGTACGTGATGAGGGACAAAGTGCTTTTGGGGCCATACAAGTTAAGATTAAAGATCTTAGCAGTGAATTAGAGAAAATCACGGTTCGTGTCTTAAGACTTGGGCGCATCGAGAAACTAATACCGAAGATTGACGACGTTATACAAAGTAGACCAACAGCAATCCGTCCACGGCCGCGCCCCACCATAGTTCGGCCAATCGAGGGATCTCCTCAGCCAGCCCCTCGAACCCCTGTGGTAGTGCCCCATGAAAAAATAGTTGAGGTCAAACTTTCGCTTCCCTCCCTGTCTCTCTCTCCATCATATAAGAAGATTAGAAAAAGATTTTCAGCTTCTCCCAAAAAATCAATGAGTATTGCACTCTTATGCCTAGCTATTATTGCTACGGGTATCTACGCGCCTCATTTGCCCATCCATACTAGCACCGCCAACACTACTGGCGTAAGTCAGATTACTCAGCCGTTAACGCAAGGCACCCCAAGTTATGCAACCCTCTTACCGGTTGGTAAAACTGCGACAGATCTGGGTGGCTGGACACGCATTAGTCCGGCGAATCGTGATCCGGTATACGCCTTCGTTGATAAGATTGGCACTGTGCAAGTTACCGTAAGTGAGCAGCCTCTACCGGCCAAGCTTGAGGTAGATCCCGCAACGCAAGTCGCGCAATTAGCGCAGAATTTTAGTGCAACTGATAAATTTACTGCCGGGGGCACCACGGCATACATCGGTACATCGGCCCAGGGCCCCCAGTCAGTCATCCTTACCAAGAAGGGTCTACTCGTTCTTATTAAGTCAACCTACACACTTACGAATGATCAATGGGCTGCATACATTACTAGCCTTCAGTAAAGCTTAGAGCTATTTTGTAACTTGCAAATCTGCCTGTACCACACCCATACTTTTATTGTAGGTACACGTCACGATAACTTTGCCAAGACCCAGTGTATCCATTGGGGTAACGGTCCACGTCCACGTAGCATCTCCATAGTCATCAGCTACCTTGTCTTCTAGCCCAGGCTCCGTGCTCGGTTTCTGTTTTTTCTCAATATCATAATTGTAAAACACTTGTATGTTACACGTCGAGGTGGGGTTCGTGTGAATGGCAACATCCGCTTCCGATCCCCGACTAACCGGCGAGGTTATCGCCTCGACCGAGACCCCTTCATTGGCGTTAGCGGCTGGTTTGTGTGGCGTTATTGGCGGTGGTACCGTTGTTGCACTTACCTTAACGGGATCTATTGTCGTAGCCGTGCCATCCATCATCCAGGTATATGCCAGACCAGCGATGACGCACAGTATGAGCAAGATAGCAGCGCTTATCAGTACATTGCGCACGGGGCGCGGTATATGTCTTTTCGAGAATGTTTTTGAACTTTGGAATTTGAATAGCTTCATGCCTCAATCGTATCATGACCAAAGGTTTGCTGTGTAATGCGCAATCACCAGGCAACGGCCGAATACATCTTCTTCAAGAAAATCAGTTTGATAGCTCCGGATAACATGGCGACACTAGGTCTAGCGATATATTTTCAGGCTGTCGGTTATTCATAGTTGCTGAATATAAATTTATTATAACAGCAATTTTTTTCTATTTTGTCAATTTATCACCCCTGTTGTGGTACAATATCCTCTATGAGTTTATCGATAGGTATCGTCGGCTTGCCGAACGTAGGCAAAAGCACGCTATTTAATGCATTAACAGATAGCAATATACTGGCTGCTAACTACCCCTTTGCCACAATTGAGCCGAACACCGGCATTGTGCCAGTACCAGATGAACGGCTCACAAAATTAAGCGAGCTATACGGCAATGCGCCCATTAAGCCCGCTACGGTCACCTTTGTGGATATTGCGGGGCTCGTAGCAGGCGCAAGCACTGGTGAAGGCTTAGGGAACAAGTTTTTGAGCCATATTCGTACCTGTAATGCTATCGTACAAGTGGTTCGCGCCTTCAACGATAGCAACGTGACACACGTAGATGAGCAACATGACCCCGCTAAGGATATAGCAGTCATCAATACCGAACTTGTGCTCGCTGACCTCCAGACGGCTCAGAATCGGCTACCGCGGATACAAAAGGAAGCGAAAGCCAATCCAAAGCTTAAGCCCCAAGTCGATTTCCTCGAAAAAGTTATTGCCCTGCTCGATGCTGGTACACCACTTTTCGATGACGTAAACGTACAGGAACATGAACTCAGCGATTGGCTCCAGAGGGAGCTACAGCTCCTTACGCTGAAACCAATCATATATGTGTTCAACGTCGACGAGGATGGCCTCATTGATACCGCTCTGCATCAAAAACTCCATGCGCTCACCGGTGATGCAACTGCACTATTTGTCTGTGCCAAACTTGAAGACGAGCTCCGCTCTCTCGTTCCAGCCGAGTCAGCTGAATTACTAGCCAGCTACGGGGTCAAAGAGTCTGGGCTCATCCAATTAATTCACGCCGCGTATGATGTATTAGGGCTGCAAAGTTACCTGACAGCCGGGGAAAAAGAAGTACGCGCCTGGACAATTCCCCAGGGCGCGACTGCTCCGCAGGCTGCGGGTGTCATTCATGGTGATTTTGAGCGCGGCTTCATTGCAGCCGATATCGTGAATTACCAAGATTTACTCGCGGCCGGCGCACTGCACGCTGCCCGCACCACCGGCAAAGTCCGCACCGAAGGCAAGACCTATGTCATGCAACCTGATGATGTGGTTGAGTTCAAGTTCAACGTTAGCAAATAAAGGCTGCTTTTATCCAGAACAACACGAGCATCTTGCAACTCTGCTAGTAAAAACTGGGGTATTTCCGGCGGCGAGCCAGCAGTGGTACTTTTGTGTAGGGATTAATGAGTTGCCTGCCCGTTCGAGGTAAAGGTGGAATAAATTGTCCATCAGCATCCAGCCGTTCAGTACTCGTTTGCGGGGGAGAATTATACGCTGCTTGGAGTGGTGCCGAGGCAATATTCTTCACGACCGGAACAGCCATCCTCGAGCCATCTCCCATTTGATACATAGGGAATAGCTTTTTTCTTTGCGTTTGACGTTGCGTTGATGCTATTGCAGCCGGTCTCTGGGCTGAAGTAGTTGCAAATTGTGAAGCTAGGTAGTCATTATTTCGTAATTCCATAACCCGCTGTTGAATATAGTTGGTTGTTTTTCGCAATTTTGCCATGCTCCAACTCGTAAACATGAGCGTACGGAGTGGCGTATATATATGCAGAACAGCACTAAAAATACGCGAGCTATAGTCGACTTCGGCAATCATGTCGTAGCGCAAGTCTTCCACGGTAAGCAAAAACGGCTTTTTATCAACCACAAGTACGCGGTAGTTCGTCGTACATAACAGTGCAAAACCACCATCATAGTAGCCGTTAATGGCCAGCATAATCCGTTCATTATCCATCAGTATATTGGCGAGTTCGTGAATCTCTGTGCGCCCCCACAGTGCATAATCACATCCAACCTGGCGCAGTTGTTTTGTGACTGACTTTTGGCTTACCATGGCTGACTCCCTAGGGATTATGGTCGATTATCGATACCTGATTCCCTTATGAGTACTAGTATGTAACATACTGCATAAACGCGCAGTTATGTTCATCACAATATATATAGGATATATATCACAGTACTACGACATCAAAATTTATGATTGTATATATTTTTCTAGACACCCAAGATAGCGATATGAGACAATACAGCCATGCTAGCCAATCAAAAACAGCTGGCGGCGCTGGTCGCAATGTTTCACACCGGTACGAAGCAGTCGTACGCAAAGGGAGAATTCCTTGTGAGGCCAGGTAGCCCACCACCAGGCGTGTTTTTCGTAGAGAGTGGTCTTGTCAAAGCGTACGACATTACCAAATATGGTGAAGAAAATCTTCTTATTATTAGGCGTTCTGGAGAGATTTTGGGCCTGACATGGGCCATTACGGGGCGGGCGCGTGATGTTATCTACACTGCTCTCGCGCCTACCACTGTCTGGCTTATTGCAAGGGATAATTTCCTAAATCACCTGCAAGATAATCCCATTGTCGCCCTGCCGGTCATGCGTTTGCTCGCAGATATGTACCGTGTTCACGGCGAACGCATCATGACATTAGAGTACCGAACCGTCCGTGAGCGACTTGCCTCTTTCTTGCTGAGCATGGCCGATCGATTTGGCGAAACAACTGCCAACGGCACCCGTATTAACGCCCCGCTCCGGCATCAAGATATTGCCAGTTCTATCAGTGCTACCCGAGAAACCACAAGCCGTACCTTATCAGAACTAGAACATAAGGGCATTATTAGCAACGAGCAATCTCATTTGGTAATTTGTGATTTTGACGCCCTAAACGCAATCGTGCAGTAAGCCACACTTACTTCCAATTTAAGACGATACCTTCCAGTATACGAATTATTTCTTCGTGTTTCGGCAAGGCATTCTCCTCGTAGTAGTGATCAATCGAGATAATATCCTCAAGTACATTGAGACAGACAATTTCATCAGCCAGAATATGCATTTGGTCAACTGCGCTCACGCTTGCAAATGGGCTAACCATAATCAACTTTTTAATTTTAATCGGTTTTAAGAACTCAGCCGCCGCGTGCATGGACATACCATTATTGAGTCCATCAGATACGACAATGACATTTCGATTCCTCAATTGACCTGGACTCAACACGCCGCCATCGCCCAGAAGCTTATTCATCTCAAATAATTTTTCTAGTTTCTGCTGTTCAAGGTAGTTAAAATACTCACCTTGAATCTCCTCTAGCTCCCCAGGGCTATATAGGTCGTTGAACGTCACGCCGCCAAAGTTATTGATAGTCGCGAGCGTATCGTACTCACGAGGGAGCTGAATCGCCGAACATAAAAGCATATTCATCACGCAGTGCAGGCGCTTTGCTATCTCCGCACCAACTACAACCGCCCCGTCACTGAGCGCGAGGACCGCACAATCTTCATAGCGATACTTAGGCTCAAGTACGTCAGCAATCAAATCGCCCGCCACTTGGCGGCTCGGGAAATAGTGCATATGCTTATTGTAGCAATTGGACCCCAAGTCACGAAACCACTCTTCGCCATCACCGTGCCTAAGACAACTTTTTGAGCAAATAGAACCGTTCGAGATTACCCTTGCTGCCCGCTACACCGGAATCAAGCTTCTCGACTATCTTAAAGTATTGCTTTGCCCACGCTTCGAAATCCTTGAGGATATCCCTTCGCATACGATCATTCTTAATAACCCCTTTGTGTTTGAAGCCAGTCTGGGCTGCTTCGAATTGCGGCTTTACCATTGCCACGAGGAGCGTAGCAGGCGACATAAGTGTTGCCACATGCGGTAAGATTGCTCGCAGCGAGATAAACGATACATCGCCGACGATAATATCAATCTTCTCAGTCGTTATAAAGTCACGAATATCAGTCTTTTCATGTAATTCGATACGCGGGTCGCCTCGTAAGCTTGGGTGTAATTGGTCGGTGCCCACATCTACGGCAAACACTTTGCGTGCTCCATGCAATAAGGCATATTGCGTAAATCCACCGGTGCTACTCCCCACATCAAGCACCGTTGCTCCTCGAAAATCGAGCTTCAGGGCCTCGGCTACGCTTTTGAGCTTAAGCGCTGCACGGCCCACGTATTGCTCTTCGGCGAGCAGTGTAATAGTATCGGCCTCTTCGACCAGTTGACCAGTTTTAGCGGCAAGTATACCGTTCACCTTGACCTGCCCAAGGCGAATATAGCTTTCGGCTTGAGAACGTGACGACACCAGCTTTCGCTGTGCTAATGCAACATCAAGTCTCTGTTTCATCTTACGCTTCCAACGGGATGTTTTTATACACAACGAGGCCCGCACCAATCCAGCCTACTATCGAAATCTCCGTAACCGGTGGTATGGCGTCGCCGGGTGTGTAAGTTTCATTATCTTCTGCCGTTAGGTATAAACCGCTCGGTTGCGTAGCGGTAGTTCCCATATCATATCGGAGGGCTGCCTTGAGCACTTGTTGCTGTAGCGCGCTGAGAGATTCGCTCTCTACTACCCATGCTTGGTTCCCGGGGGTCTGAGCGGTGCCCACAATCTCACCTTGCCGCACGCCTTGCCCTTTCACCGCCGCATCTATCCAATACATCGTCTGAGGACGGTAGGGACTCGTCAGGCTCGCCAGCAGGATATGCTGCGGCATGCGCAGAGCTGGAGCAGTATGCCGTTTGCGATGCTCGCGTAAAGCAGCTACCATAAATTGCTCAGGTTGTCGGTCCATATGTTAATCCCTGACACGTTCACGGTACGCGCCGGTGCTCGTATCAACCGAAATGACATCACCCTGCTTGATAAAGGCGGGTACCTTAATCGTGATGCCCGTTTCAAGGGTGGCTTCCTTCGTAATTGAGCTACTCGTATCGCCCTTCACCGCATTTTCGGCATAGGTAACCAGCAGTGGCACATTCTTCGGTAGTTCCACATTAATAGGCACACCGTTGAAAAACTGCAGCTGCACCATATCGCCTTCCTTCATATAGCCAGCGCCGTCGCCAATCATGTCAGCTGAGACTTCAAACTGTTCAAAACTCTCTTGGTTCATAAAGTAGAAGGTATTGCCATCATTGTATAAATACTGCACGGTTTGACTTACGACATCCGCACTCTCGAGCTGCTCATTACCCTTAAAGGTCTTCTCGAGCACTTTACCATCGAGCACGCTCTTGATACGTACATTCACGATTGAGCCACCGCGGCCCATTACCTTTTGGTTATACTCAACCACACGATATGGCACGCCCTCAAGCTGAAACAGCACACCTTTTTTCAAATTCGTAATACTTAATGCCATGTATCGTCGTCTTCCTTTCGTAACATTCCTGCAATAGCGGTAAATCCCACCTGGTGTGCGCCCTCGCGTAGTTCATGCTGAAGCTGTTCACTCGTCTTTGGCGGCACTCTTGCAATGACAGGTGGAATTGCCGCACCAGTAACAACCTGTGTCTCTGGAATGACGTCTGGAGTAATCGGTTCAACAACTGGCAACGCAAGCGGTTTTTCGATGAGAAGTGTCATTGTATGATTTCTTTATGCTCTTTATGTTTAGTATATCACTGTTATTCTACCTCATATAGTAGAATCTGTCAAGTAGTTGCTTCTCGCAGCATTTCGAGCTGTGCACCTAATTCGGCAATATCGGCTGGGCCAAAAATATCGCCAAGCCGTAAGAGGAGGTTCTCTAGCGCCAATATATTGTGGGCTGCAATCTTAGCCCACTTTTGCTGCTCAAGACGTGTCTCGGCATACTCATAGTCGCGCACATCGAGTTTAATCTCGTTGCACGCGTGTTTTATCTGTTTAATTGTCTTTCTGTCTTCTACAGAAAGCTGATCAATGTCAACACCACGAAGCAGACCCTTCACGCGCCGATCGATATAGTGAGCGGTAGCTAGTGCCGACAATCCCCTACCCCTACCTTAGGCCGTTGCTACGAATGGTAACAGCGCAATGTGTCGTGCGCGCTTAATCGCCACCGCCAGGTGCCGCTGCTCGCTCTCGGTCAGGCCAGTCTTCTTGCGAGTTTCGATTTGACCATACTGGTTTACGTAACGCTGCAATGTCTTAAAATCTTTGTAGTCAAAATAGGCTACATCTGTCCTGTGTTTAAAAATCTTTGCCATTATACTTTCCTTTCTTATTCAAATATAAAACTACCATCTAGAAATGTGACAGTTGCCACTTAAGTTAAGCGCCACAGCACCGACCGCAATTCCTCGCATCTGTTCAGATAGCTCAGACCCTTGAAGCACCTGTCTGACCTGCTCATCAACGTGAACGTTGATGGTAGTTAATGACTTCAGAGAGGAGAAGCCTTCGTGCGGGTCAACGTCAATAGCCTGTAGGGCACTGCCAATGACTTCAGCGGCCTGGCTTCTATCTCCAGCGTCCCACAACAGCCGTACGGGACAGGCAGCACACCGGTAGTCTTGGTTACAGTTATTCATACTCATCTACAACCCTCTGCACTCGAAAATTTTATCGGCTTGTTTTAGAACGGGATGTCGTCGAGGTTAATCGGTTCATCGCCAATGTCTTCAATCACGACATCGTCTTTTTTGCGGGGAGTAGGTCGGCTTGCACTGCCACTCTCTGAGTTACCCCCGTTACTACCACCCTCGCCACCACCAGCTCCGCCAAGGAATGTTACGTCTTGGGCAACTACCTCAACTTTGCTTCGCTTTTGGCCATCCTGCTCCCAGCTGCGTGACTGCAGTCGTCCATTGACAAGGCATGGTCGACCTTTGCTCAGGTATTGCGCAACGCGCTCACCGAGTGGTCCCCAAGCAACGACATCGACAAAATCGGTCGCTTCCTGCCAATTGCCATCTGCGCCTTTGTAGCTACGGTTTAGGGCCAGGCTAAAGCTACAGACATTCTGCCCGTTCGGTGTTTGCCGAAGTTCAGGGTCACGGGTTAAATTCCCCATCAGTATTACTTGGTTAAAACTACGTGCCACGATTGCAACTCCCTCTCCGAAAACTATGTTCGGGTATTACATTGGTGCTTTTACGGTACGCCCGATAATTCGAGACGTCAATATCGTACGGATTTACTCTTCTTCTTCGTCTTTTTCTTCGCGGTCACCATGCTTCGCAGCTTGCTCGGCCTTGAGGGCCTTGGCGGCTTCTGCTTTGGCAATAGCCTTGAGATCAGGACGCGTAATGAGGAACCGAACGATTTCATCGGTAATATTCAGTACGCCTTCGACCTTTCGCACATTCTCACCAGGGATTTCTACCGTGTAGAACACGTAAATAGCCTGGTCGTGCTTCTTGATTTGGTATGCGAGCTTACGCTTGCCCCAATTCTCTACATTGGTAATTTTTCCACCGTTATCAGTCAAGATTTTCTCGACTTTTTCGGTAGCTTTATCTAGATCAACCTCTAGATCTGGGTCAAACAAAATAGCAATCTCGTATAAATTCAAGATGTACTCCTTTGGATTACCGGGGGCACTGGTTCACTTTGTGAGCCGATACTCCACGGACAGCCGACGCGCCCGACTAGCCGCCAGCTGAGTTAATGGTAGGGTCAGTATACTGTAATCACCCCTGTTCGTCAAGCTGCCAGTAAACCGTCTGTGATGGTTGGCACATAGTCCGGTTGATGCTTGTCAAAGTATCTTGTAATGAAGCGTGCTGCAGTTGCCTCCGGCTTACGGATTGCCCCGCTCCTTCTCGCAGTCTCATAGGTTGGTTCAAATGGTTCTACGACCGCTTGAACCGCCAGCCGCATAACTTCAAAACTTGCTCGTTTCTTTATGTCAGATAGGTTGGCGTTCATAAAGCGATCGACGGCATCACTATCTCTGACGGCATCAAGACCATGTTTCAAACTATATTGCGCTATATAGTATCCTACATGCCATCGAGTTCCGCGTTGCATGCCCACCCAGTTCTTGCTATGGGCTTCAGCACGCTGAGCATCAGTTAATTCGCGTATAGTGGGCTCCTTACCGTTTAGGTCGACCCAGTAGCGCGTTATGTAACTTGCAGCTCCAAGAAGTACTGCCTGAAAAACCTTATCCTCTGCAGTTGGAACCTCGACCGCATCAAATGCGTCATTTTTCCTTTCATGAGTTGCCCTGGGAAGCCGTTGCACCATACAGTAGCGTAGGGGTCGAAGTTCTTTTCCATGCAAATCACGAAATTCGGCGATTGTGAGTCGTGGGTCATGCACCTCAAAGCGAGCGTGGTCATCATCCCACCTACCTGATGTGTAGTTCGGAATGATTAAAAGTGGTACAAGTACGCCTGGCAAAACCTCTTCTGTAGGCATCATTCTGTCTGGCGGAATATCCCTATATACACCCCGTACACTAAAGCTTCCCCCAGACTCTTTATGTAACTGCACAGTTTCAAGCGACATATATTGCTCCAGATATAAAACTCCCGGCGTTTATGCCGGGAGTTTTAATTGCTGCTACTGCAGAAGTGTTTAGGCCTGTGAAGGGAAGCTGACGGATTTCTCCAGAACAGTCTCTCGTTGCTATGGGTGTGTCCGCCATACTTCCCCCTTAGTGGCTGTTTGTTTTAACATCATGGTAGTCTCGTAACGATAAAAGCGCAAGCAGAATATGTAGTAAAAAACTCTATCCTAATCTGTTATTCACGACCTGCTGTTGCGCGGTACACAACAAAAGATATAGCAGTACGTTATACAATCGAATACATTTTTTGCATGTTACCACCGGTTAGATGTGCCAAAAACTAGCGCGCCAAGTACTCGTCGCGGTCGTTTTCGACAGTCGCTGCGGGGTAGTCAACCCCCGCTTCATCGTCAGCAGCAGCCGCAACGCCACCAAAGACTTGGTCCAAGCTTGTAACGAGCACGTCTCGTGGACGTGAGCCATCGGCCGCGCCAATAATGCCCTGCTCTTCCATTTCTTCAATTAAGCGAGCTGCACGGCCATACCCAATACGGAGACGACGCTGCAGTAAACTGGTGCTCGCCTTGTGGCTTTCGATGACAACCTGGACGGCATCATGGAACATGTCTTCTTCGGCATGGTCACGACTCGTATCGGTCACCACGACACCACCCTTGCCAATTTGCACTGGTTGACTTACGACTTCTTCATTGTAATTAGGTGCCCGCTGCTGACGGATGAAGTCATTGACTCTACCAATCTCCACATCATCCACATAGGCTGCCTGCACTCGCTTCGGTGCTGGCATACTTGAGGTGGTATAGAGCATGTCACCTCTTCCCAAAAGCTTCTCGGCGCCCATTTGGTCGATAATGGTACGACTATCAATCTGGCTTACCGTCGTGAAGGCGATGCGAGCTGGTACGTTAGCCTTGATGAGACCAGTAATCACATTGACGCTTGGGCGCTGTGTGGCCAGAATAAGGTGGATACCAGCCGCACGAGCCTTCTGGGCAACTCGCACAATCAGCGCCTCAACGTCTCGAGCAGCCATCATCATAAGGTCTGATAGCTCATCAATGACAATCACAACATACGGCATTTTTTCATCTGGTTTAAGCTTGTTGTACTCCTCGATATTACGCTTACCGACACCTGCCATCGTGCGCAAACGTCGCTCCATTTCTGCCACTGCCCATTTGAGTGCCGAGATGGTACGCTCTGGCTCATGGATAACGGGCGTCAACAGGTGTGGAACATCATTATACGGTGTTAGTTCGACCTGTTTAGGGTCCACTAGGATAAGCTTGAGGTCGCTTGGACTATTACGGTACAGCAGGCTGGTAAGAATATCGTTAATCATGACCGACTTACCAGAACCAGTCTGTCCGGCTACAAGCAAGTGTGGCATGGTAGCAAGATCCGCAATAACCGCCTTACCAACGATGTCTTTACCGATCGCAAACGTGAGTGGGCCCTTTGCTTCATTCCATTCGCGCGATTGGATGATGGAGCTCAGCCGCACCAGCGCAGGTTTCAGGTTTGGCACCTCAATACCAACGGCCCGCTTGCCTGGAATTGGGGCTTCCATACGAATGCTCGTGGCCGCTAAATCAAGGGCTAGGTTGTTTTCGAGCGCCGTAATCTTTGTGAGCTTTACGCCGGTTGGTGGGCGGAGGGTGTACTGCGTCACACTTGGGCCAATATTGGCACCTTCCATCTCAACATCAATATCAAAGTTCTGGAAGGTTGTACGGATGGTGTGGGCATTCGCCTCAACATTACCAGCATCGGCTTTATCTTGACGCTGGTCGAGTAGTTCTACGCCTGGCAGCCTCCAGTCCGAGTCAGTTGTCGTCGTCAGTGCCTCGTGCGATTCAGCTGGCGTTAAGCTGGCAGCCGAATTCTTGAGCGTCGAAAGACGCGGTTGTTCCTTACCCGGGGCTTCGCTATGGCGCATGACCGGTACACCCTCGTTGAGCTTAAAGCCCTTCTCGGCAGCCTTAGCTTTGAGCGCCGCCAACTCTTCGCCTTCCTCTGCTTGCGGTCGCGTAAACAAGTCACGTAGCTTCAGTAGTACGCTGGGAGAAATACCAAAGGCAAAGAAAAAGGTCAGTAGACCGAACGCAAAGAATAGTAAGCTAGCTGGGACTTTATCGAGCGCATCTAGCACGGCTGTACCGACCGCACCACCAACGTGCCCACCATTGCCACCGGTGATAACACCAGAAAGCTGTTTATGAGAAAACGCTGTATAGAACCAGGCGGCGGCCAGTGCCAGAAAGGCATACATACTAAATACCCTGCCCTTTGGCACACGGTGATCTTCGTTCGTAAATTTATAAAACCCCCAATACAGGAGTGAGATTGGCAGTAACCAGGCAGCCCAGCCAAGCACCCACGCGGCGCCATTGAACAGACTTATTGGCAGACTACCACCAGCATTGAAGCCCCCCAGCACCATGAATACGGCCACGAGAATAAAAATAACCGCCAGCACATAGCCGACAACCGGTGATGGCTCGCGGATTTCTGCTTCGACCGCCCGCTTTGTCGTTTTCTTTTTGGTCTGTTTTTTCTTTTTAGCCATAACTGTTTTGATTATAACCTTTTTTTACCCTATTCACCAGAGGGGTAATCGGGTCCCTCTGCGGGATCTAGCCCGAGCTCTGCTTGCCGCTCACGAATAGTTTTTTTGAACAGCTCCCGAGCCAGTTGGTCATCTTCGTCATGCAAGTCACTTTTTCTCATAAAGTCATCTTGCCATTCTAGCAATTGGAGCAATCTTTCATCACCGTATGCCTCGTGTTTCAGCCACTCCGTGCTATCTGGGGGAGTAAATTGTTCAGGATTTTCGGAAAATTGTTCGGTCATATGCAATAAATACTATAGCAAAAATTACAACTTTTGTCAATAATGGCTATGCTTATTGCGGCGAACTGCGCCAACGGCTATCGTCTATTCTATCGGCCTTCAGCTCGGCCATATAATCTGCAACTGTTCTCGTGTACTCAATACCAGCAGCTCCCGGCGCAATCACTTCTATGGCCCCCTCTGAGGCAGGCTCGTATCGAGCCCGCCCTACTACATTTGGTTCAGCCTGTAATTCTTCGGCAAAATCAATGCTCATATCTGCTTCGGTGCGACGATAGTGGTATGGGGGCAAAAGTTCATGCATAATCTAGTCGACGCGAGGATCTTGATTGAGCAAACGCTCGCGCATTGCCTGGAACCGAGCTTGCTGCTCACCGGCAATTTCCTCTGGTGTTTTTTGCTTTTCAGCAGGTTGGTCTGGGCTGGTTTGTTTCTCATTCTTGCCGCCGATGATATTTACCACCGGGATGACAATTGGGCTACGCTGGGTCTGCTCGAACAGATAGTGAGTGATGTGGTCCTTGAGCTCAGCCTTGAATCGATCAAGATCGATTCGCTTGAAGCGTTGCTGGACAGCGCGACGTACTTCGTTGCGAAGACCGTTCATGATTTCCTCTTGCTCACGCATGTAGATGAAGCCTCGGCTGATGATATCTGGGCTCGTGAGGAGGTTACCGGTCTTTTTGTCGAGCGTTAGCACCACCGCAACTAAACCTTCTTCGGCGAGTAGCACGCGGTCTTTGACGACAACATTAC
>DAIDKK010000011.1 GCA_027450065.1 Candidatus Saccharimonadota bacterium | reverse complement strand
TTTCGGCATAAATCTATCGAGTAAGAAGACAAAAACAGCGTCGGCCGGCGGCCAAGCCATGTGCCAGAAATTACCCCAAATTACCTGCACCCTATTGCCATACCGGCGTGTTCGCAGCCACGCGAGAGCACAGAGAAAGGGATTGAGCTCAATACCAATTGCACAATACCCCATCTCTGCGGCTGCAATCAGCACTTTACCATCGCCGCAACCCAGCTCGAGCATTGTCTGCCCTTCCTCGAGATTGAGCAGCTCAAAAGCGGTACGAATTTGTGGCCGTAAGGTTGGCAAATAAGGCGCTCCCACCAGTAATACGCCCGCAAAGGCTACCAGCACAGCTCCGGCTACGAGAAATAGCGCGATAACCATCTGTAACTACTCAGCCTTCGCCAGGTGCTTCTGGACCTCGTTTTCAGCGAGTTTGAGGAACGCCTCAATTTCAGCAACCAGTTTCAGGCCGTCCGCATGAAGTTTCATTGCTTCATCAAGTGGCGTCGCCGAATCTTGCAACCCTGCAAGAACCGCCTCAAGCTCGGCCGTTTTTGCCGCATAGTCAAATGTTGCGTGTTTTGCCATGATCTTAACCCCTTTTCTTATGAATATCTATAATGTGCGCACCGGCCGTCCCATCTGCAAATAAAAGTTCCACCGTATCCCCTGCTATCAAGTTGGTTGCTCGCGCAATCAAATATCCGCCTCGTTGCACCATAGCGTATCCCTGTTGGAGTGGCCGATTCGGGTCATAGGCCGCCAAAAGATCCTGCACGCTACGAATTTGCCGCTCGGCGGCGGCCAGATTTTGCTGCAAGTACTCATCGAGTCGCTGGCGCATATGTTGCAGCCCGTCCTTTTTAGCCCGTACCGACAGACGCATAGCTTCATCAAGCTGAGCCCGAGTTTTTTTGAGATGTCGCAGCTCCTCTTTTTTATCAGGCAGCAAAAGTTCGGCCGCATTACTCGGCGTGCTAGCCCGCATGTCTGCCGCTAATTCCGCCAGGCTGATATCTATCTCGTGGCCAATCGCGACAAGTGTAGGCACCCGGCTGCTCGCTACCGCCCGCACAACGCGTTCATCGCTAAAAGTCGCCAAATCATCAGCACTCCCTCCACCCCGAACCAGTACAATCACGTCTGGTAGCACCACCGCCTCGTTGGCCTGCTTCAATGCAGTGACTATCTGACCAGGAGACTGCTCTCCCTGTACCAGTACATCATAATGCTCAATCTGCAGACCACCCCAACGTGCGGCAGCAATTTTGGTAAAGTCAGCATACGCGGCTGAACTGCCTGCCGTAATAAGGGCAATGCGCTGCGGTGGATACGGTAATCGTCGCTTGCGGGCTGAGTCAAAGAGCCCTTCTGCCTCCAGCTTCGCCGTTAGCAAATCAGCGGCCCGACGAATCGACCCCTCTCCGACCGGCATAATAGATTGAAAATTAAAGCTGAAGTTATACAAAGGGTGTAAGCGAGGCGAGCCGGCTATACGAATGAGCATACCATTTTCAAGTGGTCCGGGCAGCGCATAGATAGTGCCAAAGCAACGCACTGAGGCGGTTTCGTCCTTGAGGTCAAAGTAGACCCACTTATTCTTACTTACCCGGAAGTTAGCTAGCTCACCCTCGACTTCAATGAACGGGTATGCAGTCTCAAGCGTCTGGTTCACAAACGCCACAAACTCACTTACGCCTAATACTAATCCGGTTCCCGCTGTCATGGCTCTAGTATAAGCTAGTTTGCCGGTTTATCCCCAGCGATTGGTAGTTCGGCAATATGTTTTTTGGATAAATTTTTGTGATAGAGATAGTACCCTGGTGGCACCTGCAATATAGTGTTCAGGACGCGGTACATGATCGTCACCGGCAGGCTCAAGCGTGACGGCACCCCTGTTGCAGACAGCGTCAGCGTCATTAAACCCTCATAAATACCAACTCCACCAGGCAGTACACTAACCAGTCCCGCAAAGTTTGCCACCGCATACCCAAGTATCACCGCCCCTACATTGACGAGCTGTCCGAAAGCCGCGTAGACCACGTATATCGTCATGACCTCCCAAAAGTTAGCCATGAGCGCCCATAGGAAAGGTCGCCGCAACATCCGCCAATCGTTACTCATGAGCGCATAGTTATCGTGCAAGTCTTCAAACAATGCTCGTACCCGTGCAATATTAATCGTCTCGGGGTAATTTGGTCGAACAATGTGAATGAGATGGTTTAACATCCGCGATACGTACGCAAAGAATCCGGAGATGCGCCGCTTACTACCGATGATAAAGCCAAATCCGGCAGTCAAAATAACGAGCACCGTCGTAATACTGCCAGCTAGCAGCAAAATGATGCTACTCATATGCCCTTCGAGCGCCAGCATGAACATGGCAAATACAATCAAAACTTCAAATGACAAAAACAGCATCACGAGTTTTTGCAAATGTACTGCCGTAGCTTTGGCACTCGTGATGTTCTCGTCCTTCATACGAATACCCCAGTACGAGATACCCGTTACCCCGCCGCTCGGGAACACATGATTGACGAAGTTTAGCTCAAGGCTACTTTTGAATAATCTTTTGTAGCTCAGCTTATTGCCCACCATCTCAAAGAGGCTCTTGTAGAGTCGCGCTTGGGCATCATAATTGAGTAGTTGGGCTGGAATCATGAGTAGTAGCGCCCAGGCATTGACCTGAAAAAGATTGCTAAACGTCTGCTTAAACTGCTTGCGAATCGCATAGGCCAACACAATCAGTGCCAGCACCGTTATGACATTGAGGATTACTTTCCAATTACGCCGAAGATATGAGTTTTCTGCCATCTACGGTAGTATTATACAGGTATGATTCAAGCTATATGCATTTTAGGACGTCAGCCTGCCCTCGGACTCGCCGAGCTAGAGAGTCTGTATGGGGCGGAATACGTTTCGCTGCTATCCGAACATGTCGCTGCGTTGGATATCAACCCAGATGATGTGAACTTTAATCGCCTGGGTGGCAGTACCCGCCTGGCCCACGTTATTGCCACCGTACCGAACAGTCTTTGGAAAGACACCGAAAAACAACTCGCCAAAAGCTTGGTTGAAATAGCGCAAACACTCCCCGAGGGCAAACTACAGCTAGGCATCAGCGCCTACGACATCCCAGTAACACCACAAAAGCTGACCGCTACCGGCCTCACTCTCAAAAAGATTGTCCGTGGCAAGACTGGTCGTTCACTGCGCCTCAGCCCAAACAATGAGCTTGAGCTCAACACCGCTCAAGTCCTACATAATCACCTCACCGGTCCGCTTGGCGTTGAATTCTTGGTGTGTGCCACCGCCGATGGCAAGACCATCATCGCCCAAACCACCGACGTCCAAGACATAGACAGTTACACCCTGCGTGACCGCGGCCGGCCTCGTCGTGATGCCCGCGTTGGCATGCTCCCACCAAAGCTCGCCCAAATCATCGTCAATCTGGCCGTTGGTGCTACTCCACCCTCTGCAAACGCAGTGGTGCTTGACCCCTTCTGCGGCACCGGTGTGCTGTTACAAGAAGCTTTACTAATGGGTTACGGCGCTTATGGCTCAGATATAGAGCCCCGCATGATTAACTATTCGCAGCTAAACCTAGACTGGCTCCATGACACGCTTGGCCTTACGCATCGACCCGTCCGTCTCGAGGTCCAAGATGCCACGAATTTCGAAGCTCACGACAGCGTTAGCATAGTTGCCTGCGAAACGTACCTCGGCCGTCCTTTTACCGAGCAGCCAAATCACGAGATTCTCGAGCAAACACTCAGTGACGTTAACAATATTTTGAAGAAGTTTTTGCGCCAGATGCTCACCCAATTACCAGTCGATACGCGCCTCTGCCTCGCTGTGCCTGCCTGGCAAGTGCAACCAAACGCGTTTCACCATCTGCCATTGCTTGACTCTCTCGAGGAAATTGGCTATAATCGAGTAAGTTTTGAGCACGTTCGGGATACAGATCTCCTCTACTACCGAGAAGATCAGATCGTTGCTCGCGAATTATTGGTTCTAAGAAGAAAGTAGCAACCCATGTCACACGTCAAAGCTGGCGGTACCAGCAAAAATACTCGAGATAGCCAAGGCCAGCGCCTCGGCGTAAAGCTATTTGGTGGCCAAACCGTTAAGGTTGGTCAAGTCATTGTTCGCCAAGTTGGTCAGACAAAGCGACCCGGCAAAGGTACAACTATTAGCCGTAATTTTACGATTCACGCTGCAAAAGATGGTGTCGTTAAGATGACAAGCCGCAAGGTCCGCACCTTCTCCGGCCGCTCAGTTCGCCGCACTGAAGTCACCGTCGAATAACTATCGTCGAAATCTTTCGAAAAACACCACACGCTCGTGGTGTTTTTTTTATTATCAAAAATTTACGCTGCAAGGTCAACATTATCGGGGCCAAGCGCGTCAATTGCTACGATAGAATTATCATAATGGAACATATCCAGTAGACGCCTCATGCCGTCAACGCGATCGGCTGGCACCGCAAAAATCAGATTCTTTATCGGGATACGAGATGCAAGCGGGCGAAATTCAGCCTGCTCCGACTGACCACTTATCGTACGCGTGTGCGGCACATTTGGGTCGGGTGCAGCTTCGGCAGCCTCCACGAAATCACCACTCAAACCAATCAGTACGGGAAAATTATTCTTGAGTAAGGTTGCCTCCAATCCGTCAGGGTGTGCCTCGACCGCACCTATTGCTCGTTCGTATTGTTTATGTAGTGCCTTATATACACCTCCCAGGTTTTGCCCCTGCAAATCCCGCGCTTCGGCGTCACGAATTAACTTATCCGCCTCTCTATGCAGTTCTGCGATGACCGTCTCCGTATTCTTCGTTTGATTAAGATCGGCCGCTGCAAAATACTTTGGAGTCACCAAATCAGATAAACCAGAAAAACTGATACTACCCTGTCCCTCGGCAGCCTGGAAGACATGCTCGCCTGAAAGCATAAATGCACCACTATCCGTATCCTCATGCATAGCTTTCGCGCTGCGGAGTTCACCCGTCATGAGTATACCCGCCAATGCGCTAGATCGAGTGCCATGGAAGCCGACGGTACCGTTATCTCGTAGCACAGTATACGTTTCGGGGTGGTTCGCGGCAATATAGGCAAGTCTTTTCCTTGCCTCAATTTCGTCCCCTACATTACGAGCCACCTCATCCGTTCTCAACTCTTGGCCAGTTTCGGCATCGATTCCTGTATGCAAAATGCTCCGGATACTTCTGTGCATAGGTTCGTTATCACCAATGCGAGCAGTTAGCTTCTGCTCGAACACATCGATAGCATTAGCATAGTATTCCGCGCCAGCAAAATAGGTTGTTATCCCATTTTCTTCTTGGGCAGGTTGATACCTAGCCATTAATTCCTCTTGGCTGGGTACGCTCGTAATGATTGGCTGTTCAGACATATTTGTTTTGTTAATTACAGATATAACATTAGCATAAGCATGATGAAAAGTCAATATAATGTTTGTGAGATGCACTAAATGGACGGCCACTTGGCCGCCCACACAATGATTGCGCGTTCAGAATGGAATGTATTATCAAATACTCTTACGTAAACTTTGAGCACCGAGTCCATGATTAACCATAGCGGGCGTTGCATCTTTTACCCGTATGGGGCTACCGTCAGTTTGCCTAGCAATACTTACACTGTCTCCAAATCTTACCGGTGACTCAACGCCAGCTCCCAATAATCCGAGCTTCGCTGCACCGGCTTCTATCTCAGCACGGGTTACTGCGCCTTCAGCTTCCAATGTAGCCCGTGCAGCCTCGGCATTGGCCGCTTGTGCATTAAGTGCTGCTTCAATTTCTGGTGGTGTTTGTATTAATTCATTCATACTGTGATATTAGCATAAGCATGATGAAAAGTCAATATTGGGTTTTTGGTATATACAAAAACGACCTCTTTTTGAGGCCGTCTGGGTATAGCAAATAGAAAAATCTAGACACCGAGATGGTACTTGATGCGATCGACGACGTCACTCATCACCACCTGTGATTTGACCATGTAATCATCGACGCCCAGGCCTTGAGCCCGCTGCTTGTCACTCTCTTGGCTGAGTGCCGTAAGCATAATAACCTTCAGGTTGGCTGTCTCTGGAGTGTTACGTAAAATATCGAGCACATCAAATCCACTGACCTTGGGCATCATGGCATCGAGTACGACCAGGTTCGGCTTGTATTTTTCGGCTGCTGCGAGGGCATCCTCACCATTTGAGACGCGCTGCACGTCAAAGCCTTCAGCTTGGAGGCGCATGAGATAGGTGCTTGCGAGGGCATCGTCATCCTCAACAAGTAAGATTCTCTTGGGGTGAAGAGTGGTTGTTTCGTCCATACTGCTAATGGTACAGCAGATACCTTCCGTTCGCAACTTATTTGCCCCTGAAGTATGCTGTTTAGTTGCGTTTTGCTACAAGAGTGCTCGAATAAAACCGCTAAACATGGGGTGTGGGCGGTTCGGACGAGACTTGAATTCTGGATGATACTGGCTGGCGAGCAAGAATGGATGGTCAACACCCTCTATAACCTCGACAAGTCCGTTGTCTGGATTCATGCCACTCGCGCGAAGACCCCACGATTCATACTCTGCCACATACGTCCCATTCGCCTCGTAGCGGTGGCGGTGTCGCTCAATAATATCTTGGGCGCCATACAGCGTTGCCGCCAAGCTTTTTGGCGCGAAATGACAGGCGTAGTTGCCGAGACGCATGGTACCCCCAGTACTCTCTTTGCCCTCTTGCCCTGCCATTGTTAGAATGACCGGATATGACGTATCCGGGTTCACTTCGGTAGTGTTGGCATCAGTATGACCAGCATTACGAGCTGCGGCAATGACCATCATGTGAAGGCCATAGCAAAGGCCGAGGTATGGCTTTTTATCACGCAAGGCATGCTGCGCAGCTTTGATCTTGCCCTCAACGCCACGCGAGCCGAAGCCGCCCGGCACAACGAGTCCGTCAACACTATTGAGTTTTGCGGTTACTTCAGCGTCAGCCATGCGTTCGAGCTCGACAGCATCTATCCATTTGATGTCAACCTGCACGTCATTTGCCCAAGCTGCCGCCCGAAGCGCCTCAAAGACAGACATATACGTATCGGCATTATCAAGATATTTGGCGACCACGCCAACAGTAACAGTTCTTTCGGGCATAGCGAGGCTTCGCTCAACGACTGATCGCCATTCTGTGAGGTTGGCTTTGTGTGATGGCAATGATAGCTCCTGACAAATCACATCACCAATACCGGCATCCTCCAAGGTAAGTGGTACCTCATAAATGCTCTTCGCATTTGGGAGGAGCGCAATTGCCTCAGCTTTGACGCCCGTGAACAAACTAAGCTTGGCCTTCACAGATTCTGGCGCTTTTTCTTCACTACGGCAAACCAGTATATTTGGGGTGATACCAAGACCGCGCAAATCACGCGCCGAATTTTGACCTGGCTTTGTCTTGAACTCGTGGCTTGCGCCCAAGTACGGCATATAAACGACGTGGACATACAGGCAGTTCTCAAGCCCAACGGTCAGACCAAGCTCACGGATGGCCTCGAGAAATGATTGGCTTTCGTAGTCGCCTACCGTGCCACCAATCTCAACAATATGTACGTCGTGCCCTTTGCCGGTTTCGATGATACTCTCTTGGATCGCCCGTGTAACGTGTGGGATAATCTGCACAGTGCTGCCACCATACTTGCCCGCTCGTTCGGCTTCAATAACCCGTAGCAGGACACGACCACTCATTAGTGAGCTTGACTGAGTTAATTCTTGATCGATAAACCGTTCATAGTGCCCAAGGTCCAGATCGGTCTCGGCGCCATCTTTTGTCACAAAACATTCGCCGTGCTCGCGGGGGTTGAGCAACCCAGCATCCACGTTAAGGTATGGGTCACATTTTTGGATATTAACTGAGAGTCCACGAGCTTTCAAGAGGTTGCCAATTGAGGCTGCGGTGATGCCCTTGCCGAGTCCTGATAAAACACCACCTGTTACAAACACAAACTTAGTTTGCTTCGTTGCCACTTCTCGCGCCTCTTTTCTGTTACTAAAATATACCGGTTTTTGACCATGAGCGCAACCGTTAGTTCAGATAACAGTCCTGGTTCCCTGTCTGATGATGCTAATTTTGCTGCAACCAGGCTTGAGCGGCCTTGAGTTGCACATCATTATTACTCTGGTAGTCGGCATCTGTAGGCGTCACGATTTGGTCTGGTGTGATGCCAACGTGATTGACGTTTGTACCATTTGGCGAGTACCACTTCGCAATCGTTACTTTGAGTGAGCTGCCGTCGGAAAACGGAATTAACTGCTGTACGACGCCTTTGCCGTACGTTTTCTCGCCGATGATATAGGCTGCCTTATGGTCACGGAGGGCGAGTGCTGTAATCTCTGAGGCAGAGGCGGAGCCTCCATTTACGAGCACGACGGTTTTCATGCCGTGGAGCGAATTGGTAGCATTGGCGTATTGCGTATCAATAACGCTGCTGCCGCGCTTTTGCTGCACAATCACATCACCCGGCTGTAACCATAAACTACTGAGCTGGACGGCGGTCGTCACCTCTCCGCCCGGGTTATCACGGAGATCGAGAATCACTTTTGTCACATGTTTGGCCTGGAAATCTGCGACCGCCTTGGTCACCAGGCTATCAGTATCCTCGCTGAACTGGCTTACCTGGAGGTAGCCAACATTATTGTCGAGAGTCTTGGAAATCGCAGTCGGTATTTGAATAGTGTCTCTGGTAATCGTAAAATTCAATGCCTGTGTTTTATTGCGGACGATACCGAGCTTTACGCTCGTACCTTTTGTACCCCGTATTTTTTGCACGGCGTCATTCACAGACATACCCGATGTTGATGTGCCGTCAATAGTTACAATAATATCCTTGGCGCGTAGCCCCGCTGCTTCGGCTGGTGAACCAGCGAGCGGTGCGACAATTACAATATTATTATCTTGGTCAAGCTCAAGCTGGGCACCGATTCCACTAATAGTACCCTGCAGCTCATTATTAAACGCGTTTGCTTCCTGGGCGGTAAAGAATACCGTGTACGGGTCTTTGGTACTCTCGGCAAGGCCATGCTTCAACCCATCGAGTACCTGTTGCTGGGTCAGGCTGCCATCATAATTAGCACGGAGCGCTTGGTACACTTCGTTGACTTGACTGAAATCAAGTGTTTTTGGCAACCCAGAGGCAGAACCGTGGGCCGCACCGCTGAAGTTGAGATTACCCTGCCCGACCAAGATACCACTCATAAATATGGCGAGTGCAAGCAGAAGTAGCTGGACACGTTTAAGAGTGATGTATGAGGTAAGTCTTTGGAGTAGTGGTTTTTGCATATGGTTACTAGTATACATGACCAGGCCAACAGGAACACGGACAATGCGGTACAATATTGCTATATGGCACTATACAAACTCACAGAATGCTCGATTGAAACATATGAAGCCGCCACCCAGACACTGCTACGGGCAAACCACGCAGAGCCCGTTTCGTTTCTGCAGGCACCGTTGTACGGCAAGATACAAGCCGGAACTGGGAAATCAGTTGTCTATTGCACCATACATACAGATAGCCGCCTGATTGGCTGCGGCCTCGCTGTTGCCTATACCGCCCCCGGTGGCTTGCGGTTCCTGTATGTACCTTACGGCCCCATCTGTAGCGAGTGGAATCAGGAGCTCTATGCAGCCGTAAAAAGCTTTTACAAACCAATTGCTCTACGACTGGGCTGCACTTTCGTACGTCTAGATACCGACAATCTACCCACAAGTACACAACTACGGCCAATTTCCTCAAGATTGGCCCGCACCGCTAGTCTGCAGCCACGATCAGAGTGGCTGCTCGATACAAATCCTGAAGTGCAAACGCTATGGGAAGCCTTCCATAAGCACGCTCGCTACAACGTACGCCTCGCTGAGCGCGCCAATGCCGACATAAAAGTCTACGAACCTCGCAAAGCCCCCCTTGATACTTTTTTTGCGCTCATGCAGGTGACGAGTGATCGCGATCAGTTTGGTATATTTAATCGAGACTACTATGCCTCATACTTGCAAAACCTCACTGCTGATGACGGCTTTGTGATCGTATGCTCAATCGATGGAAAACCTGCGGCAGCCGGATTGTTTGTAATCTACGATGCCCAGGCCCATTACGTCTTTGCCGGTTCAGCAAATGAATTTCGTAAAATTGCCCCGGCCTACAGTGTTATTTGGCATGCTGTCCAAGAAGCAAAACGGCTGGGCTGCACCCGCCTTAACTTCGGTGGCGTACGTGATGCCGTCAAAGGTCAAGATCTCACAGGGGTCACAGCGTTCAAAAAGCGCTTCGGTGGGTACGTCGTGCATCATGTGAACCCGATTGATATTGTCTACAGACCATTCCATTACTTCTTATTTCGCCTGTATAAAATGGTTCGATAACACTTCGTCGCCTTCGCGCAAGTACTGACTGTGTCAAAAAAATGTTGCCACATAGCATAGGCGATTAGCCATGTTGCCGTATACGCTGTACCTCATCGTGTCTACACATACTGCACGATAGACCAGCTAAAGGAGCACGGCTATATGGGACAGACAGAATTACTGGGTACCGATGGTTTTCGAGGTATTTTTGAGGATAGCGACAAGCCAGGAGCTATGAATCCAAGCACTATCGCTGGTCTGACGCATGCACTCGTATCGACACAACTTGAAGCAAATACTAGCGGACCCGTTGTCATTGGAGGCGATACTAGAGTATTCAACAGCCAACTCGAGCAAGCAGCCGTGGCGGGTGCAGTAGCCGCCGGCGTAAAAGAACGTGATATTTTACGCCTGGGTGTCGCGCCGACGCCTGCCATTTTACGAACCGCGCAGCAGCATGGAGCGATCGCTGCAGTTGCCCTAACTGCCAGTCATAACCCTGCCGAATACGGCGGCTGGAAAGGCACGATAGGTGCAGACAAACCTACCCCTGCACAGGCAAGACATATAGAGGCACGCTACTGGGAGCAGGTTCAAAATGGGCTCATGCTACCGCTTGCCTATGGTACTCGCCGATCACCCGATCATTTGCGACGATATCTCGATGATGTTGTGACGAACATTGAAACCATCTTTGGTGAGAAACCGCTCATGGACAAATTATTTGTGGCCGATACGGCTTACGGGGCCGCAAATTATGCCACACCCGCTCTTCTGGAACGCCTTGGCGCAACTGTTGAACGATTTGCCAATGACATCTCTCATCCCATCAACGAAGGTGCCGGAGCCACAAACTTAGCGGGCGTACAGCAATTCTTACGAGAAAGACCTGAGCTCGTCAGAGATAGCCGATTCGTAGGAGCACTTATAAACGACGGAGATGCCGATAGGCTGCTTGGGGTCGGTGCATATATAGGTGACACCGGGGCGATGGAATTTAGAACGCTCGATGGCAATCGCGTACTCGAACTGCTTGCGCATACAGAGGTTGGTGTTGTCGGCACAGACTACACGAACGATGCCTCCATTACACGCATTCGGCAAAACGGTACGGCATTTGAATTTTGCCGAAATGGCGATACCAACGTAACGCGCGCACTGCTGGCGCACCAGCTCGAAGGCGAAGATTGGCATCTTGGTAGTGAATTTAGTGGTCACCATGTTGACTTACGCTGGCTCTCAAGTGGTGACGGCGTGCGAACGGCCGCCTGGGTAGCGGCCTATGCTGCAAAAAATGACACAACCATTGCCACATTATGCGAATCAATGCCTCTTTTCCCTGAAAAAATGCGCAGCCTCGAGCTTGCGCCCGCTATCGGCAAAGTGATTATTCATGACTCTGCCGTTGCTGCCGTTTTCAGTGCGACTCCAGAAGATAGTACTCAGCAATATAGAGGAATTTATCGTCAGTCTGGTACTGAACCAAAATTTAGAATATGGGGCGTCGCGCAAGATGAACTATACGTTGAGAAACGCACAGCTCAAATCGAGAAAACGCTATCGCTCGCTAGCCTAAAACTCAAGTAAACAGTTGGCTAAACAAAATAGATCAACTCAGATTACGGAAAATGGACAAATAGAACACCCGAGCTTTTAACATCCATCTCGCTATAATGACCACGTACGTCCCAGTTCATCTGGCTAACATGTACCCAACCATCTCCTAATACCTTCTCAACATACATGGCGTGTCCCCCACCACCCGGCCACGCCACAACTGCGACAACATGTCCGCCCGATGGATTGTGATCAACTGTATATACCCCTCCGAGGTTTTGAGGCCAATTTTCTGCATTACCGGCACCCCAATACTTGCCAAGATAGGGCGAAAGGTCTAAGCCCTGTGCGGCCCTGTCTGCAGCATAGTGAACACACTCACGTGCCAAGCCTAGGCCCCAGGTATCAGAGACTGACTGATCAAAGCCCGCCCAACAGTAGCTATAGCCACCGCCACAGTTGTATTCAGCCGTCAGGTTACGAAACTCAAACGTACCGTAAGAGCCGTAGCTCCTAGTACCACCACTTGTTAATTTTTGATACGCAGCAAGTTGCTGAGCTTGTAGTTTTGCAATTTGCGCGTTATTCGCTTGGAGTTGAGCGGTATATGCGGACTGCTGCGATTCGTTATAGTTAAGTAATTGCTGCTGTTGCGCACGATCCGAATCAAGTTGCGCCTGCTGTGTTCGTTGGTCATTCAGTAACTGCTCCACCGATGCTTCCTTAACCTTCAGTTGTGCCTGCAAGTCAGCAATTTTTTGGAGAGTGTCCTGAAGCTTACTCTGGACCCTCGTACGGTATTCTTGCTTATCTACGAAATCACTCAAATTCTTGCTGGTAGCCAGTAGTTCAAGTGAGCTGGGCGTCCCATCAACATACATAGCCTTAATATTTGTCGAGAGGTAGGCGCGCTCTTGATTAATCTGATTTTGCGCATCAACAATTTGTTGCCGCAATGCGTTCTGCTCTGCAACATTCGCCTCAATCGATGACTGTAGACTGTTAATCTGGGACTGGAGTTGATTAATGGAGTCCTGATAGGTTAATGCTTGAGCTTGCAAGCTGTTTACCGCAGACTGAGCCGAGGCATTTTGCTGTCGCAAAGCATTAATCTGATTATCGTACTGATCTGCTGCAACTTTTTGGACCAAGCCATAGGTGAGGCTCGTCCCTACTAAAACTATCGTGCTAACAACAAACATGCCCCGATGTGCTATTCTCGGGAATTTAGACAGTGATAATCGTGCGTTTCGTTTGAGTTTTAGCATACTTTTTATTTTTGGTATTAACACTAGTAATATAGCATGTATTTTATACAGAAACAATCCCCCACCATAAGGGCAAAAATACCCCTTTAGGTATTAACTTGATACATTCTAGTTATTTATTCTTATTTCTTTGACGTTTTGAATTTGAGATATCGCCGCGTAGCAATGATGGACGATACGGCACCTATGAGTATACCAAGCACAAGCTGCATAGACAATAACTGCCAGTAGTATTTTTGGAAATAGTGCTGGCTGTAACCAATATCGAGTAGCCCGAAGCTGGTGGCCTGCAATGAACCCGAAGCCGTTATAAATAACGCGTTGATAAGAAGAATCGATATAATCGCAGAGAGTACACCATATATTATAGTTTCAATGACGAAAGGTCCTCGGATATACCATGTTGTTGCTCCGAGAAGGCGCATAATCTGCAACTCATCGCGGCGGTTAAAAATAGCCATTTGAATTGTGTTAAAGATAATTAACACCGATATAAGCGCGAGTACGGCCACGGCGATAATACCCGCCTCACGCACAATATTTGTGGCGTGCGTTATCTTGTCGATAGTAGCTCGACGCTCACCGTTATCCGATACTGGGTCAGACTGGAGGGCTTGCCACTTTGTCTGCGTGACGTAGGCTCGTATGTCGTCTATTTTATTGAGGTCTATCGGCTTAATCTTAATAGTAGCGGGTAGAGGGTTATCTGTTTCGTTTACTGCTTGGAGCAGCTGGGCATTGCCTGCATTCTGCTGCATAAAGGCTTGTAGTGCAGCTGCTTTATTGAGATACGTAACGCTTTGAACGTTTGGTTGTTTTCGTATACCCGCCAAAAACTCATTCGTTTGCACCTGTGTCGTCGAGTCCTTTAGGTATACCGATATGTCAATTTTGCTGGTTATTTGCGCCACCGTATTGCTAAATGTTGCATTCACAATGATTGAAAATAGGATTATCGAAAGTGTAATGACCATAATCGCCATGGCCGCAATGGCGAGCCAGGCATTACGGATAAAATAGATAAAACCTGTATGAATAATTCTGCCGAATGTTGTGATGCGTCTACCCATAGTTAGGCCTCTGAAGTTGTGGTTGGTTTTTCGGAATACTGCGCGTTGGCTCTGTCACTCACAATTTTGCCATTTTTGATGGTCACCACTCGCCGCTTGAGCTTATTCACTATGTCTTGATTATGGGTCGTCAGCAATACGGTCGTACCGTACCGATTAATCTTCTCGAGGACATGGATGACATCCCAAGCATGTTTTGGGTCAAGATTGCCAGTTGGCTCATCGGCAATCAGGATTTTCGGTTGGCGCACAATCGCCCGCGCAATGGCGACACGTTGCCTTTCACCACCACTCAGCTCGATTGGCATTCGCTTTGCTTTATCTTTGAGATTGACGATATCGAGTACTCGAGGCACCGTATTATTTATCTCCTTTGAACTGGCCCCGACTATCTCAAGCGCAAATGCCACGTTTTCGAATACCGTGCGATTTGGCAGCAGCTTGAAGTCCTGGAAAACCGTACCAATCTTACGACGTAGCAATGGTATGTTTTTGTCTGGCAATTTATCGTAATCGATACCACCGACGATAATCTTCCCGCTCGTTGGTCGCTCCTCACGGGTAAGAAGCTTGAGGAGCGTTGACTTACCTGCCCCACTCTGCCCAACGACGATGACAAATTCTTTCGGCTCGACGTGCAAAGACACGCGTTCGAGCGCCGCGCCCAAATTCTTGTTGTACGTTTTCGTTACCCTATCCAACAAAATCATTAGCAGTATTATAGCATGCCCGCCAGTCAACACTCCAGAGGCTCACTATAACGAAACGTTAGTCAGCTTAATTCTCGCCAAGCGTGTACTCAAGATATGACAGTATGAACGGTGTCAAATTGCCGGCCAGCACATCATCCGGATCGGAGCTGGTGTAACCAGTCCGTAGATCTTTGACCTGCTTATAAGGATGGAGGACGTAGCTCCGTATCTGATTACCCCAAGCGGCTTGCTCATTCGGACCTTTCAGCTCACTGACTTTATCGGCATGCTGTTCCAGTTGCAGTTGTGCTAAGCGGGAACGAAGAATTGTCATAGCTGTTTCGCGGTTCTGCAACTGACTGCGCTCATTCTGAATCGCGACGACAATACCAGTTGGAAGGTGCGTAATCCGTACAGCCGAATCCGTAGTATTGACACTTTGGCCCCCATGACCACCGCTTCGATACACATCTATTTTCAGATCTTTTTCGTCAATCTCGACGACGTCTGGCTTGGTAACTTCAGGGATAACCTCTACCTTTGCAAAGCTCGTTTCACGGCTTTCCGCATTGAATGGGCTCAGTCGTACCAAGCGATGGACCCCATGCTCACCCTTGAGTTTACCGTATGCAAATGGCCCCGATATTTCGAGGGTCGCACTCTTGAGACCAGCTTCTTCGCCCGGTGATTCATCAACCATTTTTATTGAATACTTATTTTGTTCTGCCCAGCGCACATACATACGGAGCAGCATGGCTGCCCAGTCTTGCGCATCGGTACCGCCAGCACCAGCGTGCAAGCCAACGAGAGCATTTAAACTATCGTAAGGGCCGGAAAATTTGAGCTCCTCTTTTAGTTCCCTAAACTCATCCTCTGCTGCTTGCAGTTGAGTTGTCAGGTCTTCGACTAATGACACATCTTGCATAGCGATAAGTTCAGTGAGCTCTTCAGCTGATTGCTGTAAATGAGCCCACGGTGTTAGCCTTTTTTCGAGTGCGGCATGAGCTTGGACAATCTGCTGCGCACTATCCGGATCATCCCATAAACTAGCATCGGCAACTTGAGTATCCAATTGCTTCTTTTCATCCGATAGTGCAGCAAAGCTAATACGTTCGAGAGCCGTATTGAGTTCACGACTGAGTACGGCTACTCGTTTCTGAAGCTCCTCCATCGTGACCGCCATGTTAGTCCTTTCGCTGCCAAAGAACAGCAATTTGTTCTTTAAGGTCGTTGGCGAGCTTCTCGTTTACGTTTCCGTATACACCTAAGCCACCCACGCCATCGCTGAACATAGCTTGCGTCACTTCAATGATTTGCTGCTTTGTCACTGCCTGGATACGCTCCGGAATCGCATAATAGTCTTCGATAAACTCATCAAAAAAGTACCGGCCCGTATAACCAGCCGCGGTACTTGCCACCGTCTGAGCACTTCGCTGATACCGGCCAACCGAATAGGCCTGTGCGGCAACAATATCGGCTTCAGCCAATTCACCCCTAAATAGATTGCTCAATTGTTCTATGATGATATCAAAGAGGGCTGGTGCATTCACCGGTGATACCTGGCTCCCAAACCAAAGGTTGCTGCTGAGCTTAATCTGCTGAAAACCAGAATTCATCCCATAGACAAGTCCCCGTTCACGGGCCGTCCCAAGTATTTTCGAGTAGAGCGTCTCTGTGAGCAAGGCATTGACAATGCCAAGCGCATCCAGTTCGTGTTCTTCGAGGCGGCGATTAATAAAGGTGTCGATATAAAAATACAAGGTATCAACGGTGCTATTTGGTATATTTACTGGCGCCTTCAGTGAGCGCACGACTTCATCTGGCATAGAGAAGCGTTCACCTCGCGGCAGTCGAATATGCTCCAGCATACTGATGATATCTCCTTTGCGGCCCTTCTGGATATTACCCGCTACCACAAAACGCATGTTATCCGTCGTATGGGTCCGGCGATAATGTTCACGAACATCTTCAAGCGTGACATTGTCCATAAGCTCAAGTCGCTCCCTGTCTGTCTCCGACACTAAACCATAGGCCTTACGGCTGGCTGCTCCAAGTTGGCGGTAATGATTATTCGCCCGGGCCGCCAATTCTTCTCTGACATTGCCAAATTCGGCATCAAATTCTTCTTGCAAGAATAGGGGACGTTCGACAGCCGTAAGAATAAGACCAAGCACACGCTTCCACTCAAAATCCGCACATTCCGTTTCGTAAACGATATCGTAAACGTCAGTCGAGGCATTACTGTACGCCCCATTCTTTTCAACTTCAGCCTGAAAATCACGCGCCCTTGGATATTCATCGTTGGCACCAAGTAAGATATGCTCCATGAGGTGAGGTGTTTCCCACTTATCATGGTCGACGAGGTACTCACCCGCTCGAAAGTTCAAATACATATTCATGACTGTCGCATCAGGAACATGCACAAGCAGCCCTTTGGCGCCGTTATTAAGTATGATTTCTTCGACCGTATGCTTCATAACTATATATGGGAGTGTAAACGTACAGGAATACTACACGCCTACTTTCGTCGTCTCGCCTTCGCTTTACGTTGACGCTCTGCTTTGTTTGTTTTGGCACGCCTTTTGGCCGTCGACACCGCTTTACCATTTTTCTTTTGCTCAAAATCAGCGGCCTCAAAGTCAGCATCACCATCAAGTATTGTGCCGGCGTTATCTATCGAACCACGAGCGGCAATGGTAAGGTCAGTTTCGATTGGCTGCTCAAGCTGGCTCATGTCGACTGGTTCAGCATGGAACATGGCACGCACGACTTCATTACGTAAGGTATGCTGCATGTCTTCGAAAATGACCTGACCGCGACGGCGATACTCCACTAACGGATCACGCTGCCCCACGCTCATCCAACCAATACCCTCGCGCAGGTGATCCATATTCTCGAGATGCTGCATCCACAAGTTATCGAGCACTTGCAGATAGATATCCCGTTCAATCTTGCGCATAACATTAGGACCAAAGGCAGCCTCGCGGCCCTTATACAGTTCTTTGGCCTCTTCGATGAGGACTGGCTTCACTTTATCTTGGGTCGTCGCAAAAATACGATCGAGTGCGGCCTCGTCAAATGGCAAAAGTTCTCGGACTGCAGCCTCAAACTGCTCAGTTGCACGGAGCGGAGAATCAGCAAGTAGTCCAATCTCTTCCTCTATATATGCCTTGATACGCTTACTGATGTCGTCCGAGCGGAGAATCTCATGACGCATGGCATAGGTTGCCTTGCGGTGGCGGTTCATAACATCGTCGTATTGCACAACATTCTTTCGCTGATCAAAGTGGAAGCCTTCAACTTTCTTCTGGGCTGATTCAAGACTACGCGAAATCATACGATTCTCGATTGGTACATCATCGTCAACCTTGAGCCTATCCATGACTTTGCTAATGCGATCACCACCAAAGATACGCATCAGGTCATCTTCAGTACTGACATAGAACTGTGTCTCGCCCGGATCGCCCTGACGACCCGCGCGTCCACGCAACTGGTTATCAATGCGCCGTGATTCATGACGTTCAGATCCCAAGACGAATAGACCGCCCAGTTCTTTGATGCCTTCTCCCAACACAATGTCCGTACCACGACCGGCAATGTTTGTTGCGAGCGTCACAGCCCCCTTCTGCCCAGCAGCAGCTACAATCTTTGCTTCACGTTCGTTATTTTTGGCGTTCAAGACTTGGTACGGTACGCCTGCTTTTTTAAGTAAACTGCCTAATTTTTCGTTCTTTTCTATAGAAACAGTACCAATAAGAACTGGCTGACCTTTTTCGTGCAACTCTTTTACCTGCACTACAATAGCCTGGAACTTAGCCCGCTCGTTGCGGTAGATTCGATCTGGTCGGTCGCGGCGAGCCAATGGACGATTCGAAGGTATTTCCACAACATCAAGCTTATATATCTGATGGAACTCTTCGCTCTCAGTCATAGCCGTTCCGGTCATGCCAGAGAGTTTATCGTACAAGCGGAAGTAGTTCTGGAATGAGATTGAGGCGAGCGTCATTGACTCTTCCTGCACTTCCACGCCTTCTTTTGCCTCAATTGCCTGGTGGAGACCTTCGTTATAGCGACGGCCAGCTAGTAAACGACCAGTAAATTCATCAACAATGACGATTTCGCCGTCATTTGTTACGACATAATCCTTATCACGCTTAAAAAGCGTTTGCGCTCGCAGAGCTTGCTCAAGATGATAAAGCGTCCGAATGTTCTCGGTACCGTATAGATTCTGCAGACCAAGAATTTTTTCTAGCCTGTCGACACCATCATCATTCAAGACAACGGTCTTACGCTTTTCATCCACCTCATAGTGAGATGGCTTCAGCTGACGAACGGTTCGCGCGAATTGCTCATAGGCATTCCCCGGCGTGACACTTGGAGCACTGATAATAAGTGGCGTTCGAGCTTCATCAATCAGGATGGAGTCGGCCTCATCAACGATAGCGTAGTTCAGGCTTCGCTGGCGGAGCTGATCAGTTTCACGCACCATATTATCGCGTAAGTAGTCAAAGCCAAACTCATTGTTGGTACCGTAGGTAATATCTGCCGCATAGGCATCTTGCCGACTACACGGCCGCAAATGCTTAAAGCGGTAATCGTCGTGACTCTCGTCGACAAACTCTGGATCATAGATAAATGAATGGTCTGGGATGATAACTCCCACGCTCAGCCCAAGTGCTTCGTAGACAGGCCCCATCCAGCCTGCGCCAATACGAGCCAAATAGTCATTGACTGTCACGAAGTGTGCGCCCTTACCTTCGATGGCATTAAGATAAAGTGGTAACGTCGCGACAAGGGTTTTACCTTCACCAGTCTTCATTTCAGCGATATTTCCCTCGTGAAGGACGATGCCACCCATGAGCTGGACATCGAAGTGACGCTGCTTGAGCGTTCGAGAAGCCGCCTCTCGTACCACTGCAAAGGCATCCGGTAAGATGCCGTCGAGAGACTCTTTCTTTAGTCTATTGCGCAGAGTATCGGTTTGCTTTCGTAAGTCTTTATCAGACATACGTTCATATTTTGGCGCAAGGTCATTAATTGTCCGGACGCGCTTACGCAACCGCTTGATTGTCTTCGCTTGGGGGTCCCCCAGTAATCGCTTCAGAGCTTTATTCATACTGTCGTTGTACTCCTCCGGTTTCACACATTGTTCGTATAATCAGCTTACATTGTACCCCGTTTGCCACCGTAGTGCGAGAGGCGGGGATATTTTTATACTAGTACGGTTTCTAAACAGTTACTTTGCTTCGCTTCAAGTGCCGTATCAGGTGGTGACGTATCCCATATTTGCTATGCTTACTCTTATAATCCGCGATTTTTCGTCGCATTTCTATCGTAGCAGCATCGAGTGATGAATACATATGAGCGGATGTCTCGCGCACAGCAAGCGTCTCGAGCGGAAGCTCAAGGGCGAGCGTACAGGTCTTCTCTTCTCCCTTTTTCGCCATCTTGAAATGCACCGCAAGTGCGGCAGCCTGGCGATCATGACGTGGCACATATTTTTCTACGGTTCGAACCTTAGCGGTTGCATACTTTTGTAGTTTTGGGGTCAGGTCAAAGCCCTCGGCGCTCACCGTATGAATCATAAAACTCCTTTGATTTAGATCTGTGATTTGTTGCTCATATATGGCCTGAGCACGGTCGGTACTTCTAGTGTACCACCCTCGGTTTGATAATGTTCAATAATAGCTACCAGTGCCCGAGCAAGCGAGACTGCCGTACCATTGAGTGTATGGAGTATCTCTATCGTACCGTCCGTGCGACGCACCCGAATATTAAGGTTCCGCGCCTGAAAGTCAGTGCAATTACTACAGCTCGTAAGCTCTCTGTACTTAGCATCAACTGGCGACCAATATTCTATATCGTATTTCTTAGCTGCCGGAGCACCTAAATCACCGGCCGCAATATTCACCACATGGTATGGCACACCGAGCGCCTGCCAGAGTTCTTCTTCTACATTCAAAATCATTTCGTGCAGCTGACGACTCTGCTCGGGTAGGCAGAAGGCATACATTTCGAGCTTATTGAACTGGTGAACACGAAACAGTCCCCGCGTGTGCTTCCCTGCCGCTCCAGCCTCTTTGCGGTAGCATGGGCTCAAACCAGCGTATAAAAGTGGCAGTTTGGCTTCGTCTATAATCTCATCGGCGTGATAGCCGGTGAGTGACATTTCGGCTGTTGCTATCAGCGAAAGGTCCTCGCCTTCAATGGCGTATTCATCGCTCTGGTCGCTCGAACGTGGCGCAAAACCTGTCCCAACCGCCGTCCGACTATTAACCATGTGTGGCACGGTCATAAATGAAAAACCCTTCTTGATGACAAAGTCGAGTGCAAACTGGGTGATGGCATTTTCGAGCAACGCCAAATCACCTTTGAGGTAGTAAAACTTCTGTCCGGCAACTTTCGCGCCTCTCTCGAAATCAACCCAATCACGAGCCAGTGCAAAATCAAGATGATCAGTGGCACCAGTCGGTTGGTCGCCAACACGCTTAATCTCTACACTATCCTCTTCGCCGCCCAGTGGCACATCATCGAATGTGATGTTTGGAATTTGCCAAAGTAGCTGCGTGTACGTTTCTTCGAGCTCGGATAGCGTGGCTTCTTTCTGGACAATTTCGTCTTTGAGCTGCTTACCACGCTCAATCTGCTCTTCGGTCGGCCGCGCACCCTTCATCTCCGCCGTCAGAGCATTGCGACGAGCACGTAGCTCTTCGGTGACGGTAAGCTGGGCACGACGCTCAACATCAACCTCCAGCAATTTTGATACATCAACCGCATAGCCCTTCTCTTTTGTTTTGCGCTGCACGAGGTCAGCGTTTTCCCTCACGAACTGTATATCTACCATGATGCCTAGTATACAGATTCACGGCGGATGCGTTAAGAGCAATAATCGCGACAGCGACAGTCGGTATGGAATTACAATATGGGCTTGGGCAGTATTTCAGAACATCAGCACAATGTGGTAGGGTGGAATCATGGATTATGTACTACTCAAAGAAATCATCACTTCCCCTGCTGTGCAGGTATGTCTCACACTACTGGCAGTCTTGGTACTACAGTTTGTGTCACGACACGCGATTGCACACATCGTGAAGCATAGCGTTCGCGGTCATAAATACGTCAGTCGTCTTGACGAGCAAAAGCGAGCAAACACCCTTACCAATATCTTCCAGACGGCCACCGCTGTGGCACTGTGGATCGTTGGTGTGTTTGTCATACTTTCGCAGTTGCATATTAATATCGCTGCCCTCATGACTGGGGCTGGCCTTATTGGGGTAATTGTTGGCTTTGGCGCTCAATCAGCCATTAGTGATTTTTTGGCGGGCATGTTTATCCTGGCCGAGAATCAATATCGCGTCGGTGATATTGTCAGCTTAACAGTTGCTAGTAAAGAGATATCAGGAGTCGTTGAGGATATCACCATTCGCATAACGCGACTACGTGACCTCGATGGCAACCTGCACATTGTTCGCAACGGCCTGACGACCACCATCACAAACCTGACTTTCAACTATGCCAACGTAAATGTCGATGTCCGCGTGGCCTATGAGTCAGATATCGATACGGTGGAGCACGTTATAAACGAAGTTGGTCTTGCTATGTCAAAGGACGAGAAATGGGGTAAAGCCATAAAAGAACCTATTGCCTTCTTGAGAGTTGACGGCTTTGAGGAGTCGGCAGTCCGTGTCAAAGCACTCGGCAAAGTCGAGCCAGCTATGCAATGGGGTGTTGCCGGCGAATTCCGGCGTCGCATCAAGAAAGCTTTTGAAAAATCGGGCATTACAATACCCTTTCCCCAAGTGGTTGTACGCAAAAACTCGTAAAGCACACTTCTAGTGCTGACGATTCTGCAATGCCTTGAGTGTTAGTTCCGTGCGGTGGCGAGCATACAAACAGTGCTCGCATTCCCCGCCCATCAGGCTAACACCGACTGCCGGAATGTCGCCTTCCATGCATACTTTCATGGCGCGCAGCGTGTCATCAACCCAAGCATCATTACCGGTATAGGGTATAAGTGTCGTCAAGAAATCAAGATGGTCATCGAATCCATCCATGTCCATCCGAGCGTTCGTGTATACAAAGTAGCCCGTATCGCTCACCTTGAAACCATTGGAGCGCAGGAGCCACTGGTACGTTTCCATCTGGCGTTTGTAACTGACTTGCCACTCGCTATCCAGACTAACCGGCTTATTTTTGCTGGTCGCCTTATAGTCAACCACTAGTAGTTCGCCGGCTTCATTGACCCAAACATCATCAACCGCCCCAAAAACATGCAGATTAGTCGGCTCATGCAGTGTGGTTACTCCCGTAAAATTATGCCGCCATTCATCCATCTTCTCGTGCTTAAATGGCACAGCTTTAATCTTATTTTTGAGCATAATAGGATGTGGCGTTCCGGCAGCCCGGTGCACATCAAACTCTTTTTTATACAGCTCATCTATCGTCTTATTGATGTTGAAAGGTGGGCTGCTTGGGCGCGTTATCTTGTAGCGTACGTCAAGCCAAAAGCAACGCGGGCATTGCATATACAGCTCTATCTTCGAGCGTGATACTTTATACGGCGCCGTCTGACCAGGCTGGTACGGCAATGATCGCTCCCTCGTGTAATTCATGCGTCTATTGTACCAGCTACGCCTTCTTGTTCAGAATCGCTAGGATGTCTGCTGGAATATCAACAAGTGCATCCGGACCCTTATCAGCGAGTGCAATCCTGCTGTTGTAGCCCCACGACACGGCTATTACCTTCAGCCCTGCGCCATGTGCACCAATGATATCCCTAGTTTCATCGCCTATATACCAACTCGTCGTTGGGTCAAGGCCCTCATTTTTGCACACAATGTGCAGCTTACGAGTCTTGCCAAGCACGCCAGCATTGCCATATATTTTTGTGAATAACGTATCGAGTCCATGCCAGCGGAGATACTTCTGAACGTTGGCTCGGCTATTCGTGCTAAGGACAAAGAGCGGGACTCCCTGCTCATGCAGCGCATTGATAACTTCCGTAACCCCATCGTGAACCTTAATGCTCCGCATATGATCTCGGAACATACGTCGTCCCTTGATAAGTAGTCCCGGTATCTTCCATCTCGGCACATTCAACTCAAGTGCAATCTGCAAGGGGTCTTTATGCTGCAATTCCTCAATTTCTTCGGGCGTAAAGCGATGGGAACGCTTCGTCACATCTTCAAACACCTTAATCACGGCCGCCAGACTGTCTACAATGGTGCCATCAAAATCAAATATAACCGCCCTCATGCATCTACTATAGCATCAACCCCAGCCAATCAGTTTATGGATGCGGGACGAGTAAGTGGCCTAAAGCCTTAAGGGGCGTCAGCTTTTGAGCCCGTTTGATATCCCACATATTCAGAAATGTATCTTTTGCAAAATTAGGCACAGCATTTTGAGGTTTATTTCGTTGCTCTTCTATGGGCATACCGCTCACCCATAGCAACGTTACCGTACTGCCCTGTGTAAGGGAGATCCTGCTACGCCCCTTTAATCGCTCTCGGATAATATCCCAAGGGCCACCCTCGCCACCAGCTTGGGAGACCGAAAAGTGCTGCATAAATTTTTCGCTATAATCTGCGGAATCTACGGTGTACAAATCTATATGACGCTTACCGGAGCCATCTGTTAGGTCTTGGGCGGGCTCCACGACTAGCATGGGATTATAACTATACTTGTCTGCTTTCGGTGGAATATTACCGGTGGTCGCTCCAAGGGTTTCAGCTAAATAATTAACAGCAAAATAACCTCCTCCAGATGCAAAGGTTGCATCTGTCATGACTTCACATTGACTAGCGGACACTATATAACCACCGCCCCGCCAATTTGCGTCATTAGGGTCAACGAATTTAATTGTCTGAAAGACATTTGGTAATGGGCTTATATCTGATTCGGGTCGACTAATTTCTGTCATATGGCTTGCAACGGATTATCAATACGTTATTAGTTTTTGTGATACTCCCCTATTATACCATAATAGTAGCCATAAACGCAATAGTGATATGTAGTATTTGCGCCTTGCGAGTTGCTGAGAATCGCAGTACGCTGAAAGTACACATATAACGGAGGTGTCATCATGGCAGACGTAAAAAGTCTCGAGAAGTCACTAAATGAAGTGTTTGGCGAGAAAGCGCCCAAGCTACCAGAGGGCGGCAAGAAGTTCCTAGTGGAATATATCCCTTACCTAGCCCTTGTAGGAGCAATCTTTAGTGTGATTAATGCCTGGGGCCTATGGAATGCCGCGCGCGCTGCTAGCAGCATCGTAAACTGGGCAAATGAGCTTAGTAGAGCCTACGGTGGAAGCAGTGTCACCACGAGCCACTTCACCGTTTGGGTATGGCTGGCTATTGCCTTCACGCTTGCGAATGCGGTGCTGTACTTCATAGCTTATAGCCCACTTAAGGCTCGCCTCAAGAGAGGGTGGGAGTACCTATTCTATATTGCGCTGCTGGGCATTGGCTATGCTATCGTTACGCTTTTTGTAGACGGCCGGGGGTTTGGCTCGTTCCTAGGAAGCCTAGTTGGCGCAGCCGTCGGTTTCTGGTTCCTATTCCAAATCCGGCCAGCCTACTTGAAAGCAAAAACTGAACTAAAGTAATCCCTTACTTCTCTAGCTCGTGAATCTTGGCGTGGTCGAGGCCATAGTAATGCGCAATTTCATGCCAAAGGGTGTGGCGTATGTTCTCATACAATGATGCTTCGTCGGTGCTCTGGCCGAGAAGTGGCAGTTTGAAGAGCGTAATGACATCAGGGATAGTTGTTTCCCGTCCCTGCCGTTGTGGCAAAGGAATACCTTCGTACAGACCGAGCAAGGTTTGGTTGCAACGCAGCTTCAGTTCCTCGCGCTGCGCAGGACTTGGGTAATCTGCGGTGATAATGGCAACGTTGCGAACCCTATCACGATGGGTGCTCGGTAAGCTTTCGAAGGCTCGATCGATAAGTTCGTGAAAATGTGTATCGTCGAGTTCAATCATTTTTCAAATTTTAGTCTGGCAAGCAACCAATCCCGTGGCAAAATAGACAAAAACCAGCCAGCCCGCGGACCACTTTGCTTACCAATCAGTAGTCGGTATAACGCGGCAAACATGTCTTTCGGTTGCAGCGCCAGTTCCTCTTTAAGGCTATAGAGAGCCGTATGGAAGTAGCTCCCATCTGCGTCCACTGGAGCGGCAGCGACTTTTTCGGCCAAGCCGGCAAAGAGCGCCAGTTCCACATCGCTAAACTCAGCCTTGTCAACCTGATTCCGGAGAGCGAATCTTACATCTTCGGGCGCGCTGGTATCAAGCCAGTGGTCAATAAACCGCAACTCTTTTCGAATTGTTGCTGCTTGGTCGCGGGCAACATCGGCGTATTCCGTACGACCAATAACGGCGAGGGTAGTATCGACATTACGCAGAGCCGCCTGATAACTCGCTACCAGATGAGAGAATGGCACGTCACTCACCGTCGGCTCGTCGACACCGTGCAGACAAAGCTCAAGCAGTAGTTTATCGGATACTGTCTTCTCTGTTTTAGCCTGAAGCTCAGCAAACTCATCCACCAACCGCATGAGTGGCTCACCTTCACCGAAGAAGAGCAGTTTATCAGGGCTTGAGCGCAACAAAAAGAACCATACAATCTCTGGCGGTAAAATAGTCAGAAGTTCTTTAGCAGTCACGACATTGCCAGCGCTTTTACTCATTTTTTTGGTGTCACCGACTCGGTTGATAAAATTATACGGCACCGGTACCGGTGGCTCAGCGGCAAATACTTCACGCACAATCCGAACACCCGTATCGTATGAGCCGCCTTTTGTGCCATGATCGCGACCAAATGGCTCGCATTGTACACCCATGAGTGCCCAGCGAGATGGCCAATCTACCCGCCAACTGAGTGTCACGTTGCCGTGAGCGTAATCTGCTACAGCCTCCTTGCCGTCTTTATCGATGTAGACAATCGTTTTCTGGGCTGTATCGATTGAGACAAACTGACGATTTTTCACATAGCCATTTTCGATAACTTGTATTGGTGTCCACTGCTCGTCAAGCGTGCGGCCCGACACTTCCTCCAATATCGATCGGATGGTGTCGACATTCTCGAGCGCCTTCTCTATAGCTGGCACGAAAAAGCCTGAGCGGTACTTTTCGTGCGAGCGAACAACTTCAAACTCAATGTGCAGCTGTTTTGCCGCATCGAGCAAATCATTCAAAAAATAATCAGCATAGCTCGCAGCGCCTTCGCCAGGCGCTGGCACATCAATGAGCGGACGCCCTAGGTACTGATCCCACTCTGAAGGGATATTAGCTGGAACTTTGCGAAACACATCGAGATCATCAACAATATGAAGGTGTCGAGCGTTGCGCCCCCGGCGACGCACTTCTGTGGCAATAATCTCCGCCGTTAAAACTTCTCGAAGTGTACCGAGGTGGTACGTACCGCTTGGAGAAACACCCGACGACACCACAATATCGCCGTCTGGATGACGGGCTATCAAAGCATCAACGATAGTGCTCAACCACTGCATAACGTTCTCTATTGTACCCGAACTCCATTCCAGATGGAAATAAGGTGCCATGACCTATGTAGTATTACCACCAAGCCGAGGATTCTCTTGTTGTAATGAGACCCCAAGACCAAAGCTTAGTCTATGCTCACCACGACGTAACTTACTGTTTCGCCTGGCTTGACGATTTCAACTTCATCGCCTTCTTTTTTGCCAAGTAATGCCTTACCGATGGGAGATTCATCAGAGATCTTCTGCACCGCAGGGTCTGCCTCGATAGTACCAACGATTTGTACCGTTACGTTCTTGCCCTCTGGGTGCCTGAGACTAACAGTCGAACCCAAGACCACTTGCTTACTCTTCTTGGCTTTAATAACGTCGACATTTGCTAAAATATGATCGATTTCTTCCAAACGGCCGTCAGTACGTTCTTGCTCCTGGCGAGCTGACTGGTATTCGGCGTTTTCTGATAGGTCACCGAGCTCACGGGCAACTTTAATTGCTTCAGCAGTTTCTACGCGCTTCTTCAGTAAGTCTTCTTTTTCGGCCTTTAGCTCTTCTATTCCTGACTGAGTCAGGTGAAATAGTTTTTTCATGATATTTCTCCTTGAATTACAGATGGGTGCTATGACTGGATTCCCACATTTGGTTAACGTATAGTACCCTGGTTCGTCTACCTGGTCAATAACATTTTTAGGTCATCTTTTGAGACTGTTGTACTGCTTTGTTCGGTTCGCTTTTTGTATTCGTATTGATCTGCTGCCACTGTCTTGGGACTAACGATAATCCGATGCGGCATTCCGAGGAGGTCGGCGTCAGCAAATTTCTCGCCAGGTCTTCGGTCGGTGTCGTCGTAAAGCACCTCAATGCCTTCATGCATGAGCTCTTCATACAGTGTATCGGCAGACCTAACGACCGCTTCATCATCGCCAAGACGAGCCAGATACACGCGGAACGGTGCCACGGCATCCGGCCAGACTAAGCCCTTTTCGTCAGAAAAGTTCTCTGCCATCACGCCCATAAGCCGCGTGACCCCAATACCATACGAACCAAGGTGAACATACTGCTGCCCACCATTCTCATCTGTAAATACAAAGTTCGTATCTTTGCTTTTCTGAATGCCAAAATTAAAGATATTACCGACCTCAGCTGTTTTGTGAATGGTATATACCTCGCCACTATCGGGGTGCCTGTCCCCTTCTTTGACTGTTTTAATATCGTAGAAAGTTTCGGGTCGTGGTACATCACGTTCCCAGTTCACTTGCACGGCGTGTTGACCTGTATGGTTAGCGCCGGTCTCAAAATTAACCAAACCCTCACAGGCTTCATCAACGACGAGCCGAACAGTGTCTGGTAGATTCAGTATGCCCGCATAGCCAAGCTCTGCGCCTGTAAGCTGCCCTATGGTGTCTTCATCGAGTAACCGAACACGACTGGCACCTAGGACGGCCTTTAGTTTATCTTCATTCACATCGTAATCACCTCGTACCACTGCTGCAACAACAGTGCCATCATCAGCTTTGTAGAGCATGGTTTTGGTCGTTTGATTTGGTCGCAAATCAAACTGTTTGCAAATAGCGGCCACTCCAATAACACCAGGCTCATCAATAACTTCGAGTGGTTTCTGGTCCTCCTGGCTATCAAGTGCGGGCGCTTTGGCTGGCGCAACCTCTTCGTTGAATGCTTCGCCGGTGCTTGGCACCATATAGATTTTGTCCTCGCCAGCATCGCAAATCGTCTGGAATTCATGACTATATTGCGTAAATGCTCCACCACTTGCAAATGTCACGTAGGTGTTCTCGCCTAGTCCAACCCGCTCAAATACTTTTTTGTACGCTTCGATGCTCGATTGGTAAAAAGCTTCATGCTGCTCGGCGTTCACGCTGCAGCTATACATATCCTTCATAATAAATTCACGGCCGCGCATAATGCCGCTCTTTGCCCGCAGCTCATTGCGGAGCTTTGTTTGAAACTGATAAACGTTAATTGGAAGCTCTTTGTAGCTGCTCAGGAATGTCTTGAGCATCTCGATGATTGCCTCTTCGTGTGACCAGCCGAATCCAACATCAGTGCCATCTTTGAGCTTGGACTTAAACCATATATCAACGACTTCATCATCCCAGCGACCGGTTGCTTCCCATGTCTCTCGCCGTTGTAGGCTGCTCATAATAAGCTCTTGCCCACCTATAGCGTTCATCTCTTCGCGGACAATCTGCTTAATGTTTTCGATAACCCGCAGGCCAAGCGGTGTATAGGCGTAGACGCCCGCCATTACTTTATAGACGTAGCCGGCTCGTATAAGGAGCTGGGCATTTTTTGAAACTTCTTCGGCGGGTGCTTGTTTGAATGTTCTGGTAAAAAGTTCTGATGATTTCATGGGAATCCTTATGTGTATAGTTTTCTATAAAAACACGACGGATGGAGGGGCAATACTACCGCCGCGGCGGCATACTACACATAATTTTCGGTAGACTGTCATTCATCACCCTCATTGTACCGTATTCATTTAGGTAATCAAAAACAACGCCGCGAAGGCAATACCATTCTTGAGTGCATGGATAAAAATCCCAGGCCAGAGGCTATCAGTCCGTTCGCGAACATAGCATAGCACCAGAGAAAGCACGAACGTATCGAGCGCCGCAACCCATAGCAATGGTGCGCCCTCACCAAATTGCAGATGCGGGATGGCGAAAAGTACACTCGTTATGAGTGCTGAGAGCACGAACGGAAAGCGTC
>DAIDKK010000010.1 GCA_027450065.1 Candidatus Saccharimonadota bacterium | reverse complement strand
AGAAGAAGAACCGGCTGCCGACGAAGCTGACGACATATCCAATATTATAAGTGTGTTCTCTCGTATTCTAACGCCACACGGCTCAGCGGTTGAAAGAGCATTCGCTCAGACGGATATTGCACTCCGATACTTTGCAGAGGATATGTTACGCGCGGGTAAAATCGAAGAGGCCGAAGAGCTACAACAGCTTATGCTATCGTCATTTTATGTAGCCGAGCTTAATTCTGTTCGAGTTATGCTTAACCTAGATCCTGAAGGCACTTACGCCACATCCGTAGTAGAGTATCTCGCAGTTTTCGGCGATGATCAGGGCTCTCACGCCAGGGAGATGAGCAATAACCTAGTCATAGGAGGCTATGAGCCCTTTGTTGAGCAATATCGTACGATTTTGTATGACCCTAGAGCCCTATCGGCAGCCGAAGATATTGACCCAAGTCTCTTAGTGGCTCTTCACAAAAGTGGTGACTTTAGAGCTCACGCCAAGTTACTCGAACTATATCCCCATGCGGGCGAAAGTCAGTGGCAATACATTCATGCTCTTCGTGAAATGGGAAAGGATACGGAAGCAACGCAGCTAGCCTATGATCGATTCCGCAAAGAACCAACCTTTTCAAATGGACTCGAGATTTTGCATTACCAATTTGATATTAATGTATATCTTTCCATGCGCCCAGATACCCAACGTTCTTTCTACCAAGATCCTTTTGATGCCATCCGCAGGAAAGTTACGGCAATGGGTTATCTCGCAGCATACGTTGGCGAACAGCGCCAAAATCAACATGAATAACAAGAATCACTTCTAGGCTGCCCCAGTGAGTAAAACTCGAACTCATAATCTTATTGGGGGGAATCTAGCAAAAGAAAAAGCCCGACACTGGGTCGGACTCATTCTTTGGTTGCGGGACCAGGGCAGCGCTTCCCTCGGCATCCGCCTCGTCGCTTCTCCGTTCGGCTTTGCCTCACATACGCCGAACCTTTTTGGCTCGAATCTAGCTCCATAACCAAAATAAAACACCCACTTTCGTGGGTGCCTTATTTTGGTTGCGGGACCAGGACTCGAACCTGGGACCTCATGGTTATGAGCCATGCGAGCTGCCGCTGCTCCATCCCGCGATAAAGGCATAGGACAAACCGTATAGTTTTTCCTATCGCGCGGGCAAAATGGAATACATTTTGTCCGGCTGATCTTTTCCCTAAGCTTCAACAAAAAACAAAGGTCAGTAGAGCCCCGTTATTGTAACAAACAGAGGTACTATTGTCAAACCTAGTGTTGCGTTCGATGGAAGAAAAAATCCATCCAATCTTCAAAGTTTTGCTGCCAAACTGGCTTGTGCTTTGCCACTGGAGACACCGAACTCTCCTTAGGCAATGGCTTCGTATGGGCAAGCGCCACCGCCTGTGGCACCAATAACTCCGTTTCGCCCGGCGCGAGCAGGCCAAAATTCTGCCGAGCAGTCACCTCGAGATATTGGGGAGTTGTGTAGTACTCGTTCTCTAGCTTTTGATTATTGTTACGTAACTTCGCAACCTGATCTTCTTGCTGCAGCTGAGTCACCTCTTGCTGTAGCTTATAATTTGTCTGGATGGCTTTAATGCCGCTCCAACTTATAAGCAGCATTAGTATGAGAAATACCAACGAACCCACGTTACGCACATCACGCAGGCTCAAGAGATACTCTTTTGTCGAGGTTTCATAGCGTTGCCAGGTTTCGTGCAGTTTTGTTTTGTTACTCACACACCTAGTATACCACCCCTGGTATCTGGTATAATCGTCTACAGTTTAGACCTTTATGGTGGGGGTATAGCTCAGTGGTTAGAGCAGTCGGCTCATAACTGATTGGTCCTTGGTTCAAATCCAAGTACCCCCACCATAAGGGGCGAAACAAACTAAATCAAAACAGTTCCGGCAAAAGGGCGGATTACTATTTAGTTTGCGTCGCGCTTCAGGAATAGCAGCCAGGCAATAGTCCAGCCAACTACCAAATAGATACCAAATACTAACATTGCCTTTTCGACTGATAGCGTGCCCGTATCGGACAATATGGTAGGCCTATTTCGCCCAATCTCCTTCACTGGCGCCGCAACAACTTGTGCCAATGACATAAACGGCATATAGACGGATTTACTCTTAAGCAGAAGACTCATCAATGCCTCGAAGGTACCGGGCTCAAAGAACAAGACAACGATTGCAGCCACTTGGTTGCGAATGAGTGCGACAATAAGCAGTGCCGCCAAAGCATATCCCTCGGTATAAAACAGCATTTTGCCAATGTATGTCACGATCGAAATGTTTTGCTGCAGCATTGTTCCGCCAGCCCAATGCAGACCAACCGTCATCAACCAAAGCCCCACAAGCGCCCCAACGACAGTTAGTACGAATACATAGCTAAATACTACGAGCATTTTGGCAAGCAGTACCTTACTGCGACTGCGTGCGCTCGTGAGCGTATACATGATAGTGCTATAGCGGTATTCATGTGCCAGCAGCAGCAAGGCGACGATTGCGCCAAAGATAGCCAAAATTCCACTATGCTGTGTTATGGAACCAGCCAAATACAGGCTGCCGCCAACGGCTACATTTTCTCGACCGTTTTTGTAGCCCTCAACATAGAGTGACATAAATACAAGGAGCACAAATGCAAAGAGCGTCACAAAATAGGTTGACCGTACTGTGAGTAGTTTGCGGAATTCCGCACGTAGTGCTGATATCATTGCTGCCCCTCTTTCTTGGTACCAAACTCCTCTGAGCCCGCTGTCATCTCCAAAAAGGCCTCTTCAAGCGAAGCTTCCTCACGACTGAGCTCAAGTACTGGCAGCCCCGCCCCAAAGAGCAACATGCCTATTTCCTCTGTTGTCATGCCCGTAACTTTAAAACCGCCCTCAGAAGCAGTGAAATTAACTCGCTTGTCCTGTAACATCTGCTTTAATTTTGTCTTTTCGCTACTCCGCACAAGTACTCCTGCGCCAGTGCCTTTAGCGATAATTTCATTTACCGAGCCTTGGGCTATCATCTTGCCCTTGCCGATCACAATAATATCGTCAGCCATCTGCGCCATTTCACTCAGTAGGTGGCTCGAGATAAAGACGGCATTACCCTTGTCAGCATAATCTTTTATGAACTGCCGGAGCCATGCGATACCCTCTGGGTCCAACCCGTTGGCCGGCTCGTCGAGAATAAGATATTGCGGCTCGCCCAGAAGCGCTGCTGCAATGCCCAAACGCTGGCTCATACCCAAGCTAAACTTGCCTGGCCCTTTGCGAGCGACGTCCTGTAGGCCAACAATCTCAAGCACTTCGTCAACACGGCTCAATGGAATACCGCCCGCCTCGGCCAAAATGCGCAGATGATTCCGAGCCGAACGCGTCGGGTGAAAAGCTTTCGCCTCCAGCAAGATGCCGGCTACCTTGGCGGGTTGGGGATGTTGATAAAGGGGCAGCTCATCAAATAATGTCTTGCCGGCGCCATGATCAAGACCAAGCATAAGTCGCATAGTCGTTGATTTGCCGGCGCCATTTGGACCTAGAAAGCCCGTCACCTTACCGGTACGAACGGTGAAACTCAAATCGTCCACGGCCAGCTTCTTTTTGTACTTTTTCGAGAGGTTCTGTACAGTTATCATGCTGCTATCATACGCCTATTCCCGGCAAAGCGCAGGTGTGGCTTATGCAACTCTTCGTTTAAGTTTGCGCCGTTCACGCTCACTCAAGCCATCCCAAAACCTCAGAGCGTTCATCACTGACTAGTGCACGTTAAGGTAATCAGCCTTCACGTTGCTGCCCGCACAATATGTCATCTACTGTAGAATGCGCAACAACTCTGTCGTATCGCTGGCAGCCATTAATTGTTCACGAAGTTCTTTGGCACCATCAAATCCCTGGATGTAAATTTTGCAAAATTTATTGAGCGTGTGCACTGGCCGTTCGCCGGCTTGCCACGTGGCGGCAAACAGTGCAACATGCTTGCGATACAGGTCTATGCGCTGTTCTTTGGTGTACGTTTCCCATAGTGATTGCTCCGCGAAGACGAACGGGTCATGGAACACACCACGTCCAATCATAATGCCATCCAGCCCGTGCTTTCTGGCAAGCTCCTCACCGTGTGCTCGACTCTCAACATCGCCATTGCCAACAATGAGTGTTTTCGCACCCAAATCATCGCGCTTTTGCCGAACCTGGCCAATCAAATCCCAATTGGCCGGTACTTTACTCATTTGTTTCCTAGTGCGACCATGCACCGTTAGCATATCCAAATCGAAGCGCAGCAAAAAATCGAACCACTCCATATCTACTTCGCTAAAGCCAACACGTGTCTTCACGCTCAGTGGCAAGTGATTCGCTAGGCCTTCTTGAGTGGCAAGGATAATCTGCTCGGCAAGCGGCCAACTTTCACGTTTGATAAGGGCTGCGCAGGCGCCATTCTTTACTTCACTTTTGGCCGGACAGCCCATATTTAAATCGACACCAGAGAAATTGATACCATCGGGTAGGCCAAGTTCGCGGGCCAGCGAACCATCAGCGATTTGGCTCGCAACAGCACGAAAATTATCTGGGTTAAGCCCCCATAGTTGAGCTACTACCCTTCCCTCTTTTTCAGCGAAGCGAAGCTTTTTGAGTAAATTCGGACGGCCAACACTCATCAGCCCATCAACGTTCACAAATTCAGTAAAAAATAAATCGGGCGGCGCACAATCCGCAATCACCTGCCGGAAAACCGTATCCGTCACGTCATCCATAGGTGCCAAGACAAAAAACGGCTTCTTAAGCCGCGTGTATTCACTCATAGCTCCACCTATTGTACCTCAAGGAGTCTATTTATATCCTCCACACCGCCTCAAGAACCTCTTTGGCAGTTTGCAGATTATTACCACCTATAGATTCCAGAACTCTTGACCAAAAGCTTACTCCATTCCATTGGAACTTTGCAGCTACGAGCGCATTCTTTTTTGCGTTAGCAACGGTCATTTCGCCAAGCCTGTCTTGCGCGTACCTAAGCACCTGGTCTCTCTTGCTATATCCATCAACAAGAATAGTGTCAAGTCTCGCAGCAATTTCATCAAAGTTAACCCCGAGATTACGAAACGGGCTTACCCCCATCGAAGATTGACCGTGTGCCGCAACTTCTTGCAGTGCTGCGTGCTGCACAAGCACTAACAAGCCACGTTTCATATCACCAGCATTAGGTAGTTTCATAAGCAGATCGCTGACTTTCTCCGTGTCTCCTCGATCTCCGAGAAAGCTGGATAAAGCCCGTACACTCGTGAGCTTTCGAGCGTGATCATGCGCATACCGACCATAGCCTGCAATCTCCTCACGTACGCCCATATCCGCTGATGATTGCCTCCCTAGCTCTGAGAGGACACGTTTTTGCTTGCTCATTTTCATAAATCTGTGCTGTCTTGCCAAGTATGCGTCGATGCCATTTGGTCCAGTATCGTCTGGGTTGAGACACTCTAGAAGTCTTACGGCGATTGTCCTTTCACCGTCGGTAGAAGGCCTAAAGCTTGCACGAGGATCACTTCCAAGAAGATTCATGTCTGCGGCCACCTGAGCGGGAGCAATCCACGGCTGCACGGGGGTAGAAGACTGCTCACTCGTTGCTTGCCTTGATTGTAGCGCCTCTTGCAGGGCAGCCCTCCATAGTTGAGCTCCCTCGGCGTTGATTCTCTTTTGCGTTTCTAGAGGCAACACTGGGCCGACTAGCGGACCTGCCATTTCATCCGTATAATCTCTATCCGATTCAGGGAAAGAACGCCCTCCTCGACTACTATGGTGCGGACGCACTGGGGATTTAACAGCAAACGTTGGTTTAGGTGGGTAATACGGAACCTTCTCTTGCCCAGTCATACGCCGCGCGAGACTCGTCGAAATGCCTGACCCTTCGGTTAGTGCATCCGCTCTTGCCTCTGCATCGATTGAGTCATCATCACGTGCAGTATCACTACCTGCAGTAGCTTCACCTACCAAGTGTACGAGAGCAGTAATCTCCTCTGGAGTATGGGAATGGCCTGGGACTTCTTCAATCGGGAACAAAGGGGCCTGGCTGAAGCCTTTTGGTAAATCAGTGGGGTCGCTATGAGGAGCCTTTGACATATATAAACATTAGCATAAAATGGCCAAAAAAGCAATGTTTATACCTAATCTTATTCCCAGCGGAAAACGCGGAAGGCAATAGCATAGATGACAACCAGCCAGATGCCAATTTCACCAAGCTGAGGGCCAATTTGAGCCAAATTCTGACCTTCGGTTATCAGCTGTCGTAAGCCGTCGATGACTGGGGTAAGCGGCAGGTATGCGGCGAGGTGCTGTAGCCAGTCTGGCATGAGGTAGCGCGGGAAGAAAGTACCAGACAGGAACATCATGGGGAATACCACAATATTGCTGAGTGGCGCGGCTTGGCGTTCGTTCTTAGCCCAACCACCGATAGCAAGTCCGATGCCCAAAATCATAAAGATACTGAGTACCGTAAACGCAATGATAGCGAAGTAATTGCCGGCAACGTGCAATTTGAAAATACTGATAGCCACCGCAAACTGCACCGAAATCGCCACTACTCCCGTGATGGCCTGGCTGAACATGGTCGACATAAAGTACTGCCAGACGCGAATTGGTGTCGTGTGCAAGCGGCGCAGTATGCCTTGCTTCTTGAGCTCAGGGAAGACGTTGATAGGACCAAAAATGCCAATGCCGATGATAGAGAAGCCAAGGAGACCCGAAAATGTGTAGTCAAAAGCAGTCAGCTTGTGATCATTGACAGTCTTCGTGGTAACAGCGAGCGGAGGCTTGCTCCGCGTGAGCGTGTCGTTGATGGCACTCACCGAACCACTCAAGATGGTTTCTAGGGTTTGGCCCGTACTAGCATTGCTCGCTGAGTAGAGTAAATTGACATTGCCTGTCGGGTAATTGCTAGTAGCATCGACTGAGCCAAAGGTTGGCGGCAGAGTGATGATACCATCAATCTGACTTTTGCTCATTTTGTCTTTCGCCTCGGCGAGCGTCGTGACAGTTTTGTTCACCTTAAAGACTTTGCTCTTTTCTATTTCACCGGCAAACTGCCTTGAGAAGGGTGTTTTAGACTCATTAAAGAGGGCAACATTAAATGAGGGGCTGCCATTACCCTTCGATATACTGCCAAAAACAAACAGGAATATGAGTGGGAAAAGGATACTAAAAAAGATTGCCAGACGATCGCGGAAGAAGCGACGAGTGCTTAGCTTGGTAAAGACAAGTACGGTGCGAAGTTTCTGTTTCATCTTAGTCCCTCAGGGCCTTGCCAGTTAAATCAATAAATACATCCTCAAGGTTGGCTTGCTCAACCTGTTGATCTTTCGTAAAACCTTTATCTAGTAGGTTTCGAATAAGTTTCTTGGGCGTATCGAGCGATATGATTTTCCCTTTATCCATGATGGCAACACGGTCACAGAGCAATTCTGCCTCATCCATGTAGTGCGTGGTCATGATAACGGTCACGCCGCGGTCACGAACCATCTGCACCAATTCCCAGAGGTTGCGCCGTGCCTGGGGATCAAGTCCAGTGGTCGGTTCGTCAAGGAAAAAGACTTTGGGACTATGCACGAGGGCTGCAGCGATGCTGAGCCGTTGGCGCTGGCCACCACTCAACTGTTCCGCGTAAGCATTCGCCTTGCCCTCGAGTTGTACGTCAGCGAGAAACTCTTTGACATTTACTTTTTCGCCATACGCGGCGGCAAACATTTCAATAATTTCACTCAATTTTTGCTTATCCTGGAAGGCTGGCGTCTGTGGCTGCACGCCAATGATTCGCTTCACTTCGTTCGGCTGCTTTGCCACATCAAGCCCCGCTACATTGATGGTGCCACCATCAATAGGACGGAGTGTTTCTATCATCTCAAGGGTGGTCGTTTTGCCAGCGCCATTGGGGCCAAGAATACCAAATATCTCCCCTTCTTTTACTTCAAAGGAGATACCGTCAACAACTGCTTGGCTATTGTATACTTTTGTAAGACTCCTTATGGTAAGTATTGGCTTGGACGTATGCATGCTTCAACTGTAGCATACGTACGCTAGTACTTCTCTGATGTATTCAAGATAAATCGTGTGTTTATCTGAATATGATTACTCCATAAAAAATGCCCAGTACCTAGAGGTACTGGGCATTGCATTGCATTGTGAGTGTCTTATGCTAAAACTAGCCGCGCTTGACAGTCAGAAAGCCGTTGCGTGGGTTTTCGTTTACGACAAAACCAGCTGGCAATTCACAAGCTTCTGGGCGATCGTCCTTAGAAAAGTAGTAAATCGTCTGCTCCTTGCCGCCGCGAAGTGTAACCAGCTTCGAGTTCAAGTGATATGTAACACCTTTTGAGTTCTTGTGCGTGTATGCCATGGCGTACCTGCTCCCCTCTATAACATTAAGTTAGTACCCCTAACATACATCTGAGATAAATGCTTTGTCAACAGCTACACGCTTGGGTCACTATCTTGTGAGCTAGCTATTGCTTCAGAGGGGCGCCTTGTATTACACTTATGTTTGTCAATACTTTAAGCAATGTAAGGTGGAATGATGGATTTTCGACAAACAAATTCAACCCCTGTTAATAGGCCCGAGGTGGCTCCTAGCAGTGTTTCCGTAGGTCAACCTAATCTCAGGAGGCCAAGAGGAAGCAATGGCTTGCCGAAATGGCTCAATTTACTCAATGTTGTAATTTTATTCGGTGTTGCCGCTCTGCTTATCCTGCTCGCCTTCTCGTTCTCACGAAGTGATAATGTTAGCGAATCAAAATTAGTTGACCACAGTCAGTATCAGGCCGTCTTCCTTAATAATGGCCAGGTTTATTTTGGAAACGTCAGCTCAATCACCAGTAGTTATGTGCGAATGGTAAACATCTACTACCTCACACAGGGCTCAACCAGCGCTACAACCGCAAGCACGTCTAATAGTGACTACACTCTTGTAAAGCTCGGCTGTCAGCAAATTCATTACCCTTACGACCAAATGATAATCAATCGTAGCCAAGTGACCTTTTGGGAGAACTTGAACCAAAATGGTAAAGTCGTACAGAGTATTAAGTCATTCCAGAAGCAAAATCCAAATGGCCCTGACTGTTCAAAGGTCAGCACCAGTACACAGTCCAGCCCCACAGCTGCAACACAAGCTGCAACTGGCACCCAAGGAACTACTCCTAGTACCAGCGGTAAGTAAAACCCTGAGCTCTCCAAAAAACCGGGTCCCATGACCCGGTTTTTTATATCTCATGTAGCCCCATTCACAGGTACATTTTTACGAACCAGCGATACAGAAGGCTTATGATAAAGCCGATAAGGCTCGCTACTGCTATAACAAGGCTCCAGCCAGCCAGGTCGGGAGACCATTTGGCGGACACAAAATCAAACTTGTAGAGACCCTCTGGGATTGAGGCAAGCTGAATACCATGGGCCGAGGCGTAATCTTGAATACATAGGATGGTGCTTTGGGCAGTTGCTGTCTGCCCTTCTGCTTCACAAGTTTTCTGAGCCTGGCCATACAATTGGCTGTTATTCTGCCCGAGACCTTCTTGTTGAGCAGCCTGGAGACGTTCATACGTATATTTAAGCTGGATAGGCGGATGGACCGCATTTGGGCCAGAAGCCAGACTCGTGTTCATATGGCTAAAGACATAGCCTCTGAGGTCTTGCAAAGTACCCTCGACATCACCGTTTGTTTTATCAGCCTGATAGACCGCATTTCGAAGTACTATCATGTGCTCATTATTATGCCGAAGCGCAACAATACTTACACTACCCGCAATAATTGCGCTAGCCAAGAAATACCAGGGGTGAATCTTGCGGAGATACCGCCAGATGTGGTGGAGAAGTCGCTTATCCATAGTACCTATGATTATAGCAGGCCCAACTACTCGTTCGTGGTTTGTCACTTGATACTTGTCCCCAGATACCCGATACTTGTAGCTATGCATATCTTCTTTTCTGGTATAGGTGGAACTGGCATTGGTCCGCTCGCGCTCGTCGCACAGCAAGCAGGTCATACCGTTTCTGGTTCAGATAAACAAGAATCAGGCTATATTTCGTACCTTCGTAAACATAGTATCGAGCGGATTACCATTGGGCAGACCTACGAAGACATTGCTGCCACGCATGCTCGTACGGCAATTGATTGGTACGTGTATTCTTCTGCTGTCGCCATAGAACAACCCGATGCCCCAGAATTCCAATTTTGCCGAGATCACGGTATCCGTATGAGTAAGCGTGATGAACTTCTAAATGAAATCTTGCAGCAAAAGGATATGAAGCTGATTGCCATCGCTGGTACACATGGCAAAACGACAACCACCGCCATGACCATCTGGGTAATGAAGCAGCTCGGCTTACCGATTGGCTACATACTGCCAGCCAAAAGTAGTTTTGCCGAGATGGGGGCATACGAACAGGGTGCGGAATATTTTGTGTACGAATGTGATGAGTTTGACCGGAATTTTCTGCATTTTAGCCCTCAGATAAGTCTTATCACCGGTATAGACTGGGATCACCCGGATATTTACCCGACTCGTGAGGAATATTACCAGGCATTTCGTGAATTTATTGGCCAAAGTGCTCGTACGGTTATGTGGCAAAGTGATGCTGCGCGTATTGGCGGCAATACAAGCGATACCGACACCACCTTGGCTGATGATGATATTGCGATTGCTCAGCTACGCCTGGCGGGTGAGGTTAATCGCCGGAATGCCTGGCAAGTCGCTCACGCCCTCCACGACCTACTCGGTGAACCGCTTGACCGGCTCATTGCAATACTTGAGCATTTCCCTGGCGTCTCGCGCCGTTTCGAGCAGATTATGCCTGGGCTCTACAGTGACTACGCACACACCCCTCCAAAGATACGTGGTGCACTGCAATTAGGGCATGAAGTGGCTGGCGAAAACCTCGTCGTTGTCTATGAAGGTCTGCATAACACACGGCAGCACTTTATTAAAGAAGAACTGCCGCACCTGTTTGATGACGTCAAGCAGCTATATATAGTACCCAGTTATCTTGCCCGTGAGGATAATTCACTTGAGCTGCTCACACCGCAGAAGTTAAAACTGCTTCTGAGTGATGAGACGCAGGCTCTAACCGAAGCTGAAAATCTTGATACTAGATTAAGAAATACTATTCAAAGCCACCTCAATAGTGGCGATACGGTGCTATGTCTTACAGCCGGTGGGGGCGGCAGCCTGGACGAGTGGCTTCGAACGGAATTTCTATCCCCCATTTAGCAGAACACTGAGTACGCACACTAGTGCGCAACGCTAAATACAACAATTGCAATCAACACGAGTACGGCAAACCATACCAGGGTAGCGAATGGGGTGGACGGGGGTGTCGTGGCAGTCTTTAGAACCGCTTGAACAGTACCTTTCAGTGAGCGCGACGGCAATTGTCGTGACACGGCAGGCGGAGTCGACGACGGTGCTACTGTCGGTGCCGATGGCGCACCTTGACCACCCCCTTCACTTAGTGCCGCCGCAACCAGTGCGACTTCACCGGCGGCAGAATCAACCTGCTGTTTGGGTGCCACTTCGTGCACACGCTCTTTGTAATACTCATGCCCATACTCAATTGTGGATTCCTGTACTGCTTTGCCGTGCTCATCAACCTCAATATTGTGCCAGGCGCTGCGCTCAATTCGGTGACCTTTTGGCACGGTAGGGAGTAGCTCCTCCTCGGGTGGACGCGTTTCGTTGGCATGTTGCGCGAGACGCTCCTGCGTCATCTTTAACTCTTCAATCTCTTTCGCACGCTCCGTTCGTTCAGCGGTCGTTATAAGCCGCTCCCTGGCTAGGTTTGCCTCGGAGCGTGCTTGCTCACTCTGCCGACTTTGTTTCTCAATTTTGTAATCGTGTTCTAGGCGCTCAATACGCTTTTGTTGGACAAGCGTCTCTTTCCGCTGGCGTTTTTCCATCTTTTTTTCACGTCGTTTATGACGAAAATGCTCAATGCTCCCACCAACTAATAAGCCGGCTACGAGCCCCTTGCGCCGCCCCTCCTGGAAACTATCCCACTCTGCATTCTCTATAGTCCTTCGTGTGGATAACGGCGACGGAGCAGCATTCGGGTTGGGCTGTTGGGCATTATCCGGCGTAGTGTATTCCGGTGCAGTAGGTGGTAAGTCAGCACCATTTGGGCCAGGACCATTGCCCCTCGGCGGCATGCCATAAGCTCCAGAGCGGAACCTATTCCGCGGTATACGTGGGGGCGGGACAACCGGTGGAATAGGTGCTACCTCAGCCGTAGGTGGTGTTTGAGCTGGGACCTCATTGTCTTGCTCAACAGTCTGCAGGACAGCTTCTGGTGCCTCGGTAACCGGTAGTTCTTCGGTTTCACTGACAGCTTCCACCCTTTCAGTTGCTACGCTTGGCGTCTCTGGCGTTTCTTCAACTGACATTTCAAGCGCTTCTTCGATAAGATGCTCATCGTTCTCGGGCGGAATTTGAGATATCTCACGCAGAGAGATTTCTTCGCCACCATGCAAGTCTTCCGCTACACTGCGCTCCAGCTGAGCCGTAAGCACTTCGTCAGTGATTCCCGTGTCCTTATTTTCCGCAAAGAATTCCGCGTTTGCTTCCGGAGCTTTCTCGGTCTGCTCCTTTGGTTCTGTCTTCTCAACCGCTTCGTTCTCTTTTCCGAACAGTTTACCAAGGATGGCCTCTGCTGTTTGCTTCGGGACTTCCTTTTCAGGAACAGATTCTTGTGGTTTTTCGGCCCGACCACTGCCCAGCACAGAAGCTGCCAGCTTTCTGCCATCAGCCGCTGAAGTTTTACCCTTTTCCTTCGCGCTTTTTTTCGATTCAGAACCGGAGAGTGAGGTTTCTGTACCGTAGCCGGAATTAAAGTTAGGAGTCTCTGACATTATTTATATAATACAACAATTATTAATAAAAACAATCAGTACTTACCCTTCTTCTCAGCGCTCATTTACTATCCTGCCATTCTCATCAATGTTGACTGCACCCTGGCGAATGACTTCTATGGCATCGTCAACGATTCGAATAATGGTGGACGGGAGTCTTTCACCGAGATCACCGGCATCCACATAAAAATCAGCCAGCTCTCCAAAATAGTCTTCTGCCGCCGCTATGTCCGGTGCAGTAGGCTCTCCGGGGTGGTTGGCGCTCGTCGTCATGAGCGGACCAGTTTGCGATAGTACTGCGATAAGCTGATCGTGTGCGGGTATACGAACTGCCAGTGAATTTTTACCCATGTGTAAATAGCCCAGCTCTGGTCCACAGGGGATGATAATGCTAATCGGGTTTGGCCAATACTGCTCGACGGCATGAAGATAGCGGGGCTTAATGCCGAGTTCAGCAAGTTGTTCTACTGATGCGGCCAGCACTGTGCCAGGTTGATTTTTGCGCGCCTTAACGGTAAACATGCGGGCAACAGCCAGCTCGTTTTTGGCACTCCCGACAAGACCATACACCGTATCAGTGGGGATTACCCCGACACCGCCGGCGCGCAAGCTTGCAATAACTCCCTCATCAGTGAGTGTATAAAAAATCTGCATCATCTTACCCTTTACGGTAGGCGTAGTATGCAAGACCGGCCAGCACAATAAACGCCAATACCGCGAGCGTAATAGCGATAACCGGTGCAGTGTGCGTTTTAGCCGGCTTTGGTCCAGGTTTTTGGGCTTTGGCGTTGACCGTAATAGGCGCCGAGGCGTCCGATTGGGCTGCAGCCGGGGTCTCAGCGCCAGGCTCTGTTGCCACTGCAACCGGACTTGCATCTTGCGCCACCGGTGGTACTACTACATCCATTGCTGGGGTAGCAGGTGCGGGTGCGAGTGCCTGGCTTGGTGCAGCGGCGGGCATTTCATTCGTCTGTAGCTTTACGTCTTCTTCCATCGTACTTCTCATTGTACCACTAGTCCACGCTGTACTTTGTACGCTTTTTGACTATCATATCCTCTGTTTCCAGTTCATGTAATACCTCGTTAAGCCGACCGTCTCGTATCTGCGTGGATAACTGTGCCCTGCTCATTGGCTGGGCAGTTAACATTCGAATAACTTGCCCACGAATCTGTCGTTTTGAACCTTCAAATTTGGTCTGCCGTACATACTGTTTACTCTGGCTATTCGTGTGCACATTCGTTTTCAGCCAAGCACCGTAATCCATGAGTGCCCAGTAAAAATTACGTGGCTGATCGGTATCCAATGTTTGCTCAAGTAAATGACGAATCGCACTATCGGGAATGGCTTCCGCATGCTGCAAAAAATGGTGAATATACACCGTCCGAATATTGGTTTCGATAAACACGACTGGCTGATTAAACACATAAGCCTGAATTGCACCAGCAGTATTTGCACCAACGCCTGGCAGCCTCAGAAGTTCAGTGAGACTGGTCGGAAAATCTCCGCGTTCGGAAATCAGCTTTGCTGCCTGCCATAAGAATTTAGCCCGTCGATTATAGCCGAGTCCCTGCCACTGCACGAGAACCTCACCAAACGTTGCCGCTGCAAGCGCTCCGGCGGATGGAAACCGTGCTAAAAATGTTTCGTACTTTGGGATTACCCGGACAACCTGCGTCTGCTGCAGCATAAGCTCACTTACTAGGATGCTGTACGGGTCAAAACTACCATCCTCACGCGGGATACGCCATGGTAAATCATGACGACCATCATGCTGGTAATAGCTCCATACTTGTTCAAGGAATAGTTTTTTTTCACGTAAGGTTAGCATTCGTTCAGACACGCAACTATCATAGCATCTGCAAGATATTATCGTGTGTAGGTCGAACTGACATCGGCAATTTTTTGCGGATTGCCGCCAGCAATACTAGCGGCATAGTCTGCAACTTCGCTCGCTCCAGACACTCGATATACGACAGTTGAATCATTGAGCCAATACAGTGGCACCTGCATATCCTTTTGTGTTGTGAGTTCTGTTTCTTTAGAGGTAGAGAGGTTTCTTGCAATGAGAACACCGTTGATATCTCGAATATCAACCCACACACTTGTCTTGCCATCCGGGCTGTCTACATAAGTGCGAGGAACATAGTTGATTGCTGGCGTGGACGTAACTAAGTCCATTGTGCTAACAGTATAGTCATACCATGCATCTTGGCTTTGAACTTTTATGGTGTCGTATCCTGTCCGTAATAGTGACCATACCTTGCCGGTGTAGATAACGTTTTTAGCCGATCCATCGGTCTTGATACGCACAAAGTTTGACGGGCTCGAAGGGTCAGTCGCAGATACTGCATAGTACAAGGTATCACCTATCAGCTGCGACCCCACAAAGTAATTCGCGTTGCCAAGTTGAAAACGCTTACCCGAACTCGTATCATAGGCAATGATTTTCTGCCTATTTGAGTTTGCGGCGCTCATTCCCGCTACCGTTTCCTGGTAAACTAATGTGCTTCCATCCCATCCAAGCAAGGTTATCTGATCTGCATACTCAAGATTTGAACGGTCACCAGAAGCTACATCAACAATATTAAGGGCTGTCTGCAGATAGCCATCGCTGTCCCGCCTATCATCTCTCGTTGATGCCACCGCAACCTTGTCACCCGCGGGACTTGGCAATGTCACGATAGATGAATTCTCTAGGCCCGTACCCGCCAGTAAGACCGACCTATCTTTGCCATCGAGGTACATTTTGTACACGTCATAGGTGCCGCTTGCCTTACTAACAAATATCGCATGCGCGGCTGGCACGAGTTTATAGTTGGTAATTGACGTCAAATCGACTGGGGTTGACAATTCGTCAGTTCGGTAGCCATCTTTGCTGACTGTAATCTTACTATCCTTTGCGCTGTCTGGCTGGAGCGTTATAACCGCCTTACCGTTTGCATCTGACTTGGCAGTCGATTCACCACTCGCAAGCGCCACATCCGCGATTGGTTTACCCGATAAATAATCAGTAAACACATAGGTAATCTGGGTCCCGACGGGCTTTAATGTAACGTCACCGAGGTCAGTGATACGAAATCCAAGGGTGACTTGCTTGCTTACGGAAGCGAAGGCCAGCTTGTTAATTGTAACTGTTTGTTTGCCAAGGTGAATCCCACCGAGCGTCGCCTGCCCATTTGCATCTGTCTTTACGGATCTGTTGCCCGCTTGAACTGTGGCATTTTCGAGCGGTAGATTGGTTGCGCCGTCATAGACATGTACCAGTACGCTCGTGCGAACACCAACGGTATTGAGCACCATCGCTCGAATTGGAGCAATAAAAAAGATAGGAGCAAGTATACCTGCAAGTACGAGAATGGTGCCATAGCGCTTCCATGGATTACCCCACCAGTTTAACCATGCTTCCTTAAAACGTTGTGCGAGGGATAATTTCATAATGACGGTCTCAGCGCGCGGCGTCTCTGGTAGCACCGCGTCTGCATCACTGTGCATAATGTCATCAACGGCCGTATCGGTTGCTTTATCTTCTGTTTGCGGTAATGGTTCAGGAATCTGCACCGGCTGCTCGGGGAGTCCTTCTGGATCTTCGGTGATATCAGCAACAAACGGCCCTTCATCGATTGGCCGCTTAGCCTCCATTACAACCGGCGAAGCTTCTGGTAGCGCATCTGTATCTGGTGGCATAGGCATATTTGCGCGATGGGGGTCAGCCGGTCCCATAATTTCTTTTACGTGCTCCTCTGCCTGAATATCATCTGGATCTCGTGCCGAGTTGTTTGCCATTGTGCTTATCCTTTAGGCATATTGTACCAGAATCACAATAATATGTATGTTCTACGATTGCCATTGTCGGGTAGGCAATCTTCGAGCTCTATACTACTTGAAAAAGTATGTATTTAGTGTCAAGGTAGGTGCATGTCTCTAGACAATGAATTAGATAGCATTAATACGGATAGGCTCCGGGCGACATTTGAAGGGTTATCCAACAGAATCTTATTCGGGCGAGAAGCAAGCACCTCGGCGGTTAGTATACAGCGATTCCCTGCTCTTGAGCAGATTGTTCACTACGTCGATCGCATCGTCGAGCCTCTCGATAACGAAGAGGAAGTAAAGCAAATTAAATTTGGGGCAATCTTAGCAATCGCAATGCTTGCAGAATACGCCGTGAATAGTCAGATTGAGGATGAACTACTATCCGGCATTGACCCCGACTCACCCGAGTAGCCTTCTGTGCCGCTCCGTAAACCCGACTACCATAAAACTTCAATCTATTGTAATAGTTGCATGTAGGTCAATTTTGTTATACTGTGTGCGATAGTCCTTATCTTCGGATTTGGATGATACATGACAGAGTAGTATCCGGGCGGTACAAGTCGAGAGGTAGACCAATGCCTACTGCACGACCGCAAGGTGTTGTGGTGACGGCAACCATGTTGCCATATCCCATCGACGGTACAGGTCGTACCTCGTCCATCTCGGACGAGCTAGCCCTGGAACGCAGCGTGAGATTGTTCGCTCAGGTTCTCTCCAGTGCATGGCGTGCCCCTGGTCAAACGGGTGGTCTCGAGATACTTCAGCAACTCAACCACGCGCTGGAGAACCTCAACCAGGAGCACAGCTTGGAGGCGCCTGCCATCCAGCAGACAGCATCAACCGCGTGAAGGAACGGGCGGCCATCATCATATGTTGGGGGCGGCACTAGTGCTGCAGCTGGGTCAATATGACCAAACTGCAGTTAGTTGCCGCCCCCCCCCCCCCACGGCCTTGCCCCCCCTCCACGCACAACCCTTTCCTACTCTGTCATATTTTCTTCTACGGTTCGGATTCGGGAGTTTTAATTACGCATAAATACTAGCTTTTATACTAGATTTAAAGCTAGTATTTCTTGTGCTAAAATCAGGCTATGGGTAGAAGAAAAGTTGGACAAGAAAACATAAGAAGTATACAAAAGTCTCATGGTACCTACACGATAAGTATCCCAGTAGAAACCATGCGCGAACTCGGCTGGCAAGAACGTCAGCGCGTAGTCGTCACGAAATCTGGCGCGAAACTTCTTATCCAAGATTTTAAAGCGTAATTGCCAGCTTGGCGTATGTATGATTCAATAGTCTTTGAAATGGCGGTCTATTACAGCTGCTTGTGCGTCCTGCCTGCTTAAGGACCATACATCACAAGCCAGACCACAAGCCAGACCACACGCCATCCAAGCAAACCAATATAGCGCACGATGTATGCAAGGTCGATGCGACAATCGAGCTATAGTGGTATATCTCATTCGTAAACACGTTTGGAGAAACTATGACAGACGCAGATAAAAAGAAAGCCCAAGAAGACGGCATGAAGTACTGGCTCGAGAACAAGAAGTACTGGCGGTCGTGGGGCTCATGGTTTAGCTGGGGTTCACCGGTTGGCTTAGGGTTATTTTTTATATCCATAGCCACCGCTCTGTGGATCTTGGCACAAGCCTTCGGCTGGTAGGACTTAGCCGTAGGGTATAGTAGAGCGCTCGCGGTGCACCGAGCGCTCTATTTGTATAAAAATGGTAGCATAAATGGTATGCAAGATGCTGGGGCTATTTACCTACAACAAGTTGATTCGGTGCTCGCTCCGCTGGTGAAGAGATTCGGAACACCAACTATACAAGCTCATGGTAATTATTATCAAGAGCTCGTCGAAAGCATCATCAGCCAACAGCTGAGCGTGAAAGCAGGTGCAAGCATTACAAAACGATTCGTAGATTTATTTAGCGGTACTTTCCCGACCCCCGAGCAAATTATAGAAACTGATATTGAAACAATGCGTAGTGCTGGACTCAGTCGGCCAAAAGCCCGCTACATTCAAGACCTGGCGCACCATGTACAAGACGGCGCAATCAAGTTTAATCATCTTGATAACCTGACGAATGACCAAGTTATTACGGAACTCACGGCTGTCAAAGGCATTGGCGTGTGGACGGTGCATATGTTCCTCATCTTTTGCATGGGGCGCAAAGACGTACTCGCTTACGGCGACCTCGGCGTACGCAATGGCATCAGGAAATTGTATGGGTTAGACGCCATACCCGATAAAGCAACCGTCGAGGCTATCAGCACAGCACATCAATGGCACCCGTACGAATCGTACGCCTGTTGGTACGTCTGGAAGTCACTCGACAACGAACCATCCACTGCTACCTAAAATAAAACTACTTACTCTTGTTCAGTAATGGCGATAGAGAGGTCGGTAAGTTGGTTTGGTTCGACGTGGGATGGCGAGTTCATCATCAGGTCAACACCTGCCCCGTTTTTGGGGAAAGCCACGATTTCTCGAATATTACTTTCGTCCATCAGCACCATAAACAGTCGGTCAACCCCAAAGGCACAACCAGCGTGCGGCGGCGCGCCGTATTTGAATGCGTTTAGCATAGCCCCAAACTTTTCCTCGACATAGCTTTCGCTGAAGCCCAGTAAACCAAAGACTTTATACAGCACCTCTGGGTTATGATTCCGCACACCACCGCTACAAATTTCGTAGCCATTTGCGACCATATCATACTGGTCAGCGAGAATCTCAAGCTTGTTCTCGGTGCTATCAAGTGTGGCCGCCCCACCCTTTGGCATACTGAACGGGTTATGGCCAAAGTCCAGTTTGCCCGTCTTCTCATCGAGTTCGTAGAATGGAAAATCAACGATCCAGGCCAGGGCAACAACGTTTGGGTCCTTCAGATTAAAATGCTCGGCAAACTCGCTCCGTAAGCGCCCTAGTACTTTATTGACCTTATGACGCACATCGGCCCCAAAGAATACCGCATCGCCGTCCTCTGCCTGAGCGCGGCTGCGTACTTCTGCCAGCTCCGTTTCAGACATAAACTTTGCAATTGGTGATTGTACTTCACCATCTTTATAGGTCAGGTAGGCCAGCCCGCCCGCACCTTCAGACTTGGCAACGTCAGTAAAAGTATCTATCTGAGATCGGCTCAAGCTTGCACCGCCCTTCACACAGATAGCCTTCACGGCACCACCATTCGTGATAGCGTTTTTAAAGACGCCAAAGCCTGACTCTGCAAATACATCAGACAATTCAATCAATTCCATGCCAAAGCGTAAATCCGGCTTGTCTGAGCCGTAACGTTCCATGGCTTCAGCGTACGGTATGCGTTGTATGGTTTCGCTCAGTAATTGTTTACCAGCAAAATCCGTCACGAGCTGCCTGATAAGTGGATCCATTGTAGTGCGGACCTCTTCACCGTCCTCTACGAATGACATCTCGAGATCAAGCTGGTAGAACTCACCATACAAACGATCGGCCCGAGGATCTTCATCACGGAAACAAGCCGCCAACTGATAGTAGCGTGGCACACCACCGACCATCAGCAACTGCTTAAATTGCTGCGGCGCCTGTGGCAAAGCATAGAATGCACCCGGGTGAATGCGTGACGGAATCAGAAAATCACGGGCTCCTTCTGGGCTACTGTTGGCAAGAATTGGCGTCGTGACCTCTATGAAATCCTGTTCCTCAAGATAGGTACGCATCCTTTTGTAGTATTCGGCACGCTTTTTGAGCATGGTCTGCATTTTTGGGCGACGTAAATCGAGATACCGATACTTCAGCCGAAGCTCTTCGTTCGCTTGCGCTTCGGCAAAGGGCTGAATCGGAAGCGTATCAGCCTTGTTGAGAATCCGAAAATCAGCTACTTTCATTTCGATATCGCCAGTTTCAAGATTGGGATTACGCAAATCTTCGGCTCGCTCTGTAACCGTACCCGTGGCGGCGATGACAAATTCATCACGCAAATCACCTGCGATGGTAAACGCTTCTTCGGTTTCTGGGTTAATAACCAACTGCAGTATGCCGGTGTGATCACGGAGATCAACAAATACCAATCCACCGTGGTCGCGGCGTGATTGTACCCAACCCATGACTGTTACGGTTTCACCGATGCTTTGTTTGGTATCAGATATACATGTTCTCATTGTTTTTCCTAGATAGAGTTATTGGTGGGCGCAAGAGCGGGCCGGGTACACAGTTAGCCACGCACAATAGAAGCTACCTGCCGACCCGTGGATTTATATTCTGTGCCGCTGTTCGTATCATCGGGGTTATTTTACCACTTCCGAGGTGTCATCGGTAGACCCTTCGGTAGAGGCGTGCGGTTCGTGATGTTTATCATGATCTTTTTTGGCAGCCGCTGCGGCAACTACCCGAAGATCGTCGTACTGATCAAATTCATCAATTATCAACTCACCAATGACACGCTCAAGCACATCTTCGATAGTGATGATACCGACGTACTCTTCAAAACTATTCACCACAATAAACAGATGCTGCTTCGTTTTTATGAAGGCTTGCAGCGTTTGGTACAACGTAAAATCTTCGTGCACATAGGTCAGCTTCGTGCGCATAAGACCCCGCACAGCGCCCGTTCGCTTGGTTGCGACCAAATCATGGAGATATAGCACCCCCACGAGGTTATCCTTTTTTGTTTCATAGACGGGGAACCGACTGTGGCCACTACTATGAAGCTCGTCCATGAGTACTGGCCCAATGCTTTCATCAGCCGACACAGCCTTCACCACTCGTTTTGGCACTAACGTATCGGCCACCGTTTGTTCGCCGAACCGAAGCGCATGAGTTAGAAGATCAATTTCACCATGAGGGATACGATTATCAGGTTGCCGCTTTTGCTGCTCCAGTAGTGCCACCAAATCTTCCTTCTCGTAGAGTCCGCTATGGAGATGAACGGGAAATAGGCGACGCATAGCCCTCACCACCCAATCGAGAACCGGGTGAAGCCGCTCAATAATCCAGGCGAGCACCGGAGAGATATGCACGGCGAGCCACGTTGCCGTTTTGGCCGTGCCACCCTTGGAATCAATGAATAATGCTCCCACCATACCTAGTACCAGCAGTAATGGTAACGCCAGCCAAGCGCCCAGGGCATCGACAAGCAGGACGAACGCACCATACAGGCTTAGGAGCCCCAAGCCACCTAAAATAAACTTGGCTGAAAGCCCATACGATATTGTTCGGTAGAGTAATATCGCAATCTCGTCGCCTTGACGCGCGCGCCGTTTCAGCTCTTTGGCGCTTGTATGCGCGAATGCCCTATAGAGGGCTGCAAACGCAATAGCAAGCATGGCGCAAAGGAAACCAAAGATAAACGACATCATATAGATATGAGTATATCGCATATACCTTTCCTGCGCATCAATCAGTTAAACCCTTAGGTTATGCGTTTCCGTCCTTGGATGTGATACCATAATTACTACTTACATAGGGAGCTTACGCATATGGATAAACGATTTTGGGCAATTATCGGCATAATTATACTTGTTTTTGGTGGGGCACTTTTTTTCAATAACCGCTCAAAGAGTACCAGCACAGCAACGGCCACAAACCATATCAAAGGTAACCTAAGCAGCAAAGTCACCCTGCTTGAGTATGGCGACTACCAATGCCCCGCCTGCGGTGAATTCTACCCTGTAACCCACGCGGTACAACAGTTATACGATGCAAAAATACGATTCCAATTCCGTAATCTCCCCCTGAGTTCTATTCACCCCAACGCATTTGCGGGCGCCCGTGCTGCCGAAGCCGCTGATATGCAGGGTAAATTCTGGGAAATGCATGATCTCTTGTACCAAAACCAAGACGTCAATGGCCAGAGCGGTTGGGTAGCGAGCCAGAATGTCCTCAACGATTACTTTGTGAGCTTTGCAAAACAGCTTGGTCTGAATGTCACCAAGTTTAAGACAGACTACGCAAGCGCAACGGTCAACAATCGTATTAATGCTGACCTAGACGCCTTCAAGGCCACCGGTGATGAAATGTCGACGCCTACCTTCTTCCTTGATGGTAAGAAACTCGATAATTCGAGTCTCGTTGACGCCAAGGGCCAACCAAGCCTTGCTGCATTTAGTAAGCTGCTTGATGTAGCGCTAGCCCAAACTAAATAACGTAGCGACAATTTCTTGCGAACAGATTAGCCGACATGGGCAACAGGAGAAATTTCCTGCGCCGCTGGCTTCTGGTTCTTGAGGAGAAGGCTCGCAATGAGGGCTGCTGCTATCATGAATCCCGTGGCGACATAAAATGCAGCGTGAAAGCCCTGCACCTGGGCAGCTAGAGGTGTTAGTCGGCTCGTCGCTCCATGCAAAGTCTTGAAGTAGTGAGCAGCGGCGGATGAGGCGATACCCGTCAAAATAGCGAGGCCAATCGCTCCACCAATTTGCTGGGAAGTATTGAGTAGCCCAGAGGCTAGACCAGATTCATGCCCCTCTACACCACTCGTGGCGGCAATCGTAATCGCCACGAAGGTCGCACCCATGCCTAACCCCATCAAGATAAAACCCGGCAGCAAATCGTGCCAGTACGTGCCTTCCACCCGAACATGCGCTAACCAAAACAGTGCGCTGGCCGTAATAAGTGGCGCCACCATAAGAATGGGCTTAAAGCCAATTTTCCTCACGAGACGAGGTACATTCGTGGCAGAGAGTGCAATCGAAATCGGTACCGCCAGGAAACTAAGACCCGTTTTAACAGGCGAGAATCCGAGGATTGTTTGCGCATAGAGCGATGTGAAGAAAAAGGTTGAAACCATACCAGCCACAATAGGCATCTGGGTCAGGTTTGCGGCCGTTACATTGCGTATGCGAAATATTTTGAATGGTACGAGCGGGTGCTTACTCCGTAATTCGTTCCAGACAAAGAACGCAAGGAGTAGCACCACACCAGCAAAATAGAAGAGCGTAGAATGGGCGGTCCAACCATGCGCTGGAGCTTCGACAAGTGCATAGACAAGTAGCATAAGTGCACCCGTCACCGAGACTGCACCTGGCAGGTCAAGGTCATTATGCGTCTCTTCTGATTCATGAGCTGGCACCATTCGACTGGCCGCGATGAGGACGCCAATTGCAACCGGGACGTTTATCAGGAAGTTCCAGCGCCAACCAAGATATTCGGTAATAATGCCGCCGAACAGCACACCAGCGGCGGCACCGCCAGAAGCAACAGCTCCCCAGACAGACAAAGCAGCGTTACGCTCATGACCTTCTCGGTAAGTGACAAGCACAATTGAAAGCGCAGCTGGTGACATGAGAGCGGCCGAAAGTCCCTGTACAGCTCGCAAGCCAATCAGCATTGTACCCGATTGGGCCATACCATCAATCAGCGAGGCAATGCCAAACATCGTGACACCAATCATAAATAATTTTTTACGGCCGTACAGGTCCGCCGCTCGGCCGCCAAGCAACAAAAAACCACCAAACGCGAGCGTATAGGCCGTCACAATCCATTGCAGACTGGTTTCAGTCATATGAAATGCTTTTTCGATAGCTGGTAACGCGACATTCACGATGGAAACATCAAGTACCACCATAAACTGGGCGAGCGCCAGAATAACGAGGATGAGCCAGTGATTGTGGGGTTTATTGGGCATAGACGAATCCTTTGCTTTTTTTATATTTCCGTACTAAAATAAACATATAATTATTGTATTACTCAATAGTTGACTATGTCAACTATTTTCACACACTAGCTACTATGAAAGATCCTACCCTTACACCTTTTTACCTCTCACTCTTAGAATTTTTGCTGCTAGCCAAGCAACACCTCGTTGCTATCGGCGCAAGTTATGACCTGACAAGTACCCAGGTCGTCACGCTCATGCTCATCGACGCTGATAACCCCCGCCCCATGAAAGATCTTGGTAAATTGTTTCATTGTGATGCCTCAAATGTGACCGGTATTGTCGATGGGCTTGAGAATCGACAACTTGTATCCCGACGCAGTGACCCAGAGGATAGAAGAATAAAAACAATCTGCCTTGAACAAGCTGGCGTCCAGCTCCAACAGCGTATTGCCGAACAGCTCGGCATGCATGGTTTTCCGCTTGAGTCCCTTACGTCAGCCGAAAAGAAGCAGCTTTTGCATATTATGGAAAAGCTGACAAGCGGCAGCACATTCGCTTCAGATATTGGAATATGCGCACAAAATGGCCTCACTTTATAAGCGAGGCCATTTATCTAGGTCATTGAGCCGCCTACCATACAGCATTCGGGTCGCATGACAGAGACAATCAGTAGTTTATGTACTGCTGCCACCCCGGACGGCGCACGCGGACACGCACCAAAGAAGGCGTATCGTATGTAAGTTTGATAGGTATAGACATACATCCTCCTACGCTGCCCGATGTAGCCTCGCTTCTACAGCAAACAGGTATCTTTTGATTTTATGTAAATTTTTGTCTCTACTTGCACCTTATATTTTGCGCAAATGAAGTAATTACAATATACCAACGTGCCTATGCTTCAGTCAATAGCAATCAGTAGCGTTCTGCATGAATTCTCACAGGTACAGCCACGCTTGCTTCGCGTAGGCCACCACACTCCGTAGTAAGCCCTGCGCAAACGTTTGCTCACGTATCGCTTGCCGTATTTTACTTGAGCTGGCATCGGCAAAGTAGCTATCAAGGACAACGACACCATGTGGGGCTACCGGAAGCTGATTGATCGTTCGCTCAATGCTTGCAGCCGTATCATCACTCCGCACTCCCACGCACAGCTCAACCGTTTCGAGCAACTGAGAAATGTGCGGCCAAGACGACATGTGCAGTAAGACATCAGAGCCGCAGACATACACGAGCGTCGCGCCAGGAAATTGCTTCTGGAGATGCGGGAGAGTGTGTGTGGTCGAGAATACTCTGTCTTCAGATTCGAGGACTGCTAGTTGTTGGTGCGGTCTCGTGGCGCGTCGTATCATAGCTACGCGATGTGCGTAGTGTGTAACCTCTGGCTTATAGCGAGGGGTACGCTCTGGCATGAGAAGTACTCGGTCAAGTCTAGCTGCCGTTGCCGCTTGCAGGGCAAAAGCAATGTGTCCTGCGTGTACTGGGTCAAATGTACCACTGTAGATACCGATGCGTGATGCAGTCGCGGGACGCTTTGAGATTCCGTTTTTAGTCTTCCTACTTGCTTTCAAGAGGCATCCCTTCGCAACATTTCGTACTAGCATGACACGATGGATACACAAAATATCCGCGTACCGGCGCGAGCAGAATGCAATTGCGCACCTCGCAGAAAATCTCTGGGGCTTTTCTTCGCACCATTTCTTTGTAGGAATCAAAATTGTCTGCCATCGTTCTATTGTACCGTGGCTCGCTGAGAGCCTCAATTATACTATGGCTATACGATTGCAGAGGCTTTATTCTCGCGAACGAGGTGCGACACAAAGGCATAGGCACCAAATAGTACACCGCTATAAAACAAATCGCCGGTCAGTGTTCCGCGGAAAAATGGCAGTGCATTCACATAGCAATGCACGAGCCCATTAACGTTCATAGTGTACATTGTTCCCTCGGCCCATACACCGAAGTTTGTCACGAGGTAGAAAAATACCGATGCGCCCATACTACTCAATCCAACCCGAATAACCGTTGCGTTCGTCAGCCATTTACTACTGGCAAGTGCGATTACCGCAAAGCTACCCCACGTATAAAAAATAAGCGGGTGCAGCCCAATAACTAGATCGCTCAAAATCATAGCAGTGATTGGCACTACGGGCGCCCAGCGACGTGGTAAAAGAGCACCGGCAAAGAGCGCAACGGCCGCCACTGGCGCGAAGTTAGCAGGATGTGGCGTAATACGAGCGACAAACACAAACGCAATGAGCGCACAAGCGATGCCGACTTTCAGTAATAGTGGCGTTGTGTGATCAAATCTTGAAATTTTCATTGTGTAACGTCCTCCAGTTTCCACATAAGTTTATCGCCGGCTTTTGTCTTGTAGGTACCGGCTCCTTCGTTTGCATAGGCACCATTCACGTAAAATGCCCAGTACGTCTTCCCATTTACGGCCGACACACCGTTGATTGAGACCACCATCTTACCATAGCTCGTGTCTGTCACGCCAACATTGGTGAGCACTTGGAGGTTCTGGAGAGCCGTGCGGCCTACTTCTCCTGTATATGTAACCTGCTTTCTGTCCGCACTAATGCTTATCGTACCCGCTGTTTGTGTTTGAGTAACTGATGCAGTTGACTTTGTTGTATCGTGATTTTTCACGAATACCGCCACATACCCTCCAACACCCGCACCTAGTACAAGGATTGTCAGGAGTATAGCCCCTAGTTTTTTCTTCATGCTTACTTCTTTCTAAGCGGCACCTTAAAAAATAAATAACGCCACCCTGAGGTGACGTATGCCTGACTGCACCTGCTGGGGTTACTGAATTGGGTATGCGAAGATCTGACTCGCCGGTGAGAATATCACAGGACTACAGTTGCGGCACAGTGTCGGACTCTCACCGAACTTCCACGCGTAGACAATATGAATTGTTAATACAGGTAGAGTGTAGCATGCGAATCGAAACACTAGCTATAGTAATTTTTACCTAAATTTGACACTATCTAGAATACCGTACAAAACTGAGTAGTCCGGTGAAGAACCATTGTCTATATAGGTGATAAATACTTTATGTATACCGAATGTAGGTCCTGTGGCAGTGAAGTAATTAAAGCCATCTTTCGATACCGTCCCAACAACCGCTCGAGCAGAATTTGCAACATCACAATAAAAATCTATGCCTTGCCATTTTGCGGTCGCAAAGCCAGTGGAAGGATCTCGTTTACTAATGTCAGTGTATGTAGTGCAGTTATCTGATACTGATGTGTGCACGATACCATCACCCGATCCAGACACGGCGATAGCTTTATTGAGACCGAATCTTTGAGGTGGATTATCAATGTAAATTTGGAGCTGTTGCGCATCGGACGAAAGGCTTCGCATAGAGTACTTGGGGGCAGTTGGAGATGACGGAACTACTTCTTCAGTCCATCCGCTTGGTAGCTCCAGGGTTAGCTCTGGCTTCGTAATAGTAACATTGGAGACACTGCCTGGCTGGTAGGCCTTGCTGGACGGCGGCGAATTATAGACATCTTGAGGAGGGGTAACACGCAGATGTAATAAACCATATACACCGAGCACCACGACGGCAGCTCCCAGCAACCAGCCTGCTCTTTTACGAAGCTTCTGATGTTTGTGTACTCTTCTATCAACGTGATACATTGCCCAACCCTTGCTTGCCCTACTAACGCTTTTATGTTTTCTCAGCCTGCGCCAGTTTCTGTAACCTTGCGCCAAAGCTTTGTACGGCCGCTTCAAGCCCCAAGATGCGCATCGCCCCCAGTACCGTGGTAATATCCTCGACTTGATGTGGTTCTGGCAACGCACCCGCCTCAGCATCTAGAAAGAGCTTTTCAACCTTGCCCACTAGCCACTTTTCATCTGTTTCTTTTACTTCATTTGTTGGCAACTGAGCTGTTATGGCCGTTGGATGTACGACTTCTAGGGAGCGAGCACTACGATCTCGCTTTATGAGATGCCCACGCGCAATAAGATTACTCACATGCAGAGCGACAGTGGCAACAGAGGTGTACTGCAAACCATTCATGATTTCTCGATAGCTCGGACTATAGCCATGCTCTTGTATAAAATGTTCGATAAACTCCAGGAGTTCCTTTTGTTTTTTCGTAGGTCGGACGGGCTGTGGCTCCACGGTGGCTGTTTGCTTTTCGTTCATGCTCCCATTATGCCACACCTGTCTAGGCGTTGTGTAATATACTGCTTAAGTTTGCGGTAGTGTATCGACGAAAACATCGTCGTATCGAATTCTATGAGATTCTCTGGTGCGCCAAACGGACCAAATAGATGCCAGCCGAGCTGCGTCAAAATCGTTCCAGCAAAGACTGCCCCATATCCTAGGTAATCAAGATGTCCTCTATGGCGCTCGCCTGTTCTATTTCGTTGCACAAAACGCCAAAAAGGTAGCAAGCCACGCGCAAAGCAAAATACCTCAATAGCGATGGGGTTACCCTGCATAAGCTGAGTAATTTTTTGGTACTGTTTGCGTCTGAAATCACCCTCAATAATGAGAAGTGTATCTGTATTGCGCATAGCCTTAATCATCTTATACAGTTCCTGCCAACTATCCTTCTCTATTGCACGCCACTGATGTAAAGTGGGCCTGCTGCCCAGTTCGTCGTAACGCCGCTCCTTATACGCATCTTTTATGAACCCTCGGCAGTGCAAATCTGCCAGTAGTTGCTGGGCGAGAACCGTTTTACCGGTGCCATTGGCCCCTTCGATAAGGATAAGTTTCATACCACAGGCTTTTTGAAGATCCAATGCTTGTACCACAGCCATTTCCAGCCGCTGAAAAAGAGCGAGGCAATCCAAATGCCTACAAATGGTGTCGTACCAAGCAGTCGTAATCCGCCCACAATGGCGTAATCAATCCCGATATTGAGCACACTAAAGGGCACGTATTTTTTGAGCACCTTCTTGTGACCATGCAAACGGGCTGATTCGCCAAAAGCCAGGTAATGCTGGATGAGGTAATTCAACGTCCAGCCTATTATGTCCGCAAGGCCTTTCGCGAGTAGCCAATACCAATGCAGCCAACCATAGAGCAGCGCAAATAGCGCATAGCCGCTCACAAAAAACACGATGCCACCGAGATTGTAGTACATAAACTGCACTCCCCCTTGCTTGCTTGGACGCTGCCGGTCGTAGCGGGCACGTACATAGGCGAGTGTCCTGTTATATTTTTTTGGAGCAGATGAGGGCTTTGCAATGCCACCAACCGCAAGACCGGCGAGGCCCCACCACACATACGTGAGGCTAGGATCTGTCCAGGCATAGGAAAATATGTTCACAATCGCCAGGCCAACGAAGCTTGCGAATAGGCCACGGCTGAGACAAGAGCGACCGCGGCGCAGAGTCCGGGCCAGTTCAAGCACCACCCATATAAACACGCCGAGACCAAGCCAGCCGATTTCCTGGCCAATATTGAGGTAGTAACTCTCACTATCCCGGGCTGGCGATACTCGGTCATAAATTGAAGCTGGTCCAGCCGTACCAGGCCCTTTGCCAAAGGGCTGCTGCAACATATCGTGGACTGCGCCACTGGCGCCCAAAAGATGACCCGTATTTGAGGTTACACTTGCCGTGGAGTGGTGTTCATTGACGTGGAGAACGGCATTTTGCAGTCCACCATTATTGCGTAGCGCATAAATCCCTGCCATACCGATAGCGAGAACTACTGCCGTGAGAATAATGGTGAGCTTCAAGTAGCGTCGGCGCCAGAGAAGGGCGATGGCAGCCGCCATAACTCCCAATAAGCCAAGCCACGCGCTGCGGGAAAAGGTAACAAGCAACGCGGCACCTGTACTCGCAATGATTAACGCTTTACGCCAAAATCGAAGGCCAGCAAACAGCGCTATGCCAAGCCCCGCCACCAGGTAGGCGCCGAGGGGATTCGGGCCTCGCAAGAGTGACTGAGCACGAATCGTAGTGGTGTCTTGGTTAATCGTTTGGATTGGTGCAATTGTCACACCAGCTTTGTACCCAAAATGCGCCAGAAAGTCACTCGGCAGCACGAGGAACTGCACGATCGCAAACGCAACAATAACGGCAAGCGGGATCAATACAACTCGCTGCCAATTTTTTCGAAGCCAAGGTAGCTTACCAGCAGCCGCCGCCACCCATACCACTCCAAACCAAATAAGCGGACGCGTATCCAGGAGTAGCCCGTACAGGAAAGCCTTGAGATTAACGGTCCCATGCCAAAGTGCAACTACACCAAGCAACACATTCAAGAGGAGATAAGCGATAACGAGCCGGGACAAGCGAGTCATCAACACTGCTTTCCTGACCTTACGGTCTCGAATCAGTACGATAATTGCCCATAAGGCGAGAGGGGCAAGCATATACTCCGGCCACAGTCTAGCAAGTGTGTAGTGACCAGCAAAACTTGCCACCCAGACTGTCAAAAAGGCATAGAATGGTACCGTGGCGATTACCAGAGCAATAAGATACTCTGGTAATCTTGTCAAAAATCGCTGTATGCTGCTCATAGGTGCTACAATTTAGTGTACATGAAGAGCAATGCATCGCTTGCCTATAATTTCTTTTTGGTGCTGGGTGATATGCTCGCATTGCTTGCAAGCTTTATCGTTGCCTTTGCTATTCGAGCTGCTAGCCCTGTCGCTGTAGCCAATCCGATGCATGCCAGTACGTACATATTGATATTCTCAAGTTTACTACCGTTTTGGATTCTTATCTTTGCCCTGCTCGGCTTATATAACTCAAGTATCTACGAACGCCGCTTTGCCGAAGCGGGTCGCCTCTTCCTTGGTTCCTTTGTCGGCTTACTATTTATGATATTTTGGGATTACTTAAGCCTTCATCATATATTCCCAGCGAAATTGGTGCCCATCTATGGTTTCTTATTTGGCTTTGTGTTGCTTGTCCTTTTTAGAAACATTGCTCGATTGATTCGTACGCGGCTGTACATGTATGGTCACGGGCTCACCCGCGTTATTATTGTTGGTAATACTCCCATGACCCTTGAACTCGTTGAGTCACTCAACAATCCAAAGCTATCTGGGTATGAGGTGGTCGGAGTAATCGGCTATCGTAAAAAGCTACCAGAGAGCGTTCCAAGTTTCGCGAACTTTGAACAATTCCTCTCGAGTAAGCCTGAGGATTTGCATGGCATAATTCAGACTGAGTTGTACGCAAATGATAGCCGTAATACAGAGATATTAACGTACTCCCAAGAGAACCACATTAGTTACCGTTTTGTACCAGGCAACAGCGAATTATTTGTTGGTAATATTGACGTTGATTTGTTCCGTAATAGCATACCAATTATTCATGTCCACCACACGGCACTCTTCGGCTGGGGGCGCATCCTAAAACGACTAACGGACATCACCCTAGGCGGCATTATGCTGCTTGTCAGTTTGCCACTCTGGCTGCTCTGCGTCGTACTCATCAAGCTGTCAGACAAGGGGCCAATATTTTATAAGGCAACCCGCTACAGTCGATTTGGCGCAAAAGTGGGTGTCTATAAATTTCGCACTATCAAGCAGGCTTACAACAATATGTCACCCGAAGCTGGCTTTGCCAAAATGGGACGGCCAGAACTCGCCAAACAGTACCGTGCCAATGGCGATCAACTGGATGATGACCCACGTTTCTCTCGGCTTGGTAAACTTATGAGAGCCACTAGTCTTGATGAATTACCCCAAATATGGAACGTGGTGCACGGCGAGATAAGTTTAGTTGGCCCGCGTGCTCTCGACGTGTATGAAATGGAAAAATACGACAAAAAGAACCTTATCCTAAGTGTTAAATCGGGCTTGACCGGTCTCGCCGTTGTATCCGGCCGACACGCTATGAGTTTTGAAGAACGCCGCAAACTTGATTTGTACTATGTTCAGAATTGGAGCTTTGGGCTCGACATCATCATAATCCTTAAGACTGCTCGAGTCGTGCTTGAACGGCTCTTTCGTCATGGCGCACGCTATAACTAGGGGCCTTGCAGTGCGTAGCCGTCAAAACCGCCCAACACTGAAGGTAGCTATCGTCCATGATTGGCTATATGGCGGAGGCGCAGAACTTGTCGTGGAGCAGTTACATCGACTTTACCCAGATGCGCCTATATACGCAACCTTTGCCACAAAAGAATGGCGGCAGCGTTTGGACGGTAAGGTTATTACTGGCTATCTTGGCTGGTGGCCATTCAATCGCCTGCATAAGTTCCTCGGCCCACTCCGTATACTTTGGTACACTCACCTTAAATTTGATGATTACGACC
>DAIDKK010000009.1 GCA_027450065.1 Candidatus Saccharimonadota bacterium | reverse complement strand
TCTATAACTTCGTACCGTATAAGATGAAAGACAAAACCACTGGTGAGATTGATTACGAAGAACTAATCGCACTTGCCAAAAAGCACAAGCCCAAGATTATCTTGGCGGGGTTTAGCGGTTATCCGGGCGAGCTCGACTATGCTAAGTTTGCCGAAGCAGCCGCAGCCGTCGGGCCCGATTGCTTATTGATGGCAGATATGGCGCACATTGCTGGACTCATCGCAGCAGGCGTGGCCAAGAACCCGTTCGATTACGGTTTCCACGTTATCACGACGACGACACACAAGACGTTGCGTGGTCCACGTGGCGGCCTCATTCTCACGAAGGGCAAAGTAAGCAACCCATTGAAGGCACCAGAGAAAACTCTTGAAAATATCCCAACGCTCATTGACCGCGCCATCTTCCCGGGCACGCAAGGTGGCCCGCACATGCACACGATTGCAGCTAAGGCTGTTGCCTTTGGTGAGGCTATGCAACCAGAGTTCAAGGTCTATGCCCAGCAAATCCTTAAGAATGCCACGGTACTGGCCGATGAGCTGAAAAAGCGCGGCTTCGTACTTATCACCGGTGGCACAAAAAATCACCTCATCTTGGCCGACGTAAACGAAAGCTTTGGCATTAACGGCAAAGTGGCAGAGGAGGCGCTCGACAAAATTGGCCTCAACCTGAACAAAAACTCCGTAGCAGATGATCCCTTGCCACCATTCCGCCCAAGTGGCATTCGACTTGGCACGCCAGCCATTACCACTCGTGGTCTCAAAGAAAAAGATATGGCGACTATTGCAGAGTGGATGAAGCAGGCAATTGATGCTCGCGAGGATGAGGCAAAGCTTGCGAAACTCCGCGAAGAAGTACGCCTGTTCGCCATCAAGTTTCCGCTACCGAGTGATAGCACAAAGGCGTAGTCGTGGGGGAGCACGATAACACCTTTCGAGCGGCAGTTTTTGCATTTGTACAGGATAAGCAAGGTCGCGTGCTGTTGCACCGCAGACAAAACACGGGCTACATGGACGGCTATTACGATTTTCCGAGTGGTCACGTAGACGAGGGCGAGGGGTTTGTAGCAGCGGCTATACGTGAACTAGCAGAAGAGACTTCACTCCAGGCAACAGAAGAAGACCTGAGTCTCAAACATCTTGATTTGAACCATACAGATTTTCCCTATATCAATGTGGTGTTCGGTGTAAACAAGTGGCAGGGTGAGCCCAGAATAATGGAACCGAATAAATGTGATGCGATGGGTTTCTTCGCGCTTGATGCGCTGCCCGAAAAGTGCACGCTCGCGGTGCGCTACACGGAGCAGGCTGGGTTTAGTTCGCAGGGCGCCACGTCGTACATCGACCGAGATGGGTTCAAACGGCTCATGGGTGTCGATTTTAGGACGTTACAGAGTATTCGAGCGAAGTAGAGTAGACGCAGAAATACTAGCTTTAATACTAGTATAAAAGCTAGTATTTTTCCACGGTTCTTTATCTGTTAATGCACGGACATTTTACGGCAATAATTCTGGTTCTTGCGCGAGCGTGATACCGAACTTTTGCTCAACACTCGCAACAATCTTTGCCTTGAAGGCTAGTAAATCGGCTGTACTTTTTGCGTGTTCGTTGACAAGAACGAGTGGTTGTGACGGCCATGTCGCCATACCAGTGGCTGTATCGTGATAGTCTTTGAAACCAGCTTGTTCGAGTAGCCAGGCGGCGGGAATTTTGGCACGTCCATCTTCGAGTAGCCACGCTGGCATATCTGCGTATGTAGCACGCAGATCGGTTAGCGCATCACTGCTGACAATCGGGTTTGCGAAAAAGGAACCGTTATTGGCGATGGTAGTTGGATCGGGCAATTTTGCTTGTCGAATGGCTATCACGGCTTCACGGATAACCAATGGGGTGATCGGACCACTCGCAGGATGATCGGCCAAATATTGCTCAACAGCACTGTAGTACGGTGGATAAGGATTGCCAGCCGTTAAGCTAAGCGTAATGGCAGTAATATAGAAGCGGTCTCGATATTCAGTCTGAAAATTACTGTGTCGATACGAGAAACCACAGGCTTCAGCCGGTATATTCGTCAACCGGCCGCTAGTCTTATCGTAGGCCTCGACGCTGAGTAATGTTTGGGCAATTTCTTGGCCGTATGCCCCGACATTCTGCACGGGTGTGGCACCAGCCGAGCCGGGAATAAGGCTCAGAGCTTCGATGCCAGTTAGACCAGCTGCAACTGTGCGAGCCACCACTGTATCCCAGACTTCGCCGGCTCCGATAGTGACAAAGTGATTCTCTGCCGATTCAGCATAATCAACATAGTCTTTGATGCGATTGACCATCAGTAGACCTTCGAACCCACTATCTTGCCATACGATATTACTACCACCACCAATCATAATAGTTGGCAAATTACGCTCAGCTGCCCATGACACTGCTTGTCTCACTTCGTCACGTGTTTGTATTTCTACAAAATACCGCGCAATACCACCAAGTCGCATTGTTGAATAATTGGCCAGTGAAACATTTTCAATAATCTGCATACTATCAGTATAGCCTACTCGTGCACATATTGGCGCGCTTGCATAACATTATTTACAGAGGTAAAATAGAACACTATGAGTGATGCAAATACCTCTACCCCATACAAACGGTTAGGCTCAGTCCTGAAGCGCTTGCGAGAAGATCATCGTGAAAGTGCGGCTGAAGTTTCGGGCGCTGTCGAAATTGATGAGACAGATTTAGCACGTTTTGAGGCCGGCCACGAACGACCAGCTGAAGATATATTATTGCTACTCATAAGCCACTTTGGCATCGAAGAAGATAACGCGACCGAATTATGGCAACTTGCTGGTTATGAAAACCGCGTCGATGAACCAATCCAACCCGGTGAATTCGACGCCAAACAGCGGATACAGGCCATGATGGTCATGCTTGACCCACGTGTGGTATATAGTGATAACATTGAGGTCGCCGTGAATAAGCAGGGGGTCATCCTCGGCTTTTCACAATCAGCCGGGCCTGATTCCCAGCCACTTACCATCGCACGCATCGGGATGAGTCACGAGCAAGCTAAGATTGTCATGGGTGTTCTACACCAGGTGCTATATGATCAAGAGAATCCGGGTAACAAACGTCGCTTGGGCGACGGAGATACCAAGCAGGAGTAGTTTTTTATTTCGATAAGCGTTGACGGGCAGGGTAGTAGTAGCCTAACCTAAGCGTATGCTTCATAGAGCTTTTGGTGTAGCTGGAAAGGCTGCTCGCCGACTATTACCCAAGAAACCAGATCGTTTGACGGCTACAGATGTACAAGCTGCGCGTCAGTATATTGCTGACTACTGGACAAAACTTGTACGCTCCCACACCCAGAATGATGAGAGCTTACTTGGTGTGCCATATCCATATCTAGTACCCAGCTTTGATGAAACGGCGAGTTTTGATTATAACGAGTTGTATTATTGGGATAGCTACTTCATGGTTCAAGGAATCTTGGACGAGGAACACAAAGAGCTCACAACAGGTATCCTCGAAGATTTATTGTATTTATTTGAGCGCTACCGGGTCATCCCAAATGCCTCACGTACTTATCTTACGGGACGCTCTCAGCCACCATTCCTGACAAGCTTCATCTTCGATATCTACAATGCTTACAATATGGATAAGGCATGGTTGCGGCGTGTTATGGCCATTGCCGAACAGGAGTATATGACCGTGTGGCTGGGTACCCGAAAGCCAAATGAGCGTTTAGTCTACCGAGGTCTCAGCCGATACTACGATATCAATTATCTGCACGATCTAGCCGAAGCGGAAAGCGGATGGGACATGACGCCGCGTTTCAGCCGTAAGGCACTCAATTATCTACCAGTTGATTTAAACGCACTACTCTATAAATATGAAGTTGATTTTGCACATGCCGCTCGTCTGCTCGACAACGAAGTGAGTGCAGCCAAGTGGGACACTGCGGCCGAAGCGCGCAAAAAAACCATGAACGAGCTCATGTGGGATCAGTTAAAGGGCCTCTACTATGACTATGACTATAAGAAAGAACGGCAGGGCACCGTGAGTAGTCTCGCTTCCTATTATCCGATGTGGGCGGGTATGGTAACCGAAAAACAAGCACACGCACTCGTAAAATCACTACGACGCTTCGAGAATAAGGGTGGACTTGCCACTACCGATGCGCTGCCAATTGGCCAGTTTGTGCCGGGTAGTATGCCGGTCCAATGGGCTTTCCCGAATGGCTGGGCGCCCCTGCAGTTTATTGTCATTGAGGGGTTACTGAAGTATGGTTATCACGAAGACGCCGAGCGTATTGCCCGCAAGTGGTTGAAAAATAATTTGGACTGGTTTACTGAATACGGTGTGTTTCTCGAAAAGTATAACGTGACCAATCCAGATAAACCCCCACAGAAAGGCGTGTACCCAAGCCAGACAGGTTTTGGCTGGACGAATGCCGTATTCGAGCGTCTGTGCCAGCAGTTTATCAACGAGAAATAGCGAAGTTCTGTCTGGTGCTCAGCGAGTTTTCAGCTCAGGGCGATATATATCAATGTAGCGTTTATATAACGGGAGCTACATATGGCAGAAGACAAGTTAATCGAAACAACCAGTGAATCAAATGCGATCGACACAAAACCGGTCGCGGAAAAACGGGGGGTGGTATGGTGTACGCCCGAGCACAGACCATATGTGCTCGCAGGCTTACTTATCATCGTCATTCTATTACTCGGGGTCGCGTTTGCGGCAGGCCATCATGCTTGGCGCCGAGACAGCACGTTTGGCGATCGTCAAGTTACGACCATGCAATTTGTACCAAATAACATGCAATCATATGGGCGCGGAGGTATGATGCGTGGTGTTGGACTTACGACCAGCAATACGCGTGTCAACGGAGTTGTTACTGCCGTCGATGGCAATACCATTACGGTTGCAGGTGATGGTACCACCGCCAAAGTTACCGTCAGCAGCAATACGACCTATTCGGGTAGCAGCGAGCCCGCAAAGGTGAATGATACGATTACAGCTGTTGGTGCCAAAGATGGCAGCGGCACACTCATTGCAAGTAGCGTGTACCTATCTCGTCAATAACATAGCCAGCTAATCTAGCATAGTGAGACTATAGCTTGCCTGCAGTCTGCCGTATAATAGGGCAGGTAGCTGACAAAGAAAAGAAAGTAGCATCTCTCTGTGCACAAGCAATGGTCTGACGTAAATGCGCTCTATCAGATATACCCCCGAAGTTTTCAGGATAGTAACGCCGATGGGGTAGGTGATTTGCGTGGGGCGATAGCGCGACTCCCCTACCTCAAGGGAGAGCCTGACTCACTTGGAGTTGACGCTATTTGGTTTTCACCATTTTTCACTTCACCGATGGCGGATTTTGGCTATGATGTCAGTGATTACTGCAATATCCATCCATTATTCGGGACACTCGAAGACTTTAAGGAATTACTAGATAAGGCACACGAGCGTGATATCAAAGTCATGATAGATTTTGTGCCAAACCATTCCTCGAATGAGCATCCATGGTTTTTGGAGTCAAAATCGTCGAAAGATAATCTGAAGCGAGACTACTACGTCTGGGCGGACCCAAAACCAGATGGCTCACCACCCAATAACTGGCTGAGCATATTCGGCGGTTCGGCATGGGAGTGGAATGAGCAAACTGGTCAATACTATCTGCACACATTCCTCAAAGAGCAGCCGGACCTCAATTGGGACAACCCGGCCGTTCGCCAAGAAATGCAGGCCGTGGTCCGTTTTTGGTTAGATCTCGGTGTTGATGGGTTACGGGCTGATGCAGTGCGCTGGATATCAAAGGACGTACATAGACGTGATGATCCGCGGAATCCAGCATTCAACGCCGGACCTCAAGCCGATGAGTTTGGCTCATTGCTCCATGTGCATAGTCGGTTTGGCCCGAATCTATTCAAGTATTTACGTGATCTGACAGATATTGTTGCTGCGTATGATGATCGCATCATGATCTTTGAGGACTATCCAGACGACATCTTTACGACTCGAGATCAGTATCTCGGTTTTTATGGTGTGAACCCCAAGGTCAGTATGCCGTTTAATTTCGAAGGCATTGGTATACCGTTTGGCGCCGAAAATTATCGACGCTTCATTACAGAGTTTCAGGGCATGTTAAATCCAAGCGAGCACACACCAGTGTATTGCTTTGGTAACCATGATCAACAGCGGCTTGCCTCACGTGTTGGCGAAGAGCAAGCTCGGGTTGTAGCACTCATGCAGATGGGCCTGCCTGGCTTGCCGGTTGTGTATTATGGTGATGAAATTGGAATGAAAAATGGTCTCATCAAGCCGAGTGAAATTCAAGATCCTGTCGAGCTTCGAAAACCGGGGCTTGGCCAAGGGCGTGACCCTGAGCGTACCCCAATGCAATGGGATGATTCAGTCTTTGCTGGCTTTAGTACGGCACGGCCATGGTTGCCAATTGCGCATGGTGCCGAAAAGAGGAATGTGGCACATGAAAGCAAGGACAATGATTCATACCTGACACTTTACCAAGATTTACTGCAACTACGTACTGATTACACAATCTTCCAAAAAGGAGATTACGAAACTTTTGGCGAAGCGGACGCAAACGTCTACGTGTTTTCGAGGCGGCTCGGCGAAGAGCATATTTTTGTGGTGCTCAATATGTCTGGTAAACGGCGCAAATTCACCCTGCCGCATGGTGGTCGACTGCTCGCTGCTACGCACCCGTCGCGTATAGTCGCGATAGCCAAAGACGGAAAAGTAAAACTGCGGCCATACGAGGCTGCCATCTTTGAGTGTGCCAAGCATCCTTTGCGAGAGGTGTTGTAATTTTGTGAGGACGGACCCATAGATGCCCGAAACATCACTGCCCTGCGCTGATAAAATAGCGTTTGAGAGTAAGAAGCAAGCCGAAGCGACAGCCGCAACGAGTGAATATTGGTACGGCTCACGTCCACATGCCTACAAGTGTCGCCACTGTCACCTGTGGCATCTCTCCACAACCCCGACCGAATAGCGTATAATGCAGGAGCATTCCTGCAGATCGCAGATCTGCCCAAAATCCTAATCCAAGGAGCGTATGCGACTGAATAGGATTTTGAGAGGAGGCGAGGCGGTAAGGCAGCTTGCCGAACGAGTGAAATTTATTTTGACTCGTCGGCTAGCTGGCATACGAGCCAGCGTCGACGAGGGTGATTAGCTCAGCTGGCTAGAGCGCGGCATTCACATTGCCGAGGTCGGGGGTTCGAGCCCCTCATCACCCACCAATCTATAATAAAGGAAGAGGTATGGGTGTCATGATAGTTGTCCTAATACTCGTCGTGCTATTTATTCTAAGTGGGATTAAGGTTATTAATCAGTATGAGCGAGGCGTGGTGTTGCGACTTGGTCGTGTTCGGCCCAACGTGAAGGAGCCGGGGCTCCGTATTATCATTCCTATCATCGATCAAATGCGTAAAGTCAACATGCAGATTGTGACCCTGCCGGTTGAAAGCCAAAAAATTATTACCAAAGATAATGTCTCGATTGATGTCTCGGCCGTAGCCTACTACCAGGTGACTGATCCGGTAAAATCCGTCGTTGAGATTCAAAATGTTGTATCAGCAACGTACCAAATTGCCCAAACAACTGTCCGAAATATTGTGGGCCAAAGCTCCCTCGATGAAGTCTTGAGTGAGACCACGGCCATTAACGATAAGATTAAAACTGTGCTTGAGGCAGCAACCGAAAAATGGGGTATTTTTGTCAGTACCGTCGAAGTGAAAGACATCCAACTGCCCGATACGATGCAACGTGCGATGGCTAAACAAGCCGAAGCAGAACGCGAAAAGCGAGCAAAGATTATTGCTGCCGAAGGTGAAGCCTTGAGCGCGACCAAGCTTGGTGATGCGGCTGATATTATTGCGGCGCACCCAATTGCACTGCAGCTTCGTAACCTACAGGTGTTGAGTGACATTGCCGTTGAGAAAAATAGCACCATTATTTTCCCAAGCCAGTTCCTCGATACTGTGAAAAGCGTTAAAGAGTTCATTGCAAAAGAGAAATAACCTTTCGCATGGCACAGTCACTTCATCTTGATCAACTCAAGCAACTCCGTGAGCCGTTTTATCGTGTGGCAGTGAAGGCACTCATATTTGATGCTGAGCAACGATTGGCTGTGGTGATAAACAAGGATGGTCTAGCTGAACTGCCGGGCGGCGGTTGGGAGCAGGGGGAGAGTATCCCTGATTGCATACGGCGCGAAGTACGTGAAGAAACCAGTGGTGAAGTGGCAAAAGTTGGCTCAATTGTGCTGGTGGCGCGCGGTAAAAGCACCCATGGCTGGCCCGTTATGCGACTTGTGCTATCGGTTGAACTGCAAGATACAGCTTCACTCCGGCCGGGTGACGGCATGCAGGCGGTACGCTTTTTGACGAAAGATGAGTTTGTTCGCCAGGACTTCGAGCTCACTGATCGTGCAATCCAGGCCTATGCTGATACAATATGGAATGACAAGTAAGGAACAGTATGGAACAAAAGATTAAGGGCGCATTTCAGCTCTCGAAAAATAATAAAATCAATGGCCTTCGTGCCGCAGTCTTGGGTGCCAATGACGGTATCGTAAGCACGGCCGGTCTTATCTTTGGTGTGGCTGGAGCTACAAACAACAGGGCTGCTATCTTTACTGCTGGCTTAGCCGGCCTGATTGCTGGTGCTATCAGTATGGCGGTCGGTGAATACGTGTCAGTAAGCACACAGCGTGACACTGAACGTGCTTTTATAGAGCGTGAAAAGCAGCTGCTAAAAGATGAGCCGGAAGATCAGCTTGGACATCTCGCGGAATTCTACGAAGCAAAGGGTGTCTCACATAAAACTGCACTGCAATTTGCTCGTGAGCTTACCGCGAAAGATCCGATTAGGGCACACCTAGAGGCAGAGCTGCAACTTGATGAGGATGACCTCACAAACCCCCTAACGGCTGCCATCTCTTCATTCTTTTCATTCACGATGGGAGCACTCATCCCACTGTTGGCGGCTGTTCTCTCATCAAATGCCCTGCGTATTGAAATTACACTCGTTGCAGTGATAGTTGGTCTGGTTGTAACTGGGTTCTATAGTGCCAAGTTCGGTGGTGCGGATAAGAAGACAGCAATTCGCCGAGTTATCATTGGTGGTATTGCCGGCATGGCTGTGACGTACGCCATCGGCCACGTTTTTGGTACAGCCGTAAACTAAAGTTGCACGATTTCTGTAAAGTGTGTCGCAGCGCCATGAGTACATATAGCCTACACTTTTAGTACGTAGGAGGTACCTTATTTATGCCAGGAAAACCATATGCACAGCAAGCCATTAGCGCAATACGAAATGGTATGCTGTCGCTCCAACAGGACGCCCAGGCAATACGCGCCCAAGCGCAGGCTGATAGTGCGCAAATGCAATCTCAAATGCAGGCCGCTCAACAGCGCCTGCAACAAGCAACTGATGAACTGAGCCGGGCTGAAAACGATTATGACCGCGACCAAGCACGCAAAGAACTGCAGGATGCTCAAAAACAATTGCAAGATCTACAAGCTGCAGCGGATAAAGTGGTTCGTGATGGTGAGGCTCAAGCTTGCCGGGCCGAAACTGCTGCCGGATCGCTTGAGTCGGTCGCCCAGCAGGTCGAGGGCATCATAGCTAGCGGCGGTTTCGACTAGCTCGCTTGTGAAATAGCCATATCTCTAGTAAAATACCTCTGTTCGCTGCTCGATTAACGTATAAGAAAAGAGCAGCCCGACAAAAAGTTACGTCTTTTTGCTGGCGTGATGAGAAAAACCGAAGGTTTTTCTCATCACGGCTCTTTAGCTCAGTTGGTAGAGCAGAGGCCTGAAGAGCTTATAAAATAAGTGTCCCCCGGGACACGAGGCTCAATCAGCGAACATTTATATGCCAATATCAATCCGTGTGGCTCTTTAGCTCAGTTGGTAGAGCAGAGGCCTGAAGAGCCTTGTGTCCCCAGTTCGAGTCTGGGAGGAGCCACCAAAGAAAATACCCCAAGCATCAGGCTGGGGTATTTTCTTTGTTTGGAGGGAGCCAGACGAGAACTGGATGCGAGAGTGATAGCGAACCACCAGTTCGGCGTAGCGAAACCACGCACAAGAACTTGTTCTGAGCATGGTTGAGCGGAGAAGGGCGGAGCCCGCTGTCTGGGAGGAGCCACCAAGAAAAATGTCTCAGCCGTAAGGCTGGGGCTTTTTTCTTTGGCCGGATATTGTCCGGGATTCGAACGGGTAGTCGGCGTAGCCGCCAGTTCGACCCCAATGAAGGCACGCACAGAAACGTTAGTTTCGAGCATGCTGCAGTGCGCGAGCCGAAGGCGAGGTCTGGGAGGAGCCACTATAGGGTTGAGGCTTTTTCTCAAGGTGCTATAGTCTGTGTAGTATGACCAGCGAAAAATTCAAAAGCAAAACCCGCGAATGGCTTCGTCGCTATATTCCGGCTGAGGTGCTCGGCACAGTGGGTGCACTGGTGGCTGCCTGGCTCGTGTACAGCCACACCCATTCGTACGTGGCAGCTGCAGCATCGGGGTGGGTTGGTGAAGGGCTCTGCTTCTACGGGTACTTTATTACTACTGAGCTCATGCAGGGGGGTCGGCGGTATAGCCAGCATCGGTTCATGCGGCGTATTGCTCTGGCTATCGCTACTGCGAGTACTAACCTTTTTGTTGAGTTCTTACCCGCTGAACTCCTCGATAACTTCATTGTCCGTCCGTACGCTATGTACCTCGCACCGCAGTATATCCATCCGTATCCGCTCGGATTTTTAGTCGGCAAATTTAGCGCCGACATACTTTTTTACGTACTGGCTATACTTGGCTACGAAGCCCGTAAGCACTGGTTTGGGCACTCAGCACATCTGTAGAATTTGAATTAATATATAATCTAGCCGAGGAATTTCAGCGCGCTCATCCACTGGGTGCCTAGCTGATCCTGTACGGCCATTTGGATTAAACCAAAGCCCTCGAGGTGACGCGCATTGGCGAGCGGGCCGACATCTACTGGACGCATGCCACTGCTTTTTACCATTTCAGAAACCTTCATCTTGGCGTCTCCGTCGTCGCCCGCAATAAAGACATCGAGCTCTTTGCCCTCAACATTACCAGCCGCCAATGGACCGGCCAGGGTAGTGTTAAATGCCTTCACTACGGCTGCCTCTGGCAATAGCTCTGCGACGTGCTGTGCGCCAGACTGGCCGGGTTCTGGAATAAGCTGAAAAGTATTAAAATCTACTGGGTTCGTGATGTCGACCACGATTTTTCCCGCCAAGCCATCATATTCTTTGGCGACATTTTCGATTTCAGTGTAGGGAGTAGCGACAATGACAATGTCATCCGTCTCGCTCCCGATGGGTGCGACTGTCACGCCAGCAGTCTTGGTGAGGGTGTTGAGGTGAGCAGCGAGCTCATTACCCTTCGTGACATCCTTAGCATGGATGGCGACGGTGTGGCCGCCCTCTACGAGCCGTGTACCAATCCCCCTAGCCATGTTGCCGTTGCCGATGATTGTTATATTCATGTTGCCCCTCCTTCAATTGAGTGCTATAATTATTGTAGTACTTTTAATAATAAAGTACTTTAAAATGTAAAGCAAGTATTTTATGCCCACCCTTCATACCAAACAGCCAATTTGTCTGCCAAGCCTCAAAATTTTGAGTGATTATTGGACGTTGCGTGTCATCGATGAATTGTCTGATGGCAGCTCACTCCGTTTCAATGAGATAGAGCGCCGCCTTGTTGGCGTTAATACCGCCACGTTATCGAAGCGACTAAAGGACATGCAAGATGGCAAACTCATCACTCGGGCTGAAAAGTCCCGTGCGGACGTAACCTACTGCCTGACGGAGCTTGGTGGCGAAGCCATACCACTATTGAATGCGGTCAACCATTTTTCTGCTGCCAAACAGCGCCTTACTGCCTAGTTACGCGATTGAGGTGAGGCCCTGCGGTTGTATGGGCGTGTTTGGCCAGAAGCTAGAATCTTTTAAACCAAACAAAAATAGACCCTACCTTTCGGCAGAGTCTATTTTCATCGGAAGATTTCCTTGCGAAATGCCACCGGCATTTCTCGCTCCGGCCTCTTGGCAGGGGTAGAGCCAGATAGTCAATTATGGTGCGGGTGAGGGGACTCTAACCCCTGGCCTCGTCCTTGGCAAGGACGCGCTCTAAACAACTGAGCTACACCCGCTTGGGTAATGGAGACAAACCATTCTGGTTTTTCTCATCACGCGGGCAAAATGGGATACATTTTGTCCGGTTGCTCTTTTCCGCAGCGCAAAACTGCTTCTCCTCTCAAAATCCCAAACAGTCGCTGTTACTCCTTTGTTTGGTCTTTTGGTGACTCAAGCTTTCACTCGAGCTAACAGAGGAAGATTATACCTGCTTTGTGGGTGCTATGCAATATAGTCGACCGTAAACCTTCGGCCTATAGCTCACGCACATTGACGAGAAGGTAATAAAATGCTATTATCATAGTATGGATATACAAAAAGTTTCAACCTGGCGCGGTGAGAGCGCTGCATTTAGTCTTGATCAGCAAGAAGCGTATTGGTTGGCGCGGGCAGGCATGCCTGGACACCCCTTCGGATCTGTAAAATTGCGGGGCCAAGCCCTTGTCGCTATCCCAAGTGAAGTCGCCGAAAAACCACTGCGAACTGTATTGCCAGAGGCAAGCTTAACTCGAAGCCAGCAAAGCCTTGCAGATGAAGCAGCACGACTAGGGGCACTTATTGTCTCTGAGCCGGTAGATGATAGGCCAATCGATGCAACGCCCGAAGCCATCGCCACACTCAACAGTTTGAACGCGGCCATTGCAGAGCATATTGGTAGTATCGCTATCGATAACGCCTAATGATATAGTCATCCTATGACCCAAAGACGCATGAATCGTCGTAGCTTTGTCGCCACCTACGTGCTAGGGTTTGTAGGCGCAAATGGCGTGCTTGTAATCTCCAGCATTGCAGATTTGTTTCATGGTGCACTGCGTGATGGTATCCGTACGGGATTTGGGATACTCATACTTATGATTGTCGTGTATCTCCTTATAACTTGGGTGAATGCAACGATAAACCGCCTGCAAGATATTGGCTGGCACTGGGCGCTTATCCTTCTGTTTGGTTTTATACCACCAGCGCTGATTATTCTCGCTCTCATACCTGGTCAGAAGGAGCACAACAAATATGGGCCTTCGCCCGCTCCAGCGTTTGACCTCAAAAATGCGTTTCGTTGGTGGTAACCAATCTACATCACTTGACGAGTTATGGCTACAGCCTGTGCTTAGGCTTGACCAGTGAAGAGAGCGTAAAACAAAAAGAGGGCTGCAACTGCCATTAGTACAAAGGCGGCCCGTATACCCAGATTAGATAGAAAGCCGTTTTTGTACTCGCCCATAATCTTTTTATTGTTGCCAACCTTGGCAATCATAAAGAGGAGTGGCACAGCGGCTATACCGTTAAACACAGCAGTAAAAACAAGCGCCTTAATGGGGTCAATCCCTAAGAAATTGATGGATAGACCAACCAGTGTTGCAACGGCAATCACCACATAAAATCCAATAGCATGCTTAAGCTTGCGGTAGAGGCCCTCTCTCCAACCAAGTGTCTCTGTGATGGCATACGAAGCTGAACCAGCCAGGACGGGTACCGCCAAGAGGCCAAGGCCGAGTACCCCGACTGAAAAGATGAGCTTTGCAACCAAGCCAGCATCTGGGAAGCTGCGTACCAATGGCTCAAGTGCCTTGGCGGCATCAGCGGCTGTATTTATATTAGTTATACCGTGAGCAAACAACACTGATCCACAAACGATTACGATAAACCAGGCCGTAACACTGGCCATTGTCATACCGACAAAATTATCCACGCGTATGCTATGCAAAAAGCGTTTGGTAGCCTTGGGAATTTCCCCAATCTTCGCCATATTGCGTTTGGCTACTTCTACCTCAACCACTTCTGAGGTATCCCAAAAGAATAGGTAAGGGGAAATGGTGGTGCCAAGTATGCCTACGAATATGTAGGTTGTCTGAAAGTCTAACTTTGGGTGGATGGTAAAGGTCGCGGCGACTATACTGCTCCAGTTTTGACCAACCACGAAAGCCGTTACAGGGTAGGCGAACAGGGCAATTGCAAGCCACTTCAGCATCCGAGAGTAGGATTTATACGATATGAACGTTTCCAGTAGCACTATGATAATGGCGTAGCCAATAGCAAGCAGCGCAAATGGAAGGGGAGTGAACAGTCGGGTCGTTGCCGCCATAGCGCCGAGATCTGAGCCGATATTTATGACATTCGCTGCAACGACGAGTATGACCGCCGAAAAAAGGACTTTCTTGCTGTAGTGCTCCTTGAGGTTTGCCGCCAAGCCCTTACCGGTTATTGCGCCAATTCGGGCGCACGATTCCTGCACGGCCAGCAGCAGCGGGAACATGAGGGGCATTGCCCATAGTAAGCCAAAACCATGTGCCGCTCCTGCCTGAGAGTAGGTTGCAATGCCAGAGGGATCATCATCAGCTGCGCCAGTTACCAGCCCTGGCCCGAGCATGCGTAGAAACCGGTTATAGCGTTTATGCTTGAGCATACTTTTGCTAACGCTGTATACTTCACGCTCAGTTTTACTGAGATCATGCAGTATGATTTTTTCGGCTTTGTGGAGTTGCCTAGCGTTGCTTGGCATATTTTTGTCCCCTGATTACCATAAGCATACCATAAGTGGTGCAGCTTGGCTGACGCAAAATTGGACACCGTATTCTATGGGTCCGTCCTTTAGGGCCTCGCTGAGGCTCGTGAAAACTCTGGCACACCCCCATTTCCTTATTCTGATGATTGCGTAAGAGCTGGAAAAATGATGCTGGCATCAATAGCACCGGCGCGGAGTTCGTTAACCGGCACCCAAATGGATCCAAAGGCGTTGCCTTTATGCCCTGAGGGCTTACGGACTCGCCAATTCTTAGGTTCAAATTGCCGGTAGTAAGGCTCCAGTAAGTTTTTGTTCACGCTTTCTGGGCGGCGGGAGTAGCCGTAATAATCAAGTTCGGGCAATTCTGCTGCAAAGAATTCTGCAAGCGTTGGCCACCGCATTTCTGGGTACGTCACGAGGTCCGAAACAAGTGACCGGCCAATTGCATTGAACTCAGAAAAATAGAATATACCCCATGGGTTGTAGGATTCGGGCGCTTCGCCAGCTATAAACTCCCCGTTTGGGCTACTGATGGTCGCCTCTTGGGCTTCACTTGTAAACTGTAGCGGTTCCAAAGAAACTGTTACATTGCATCGCTCCCGGTCTTTGATGAGGGGTAAGCCTGTTTCGTCAAGTTCCTCGAAAGGGTAAAGGTGCGGAATCCATAGCGAGGCGCCATCTGTAGTAGAGCGTATTTCCCCATAATCATCGTGCTCTTTGAGTAGTCGCCTGTTCCCGCTCACGCGTAACACATATGTACCAAGCGTGTGCGCATCGAGAATTCGTGGCTCGGTATCGAAATGCAACGTATCGCCAGATTCGGTAATCTTCACATCCGAAAATAGTGGCTGCGGCCGGTTGCTATCAAGGTAGCCCTCTTTGTGGAGCCATAGTGCCAAGCCTACCGGGCCATACAGTGTTTCTGCTTCCTCATCATCCAGTGAGAAAGGGTAGGGCGCGCTCCAAGGCTCCTGCTCGGTATCTGGCGGCTCAACTTGCTGCCACTCTGTTTGCTCCCCAAAACTGCTCATGTAGGTACAGTCTAGCGCATTTTGAAATATTTTTTATCGTACTATTGACCCATCGACTATTTAGATTGCAAACATACAACTTGGGTGGGGTGGGGTAGGGCTGTACTTTTGCAGCAAAGTGCCAAGCGACGGATACTACCTATAGGTCCGTCCTCTGGCTAGGGTTCTCGATACCAGTCAGCGATACGATGCCGCCAATCGCCATCAAGCCTGCCGTGACCAAAATGGCGCGGTGGAACCCGGCTACGCCAAGCTGCGTGCCCGTTACTAAACCAATGAGCGCAATGCCAATCAGTCCTGCCACGCGCGCAACCATGTTATTCACCGCAGAGGCGATGCCAGCTTGTTTGGATGATACGGCACTGAGTACAGCAGTCGTGAGCGGAGATACGGTAATAGATAGGCCAATACCGAATAGTGAAATGCCCGGAAGCAGCTGTGGCACGTATAGCACTCGTTTATCGACCAGTAGCATGTACGTGAACCCCAAGGCGGCTATGATAGGCCCGATGCCCATAAACCAGCGCGGGCCGTGGGTGCTCGCCAGTTTGCCAAAGCGCGATGACAAAAAGAACATGCAAATCGTGACCGGCATAATGGCCAGCCCAGCCTGGATAGCGCTATAGCCGCCCACTTGCTGCACGAATATTGCGAGCAAGAATGTCGCGATACTTAGACCTGCATAAATTGCAAAGGTCGCGACGTTTCCTACAGAAAAATTTCGCACCGTAAATAACTGTGGCGGCAACATAGGCTGTTTCTGCCGGCGTTCGTGCTGCCAGAAGGTGACGAGCATTGCAATGCCTGCCACCACGGCACTCACCACGAGCACATTGCTCCAGCCATATCGGTTTTGCTCGATGAGTCCATACACGAGCGACCCAAGCCCAAATGTACACAGCAGGGCTCCTGCCACATCAATCTTGGTGGGTGCTGTATGGGTGCTTTCACGAGGTAATTTGGTCATGAGCCATAGTGTGATGACGATGGGCAAGACGTTGATAGCGAATATCAGCCGCCACGACGCTGCATCAACAAAAAAGCCACCGAGCAGTGGCCCAAACACGAATGCCATGCCCGTCCAGGCTGTCCAGGTGCCAATAGCACGGCCCTGCGCCGCTCCAGAAAAGGTTGAAATGATGAGAGCAAGCGAGCTTGGCACTAGCAGCGCACCGGCGATACCCTGTAGCGCGCGAGCACCTACCAGTAGCCCGCCCGTTGGTGCAGCGGCACACAGCAATGAACCGATGGCAAAACCGATGAGTCCAAGCCGCAACACTCTTTGTCGACCGTAGAGGTCAGATAGCGATCCAGCGAGCAGCATGAGTGAACCGAGCGTGATTATGTAGGCATCAACCACCCACTGCTGGAGCGGTAAACCACCACCAAGCTCTCTGGTAATTGCGGGCAGAGCAACGTTCACGACAGAACCATCCAGAAACGGCACAAATGATGCCAGAATCGCGATAGTTAGGACTAGCCGTTCTGTAGTTTTCATGCTGCTCATTGTATACCAAAACTAAGCCTGGTCTGCCCCTCCCAAAAAGGCCAAAACTGGGCGAAAATGCTTGCAGCCGCAAAGGAACAAACTTATCTGTTAATTCTGGTGCAAGCTAGCGTACTGTGAGCAAGGTTACATACAACCGAGCCAACCAAAAGTACTATATAGGTATTAGCATAACTAATGGGAGGTGCGCGATATGATAGCTCGAATTATTTATGCAATCGGCGGATTTATAGAGGCCCTTGTGGGGTTGCGGTTCGTTCTGCGACTACTGGGCGCTAACCCAGATAACGGTTTGGTGCACTGGGTATACAACTGGAGCACCCCATTCGTGACACCGTTTGCCGGAATCTTCGGCCAAGACGCCACAATCGTACACGGCGTGGGTGCAGTCACAACAAGCGTCTTTGACTGGACAGCCCTAATTGCCCTACTCGTGATTGGCCTGGTGATGGGAATCATCGGCAATGTCGTAAACCGCCGAGCATAGGGTACCGTTGTACTCTGCCCCCAAAGCCAGGGGACGGGTTTAGGGGGCGACCGTTAGGCCGCGGAGATTGCCTGCTTTATTACTAGAGGCCCTTTCCCCAGTCATTGAGTATCTTCATCCATGTTTGGGCATTGATTAGGCATGTTTGCCCAGTTGCTTTGAGAAAAATATCACGTTCAGAAAGCGAGCTATCATTCGAAAAATGTTCCAAGTCGACTGTTAAGTGGCCAACGAGAGTCTCGGTATCATCAGTCGTTCCGGGGTAATCATCGAGATGCTTGCGAAAGAAAGTTGCATGCATCTGTTCATTGGTGCTAAGCAGTTCGGCAACTTGTGTATTACGGTCATTTGTTCCACTGTCATAAATAATCCCCGCCAGCATTTGCACACTTGAGGCCATTAATTCTGCCCGCCTGGCAACTTCTTGTACGGCAGACTTCCGTAGGCCATAGGTTGCGACCATACCGGCCTGAATTGCTTCAAGATAAGACTCTGTGGACTCGATAAATAACCCCGTAGCTTGTTGAATGGGAGTCTCGGGGAGCTCCGGAAGTAAGGAATATTCAGACGAAGGCAGGGCCATACAGCATATTTAATGGTCTATATGGTACTTTGTCAAGCTACTGCATCTGTTCATTGTTTGCGATGGGCCTACGAGTAAAGTTATGCGTTTTAATTTTATGTCACCACACGTTTGGCGGTTGCCAGCGTCTACTATGTATGGTATTACGGTATAACTATGACGAGCCAACACCAGGAAGTACCAGAATTTTGGTATGGTAATCAGGTAGATGCACGCATTGAGTCGGCACGGAACTTGCTAACCGACGTCTATTCTACCGATGCTGCCTACGTACGTGAACCCGCGGACCTCGCTAAAAGGCTCTTTGGCGTATCGCGGGCGGTCAGCGACATTGTGCACGTGAACACTATAAAAAACCACGAAAGTCGCATCGTAACTACCTCCACAAAAGCACTCCCACCCTCAAAATCAAAACTCTGGTTGGGCGCACGTGGCTCCATATCTAACTCACTAATAAAAACAGAGATATTTATCGCGGACCCTGACGTTTGGGTAGGGGCTATGTTGTCTTTGCACGAACGTCGTGAACAAGGTGCCCATTCCATTTGGAAGCTGACGCGTAAGGTGGTAATTCCATCTGACGAACTTATTATTAACAAGTTGTATAGCGAACCCCCTATCCTGCACGATACGCAAGGAGTGTATGCGCATGCTACTGTGCAAGGAGAAGACGTAGCCTCATATCCGTTCTATAGCCCAGATTATCGACCAGGTGTTACGGTGAAATATTTAGGGGTGCTACAGGTTTTATGTAAGCAGCTCTTGCACGTTACGGCGGGCAAGCCGTAGTCGAATACGCTACTCCATAGCTCACTACAGTGTCTTCGGGAAAGAATTCTTGCACAACGCTTAGACAACAGGGCGGGGCACAGGTATACTGTGTGCTAGCGAGGCGCGTTGGCGGAGCAGTTACGCAGCGGTCTGCAAAACCGCGTAGATGGGTGCAACTCCCATACGTGCCTCCATTGTGATTATTTTAAAACAGCCGAATTGTTCGGCTGTTTTCTTTTGTAGCCAGTTGACATACAATATGCGACCACAAACGTAGTTAGTAATCAGGGAGGGAATTATTACTATTGCGTGACTCATCTCAACGCAGAATGTTGCAAATATAACATAAGCATGATACATTTCCTCACGAGGAGACTGAACAAAAACATGAGGAAAAGCGTGCAAAGACTCGTTTTTGCTGGAGCTATATTTGTTGTTGCTAGCGGACTAGCGCTTATTGCTGCGCCAAAACCTGCGGTATACGCAGCAACCTACACTATCACTACGACTATTGATGAGAACTCTGCGCCAGGAGTTGGCGCGGGCTGTTCCTTCTACGAAGCAGGCCAAGCAATAGCAACTGGCGTAGCCTATGGTGGTTGTCCGGCACCGAGCGCAAGTGGAAATATCATCTCATTTCCCACAGGTACATACACGCAAACGATGGCATTTACCCTTAGCGCAGCTGATGCGGCCGGCTTGTCTATTGTCGGCTCTACCGGCACCATTATTGATGCGCCTAGCTTTGCAAATACTTCTTCAGCGTCTATCGATATCACGGCAAGTAATGTAACGGTGAGTAATCTCTCGATTACGGGTGGCGGTAATCTATCCGTTACGGGCAGCGGTGCTACACTTTCGAATGTCCATGTAAGCGGCCCCGTTAACAACTATTTGTACGTGCAAGGTGCGGGTGCCCGCCTTTCGAACGTCTCGTTTACCCCATCCGCTGCCTCAACATCACCATGGCAAATTGAGCTTTACCAGGTGGATAATGCGGTACTCTCGAATGTGACGGCTGATTATAGTGCAATAACGAGTGGTTCGCTCGGTGCGGCACTAGATATTACGGGCAATAACGTACAAGTTACGAATGCGAACATTATTAAATCACCGGGCGACGGTATTGATATGAACGGTAGCTTGGGTGTGCTAAACAATACAACTGTGAATGGTACGGCGAGAGATGGGATTGGCGTGTATGGTAATGGGACAACTATTACGGGTGCTACATTAACCAACATCGGGAATAATGGCATTGGTGCATATGCAGATAACACTCGTCCATCTCCAGGTACTCCCACCACATTTAATACGATAGCCGTTAACACGACTGGCAGTGATGGTATTGATCTGTACGATGGTACCCCGGCGGCACTTGCTCCTACGCTGCAAAATGTAACCGTGCGCAATGTTGCGTCTGGGCATGATGGTATTGGCATCTACGCCGATAATGCACAACTGAACAATGTGCTCATAGAGAACGGCGGTCGATATGGTATTTATGCAGGTTATGGTATTGGGGCTAACCAGGCTGTATCTTTTAAAAACATTACGGTCAACCGCGTGCAATCGAAGGGTCTCAACGTAGGCTTTAATAATAATGGCTCTCTCACGCTAGATGGTATTACGGTGCAACAGGCAAACCTTGGTGGTGCATCGTACGATGAGGGCATAGAGCTAAATAGCATGAATACTGTAACGGCCCGCGGGCTTTATCTGGTGGATAATGCGGCTGGTAACGGTATGTCGGTATATGGAAATTGCTCCTCAGTGACAACGGTGAATCTCACAGATTCATATATCGCTCAGAATAATACGAATGCCAGCAACTTTGTGGACGGCGGCGGCATATACGCTTCATGTACTCGTTTGGCACTCAATCGGGTAACGATTGCTGATAATACGTCTACGCTCGGCGGCGGCGTGTACATGGAAGACGGTTTAACTACTGGCAACGCAACGCCAGCATTCTTAAGTATGCTCAACAGCACGATATGGCACAATACAGCTACAACGGGTGGTGCAATATATTTATCAGATACAGCAACTGGTGGAAGCGCAGTACTACCGGCGGGGTATACATTTGCAAATGTAACACTTGCAAATAATATAGCCCCAACAGGATCTGGCTTATATATCGCACGGAGCGGTCAAACGACCCCTAACCCTATTCTTACAAACAGCATTATCGCAAACAATACGAGTGGCCTACAATGCGCGAGTGATAATCCTTTTGGTACGTTTGGAAATGGTTCAGTTGGAAATATTGCAACAAGTGGAGATTGCCCAGGCTTTACGGTGACCAATCCACTACTAGCTACCGCATTATCAACACCAACGACGGCTGCGCTGATTGGTGCCAATGGTAGTGGCGGGAACTTGCCAGTTCTTGCCCTCATGGATGCTAGTCCAGCCATTGATACTGGCAATGCTACGGTGTGTCCGGCGGTTGACGAGCGATTACAGACACGACCTGTCGGTGCTGGCTGCGATGTGGGGTCGTTTGAGTGGGTGTCGGCCGTTGCTGGTGCCACCACGAGTGTAGGTATACAAAATGCATCGCCAACCTCCTCACTAGCTAATACGGGTACAAGCCTTGTAGGGGTTAGTATTGCGGTTGTTATTGTAGCTACGGCTGGTGGGGTATTCTTGGTGCGACGTCAGTTGCATTACGTTTTAAAGCGCTAATCGTAGGGGCATTTTAAGATTAATCCGTATCTAGCAATGGTGCGCATGTTTGCTATATACTATTCACCGAAGTGCAGCTGGTTTTTAGCCTGCCTGTTACCTGGGCGAGTGGCGGAATTGGTATACGCGTTTGACTTAAAATCAAATGACCAAAAGTCTTGTGGGTTCAAGTCCCACCTCGCCCACCAAAGATAAAGTGTCGTCTTCTGGCGGCACTTTTTCTTTGATTGCCAGGTTCGGGACTTGAACGGGAGTGCCAGTGGCACTCCCCGGGCCCAAAGCCGGTCGACCATGGGAGACCGGTCATCGTGCCAATGCATTTGCATATGGCCGATGAGGCAAGTCCCACCTCGCCTGGTATACTTATTTGCATGAGTACTAAAACAGATTGTCCGTTTTGTGGTGGTGAGCGAGTACTAAAGAGCAACGAGCACGCACAAGTAATCCTAAGCAACCCACGCAAAGTGCCTGGCCATTTTTTGGTTATACCGAAGCGCCATGTCGAGCAGCCATGGGATCTTACCAAGAATGAACTTGCCGATATCTTTGACCTCATTTTTTTCATAGAGCAGAAGATTATCGGTAAACTGGGCGATGGCTGCGATGTGCGTCAAAACTATCGGCCTTTCTTGCGACAGGGTGAACTGAAGGTAAATCACGTGCATTTCCACGTTATACCGCGTTCGCTCGACGATTACATTTACCAGATTAGCGAAAAATACGATGCCGAACTGTTTGCTGATCTCGATAAAACAGAGGCACGCGAAGTTGCCAAGCTGCTACAATAGGTGCATATGGAAAACAGATTTGTGATGGTATGGCTAGCAATGCAAACAATGCCCCTGCGGGCATAGTATTTCCTTATCTCTTAACTCTTGTCTCATAACTCTAATTTGTAAGGTACAATAAACAGATGAATTACTTTGTAACTACCTCTATCCCCTATGTCAACGGTGAGCCACATCTTGGACACGCCATGGAGTTTGTGATGGCAGATGTTCTTGCCCGGGCGGCGCGAGCCCGCGGCGATACTGTTGTATTTAGTACTGGTACTGACGAGCACGGTGGTAAGATTGCCGAAAAGGCAGCTGAATTAAAGCTAAAGCCTCAAGCTTTGACTGACCAAATGTCACAGAAATTCCGTGATTTAATTACCGCCCTGAATGTGCAGCCAGATCGCTTCATTCGTACTACCGATAAAAACCACGAAGAACGCGCCCAACTTGCCTGGAAAGCCCTCGAGAAGGATATCTACAAGAATAAGTATGTCGGTTGGTACTGTACAGGCGATGAAGAATTCTTTACCGATACAGTAGTGAAGGAGAATCACGGCATTTGTCCTGACCACAATCGTCCGTATGAAAAGATAGAAGAAGAGAACTACTTCTTTAGACTCAGCAATTATAGCGAGCAGATTCGTGATGCGATAAAGAGCGGCGAATTCGAGGTTGTGCCTGCCACGCGCCGGAATGAAATCTTGTCATTGCTCGAGAGTGGTCTTGATGATATCAGTATATCGCGACCAAAGGATAAGATTGACTGGGGAATTCCCGTACCTGGCGACAAGACGCAGGTCATCTACGTGTGGTTCGAGGCGCTCCTGAACTATATTACGGTGTTAGGCTACCCAGAGCACAACGACTTCAAGCAGTTTTGGCCAGCTAATGTGCAGGTGATTGGCAAGGGAATCTTGCGCTTTCATGCAGCCATCTTTCCGGGTATCTTGCTAGCGCTTGGCTTGCCGCTTGCGAAGCAGCTCTACGTTCATGGTTACGTTACCATCGATAATAAAAAGATGAGTAAAAGCCTTGGTAATTCCTTGAGCCCGAATGATATTATCGCTACCTACGGTGCCGATGCTTTCCGATACTACTTCTTGCGACATATCCCCAGCTATGACGACGGCGATTTTAGTTGGCCAGCCTTTGAGTCAGCCTACAATAATGAACTAGCGAACGAGCTCGGCAATGCCGTCCAGCGCACTGCTGCCATGATTCAAAAATATCAGGGCGGTATCATCGGTGAGATTCCAGAAGCCGAACACGACATGGGAACATATGATGAAGCACTTGCCCAGTGTAAGTTTGACCGGGCGCTGGATAGCGTCTGGGAGCAGGTCCGTGGTCTGAACCAGCTCATCGATACCGAGAAGCCATGGCAAGTGGCCAAAACTGGCGATGAAGATCATTTGCGCGAGATACTGGCTGGTCTTGTCAGCGATTTGCTCGAAATTGCAGGGCTCTTGGTACCGTTTCTGCCTGCGACGGCCGAGAAAATACAAGCCTTGTTTGCAGGAGGTCTGGTACACCCGCAAAATAGTACGCTTTTCCCCCGCCTTGAAGCTGCGAAGGAGTAAAACCAGTGGCGCTCAGTATGATTGATACGCACTGTCATGTGCATGAAATCGAAGCTTCGCTTACCCCGGTGCATGATAAGTGGTTTGCTGATGGAGCCGAGCGTACGGCCGACTCCATCCTAGCAGCTGCCCAGGGGTCAGGAGTTGATCGCATAATTGTAATCGGTACGAGCTTGGCTGATAGTGAGCTCGCAGTGGGATTTGCTCAGGCATACGATAATGTCTGGGCGAGTATCGGCATTCATCCGCACGAGGCGAAAGATCACCGCAGCGCGGCTCAGAAAAAACGATTTGAAGCCCTTGCGAGCCAGCCAAAAGTGGTCGCTGTGGGAGAGTGTGGTCTCGATTATTTTTATGACCTTTCGCCCCACGACGCTCAAGCGGAATTGTTGCGATTCCAGATAGAAGTGGCACTTACGCATAACTTACCCCTGAGTTTTCATGTTCGAGATGCGTTTGAGGACTTTTGGCCGCTTTTTGAGAGCTACCAAAATGTACGCGGTGTACTCCATAGCTTCACTGATTCACAAGCTAATATGCTGCACGCAATCGATCAAGGGTTGTATATCGGCGTTAATGGCATCGCAACATTTCCAAGTAGCGCAGCGCAGCATGTGATATATCGCACAATTCCACAACAACGACTCCTGTTAGAGACCGATGCTCCCTTCTTGACTCCAGTGCCTTTTCGTGGTAAAGTGTGTGAGCCGAAGCATGTGGCAAACACCGCGGAGTTTTTGGCTCGTTTGCGAGGGGAATCTCTCGAGGAGCTGGCAGCCGCAACCACCGCAAACGCCGAAGCATTATTCACACTGAGATAGCAGCTATGGGTTTATTCAATATTTTTAGCACAAACCAATCTGGCACAAAAGAGCAGTCGTCACCTCGTAGCGAGCAGCCGCGTCTTTCGGCTGGCTACAAACCAGCTGTCATTGCGGAAATGGAAGAAGCACACCTGGCTATCGAGCGTACACGTATAGCAAATCAGCGCCACCCTAATACGCACCCACATCTGGTGACGCAAGTACAGCTCGATAGACTTGCTGAGCCTGCACTGCAGGGCACCTATACCTCAGAGAATGAACAGATACGGCGTGCCAACGAGCAACTGGAACGTACACTTGAGATGATGGGACTGTCCGGACAGCCAAACACAGCTTCTCGCCCTAGTGAGGCAAATGACTTGTCCGCCGAAGCCATCTCTCCTGACATGATAGCCCAAGCACAAGCTCGTGTGGCCGCTTCGTACCGTGTGGCTCAGCCATCAGTTTCCACGCCGCAAAACAGTACGGATATGCAATCGACCTCAGCGCAGGAGTATCAAAATGTTTAAAAAGATGCTTAGTTATGTGCTGCCGCAGGATCCTTCCGTAAAAGCAGCGATGATTCGACGCAACGTCAAACGAGAAGCGGCTAAACTAGGCGGTGGTGTGTTTGGTCCTATACCCGAAGGTCGCCGCCGCGAATTCTTCTGCCTAGACGAACATACCTGGGTTTGGCATGAGGAATGGGTTGATGGTCAAGGCATACGCCAAGTTCGCACCACACGGTACGATATCCGACCACTCGGTATTTATAAAGCACAAGATGGTCAGCCATATCAACCGGTGTCTATCGATGAAGGTAATCGCCTCTGTGCTGCCACCCAAGAATACGGACGACGTTTACACGAGAAGTTCGATCCACTCCTTGCCACTGCGGGAGTGTAAAATAGCACTATGATCTACCTCGACCATGCGGCGGCAACACCGGTAGCTTGTTATGAGACAAACCTACGGTTTTTCCCATCGCGCCGGCAAAAAGGCGTGACTTTTTGTCGGGCTACTCATTTCCCTAATAGGCGGCAACGATGATATACCTGGACCATGCGGCAGCAACACCAGTAGCGGAGGATGTATTGGCGGCGATGCAGCCATATTTCTCTGATGTATTTTATAACCCCTCGGCCACGTATTTGCCGGCACGGCAGGCAAAGGAAGCCCTGGAGTCCGCTCGCGGCAAAGTCGCACACTGGCTTGGCACGCGCTCAACAGAGGTCATCTTCGTAGCGGGTGGCACAGAAGGGAACAATTTGGCAATTGCCGGTGTCATGGCGAATTTTCCTAATTGTTCCGTTACGGTAAGTGGCATTGAGCATGAGTCGGTCCTAGCCCCAGCGAAACAGTTCAATTGCTCCGTTGCGCTTGTAACAGAGCAGGGGAGGGCAGACCTCGATGACCTGCGAACCAAAATTACCGATAGGACGGTACTCGTGAGTGTTATGTATGCCAACAATGAGGTTGGTACCCTACAACCCCTAAGCCAGATTGCCGCGATACTGGAGGAAATTCGAACTGAACGCCGGATAGCAGGTAATGACCTGCCACTTTATTTCCATACTGATGCCTGTCAAGGCGGCAACTATCTCGACCTACATGTATCCCGACTCGGTGTTGACCTTATGACACTCAATGGTGGCAAAATCTATGGTCCGAAGCAATCCGGGGTACTGTATGTAGCGAGTCATGTACAATTGTCGCCTATTATCAGAGGTGGTGGTCAAGAGCGTAACCTCCGGAGCGGTACCGAAAATGTTGCTGCCGCGGTCGGTTTCGCAAAAGCACTTGATACGGCACAGGTGATGCGTCCGGCAGAAGTACAACGCCTTGCAGACCTGCAGCGCTACGCTTACTCCCTGCTTGCCGAGAAACTCCCACGAGTCGTTATCAATGGCTCTATGAAGTCCCGCCTGCCTAATAACCTGCATATCACCATACCAGATACCGACAACGAACGGGTGCTTATTCAACTGGAACAAGCTGGTATAGTAGCCGCCGCTGGCTCAGCCTGTAGCGCGAGCAATGAGGAACCAAGTCACGTACTTCGAGCCATGGGGCTTACTGAGGCTGAAGCTCGTAGTTCCTTGCGTTTTACAATGGGTCGCTCTACAACAAAGGCCGACATAGAACTCCTAGTAAAATCCCTATCAGCAGTAATAAATAGTGATTAAAACAACATATAAACAGACATACGTATCGGCACTCCACCGATGCATTTGAAGCTTTATAGGTCCGTCCTCTAGAAATGTGGCAAAAATAGGGGAGGGTGAGAAGGGAGTAGTATCACCGATAGAAACCGGTTATACTTACAAGCAAATGTGGCGAAGCATAACGAAGCGGCGTCGATTCTACTGGGCGGTCATACTCGCCGGTTTTGCGGTGCCTACAATCATGGCCGCAACCGTGGCGGGCCAAGCAGTGTCTCAGTCGTATGGAGTGACGGGGATTGTGCAAAAGGGCATGATTGTTATGCTCGATCCAAATAACAGCAAGAACGTTAAGGCTCTTAGTAATACTAGTGGAGCCTCTATGCTTGGCGTGGTCGTCGCGGCCAACGATACAGTTGTTTCGCTAGGTGGAGATAGTACGGTATCACAGGTCTTTGTGGCGGCGTCCGGCAAGTATGATGCGCTAGTAAGTAACCAGAATGGGGTTATTAAGAACGGGGATATCATCTCCATCTCATCGCTTGATGGAGTCGGCATGAAAGCCAGCGGCGATCAGTCGGTCGTCCTTGGCAAGGCGTTGACGGGGTTTGATGGAGTCAATAATGTGAGTGGTACCGCCGCGCTCAATACATCAAGTGGTGCCAAAAATGTTTCGATTGGTTTGGTTCAAATTGATATTAACATCTCTCACAATCCGCTCGAAGTCACGACAACTGGTTTATCGATACCTTCATTTTTGCGCAAGTCTGGAGAGAGCATTGCCGGCAAGCCAGTTAGTGCAGTTCGACTATACGTCAGTTTTGGGGTGCTCATATTGACATTGTTTATGGCAGCTAGTCTGTTGTATGGTGGTGTGCGTAGTAGCCTGGTATCTCTGGGGCGAAATCCCCTGGCCAAGACGTCAATTTTGCGCGGACTGGTGCAAGTAGTGTTACTAGGGTTAATAGTTTTCGTTATTGGGCTGGTCGCGATATACTTATTATTGAAACTTTAAGCAAAAGCGGTATAGAGGTGGGGCAATAAACGTGACAATCTGGTGGCTCGCATTCACAATCGGAAGCCTGTTCGCAGCAACAGTTGCTTTTATCTGGATGGCCTTGCGTATAAATGGCGGTACCGGACCAAAGAAAAAGACAGGCCTTGAGAGTGTGGAAAAGGCTGCCGAAGATGATGTAGAGCATATTTTTAACAGCACCTTTCGTGAGGAGCTGCGTAACCGTGGCCGACTACATTTTGAGAAGATTATCTCTGAAAATGCGATGTTTTTGCAGCAAGATTTACGCCTGACGACCAGTGAGTTAAACGGCTACATGAAGGACGAAATCACCCGCAACCTTAAAGAAGAGTTTGCAAAATACGAACAATCTATCAATGACGCGAAGCAGCTCGCTATCGACTCGATTGAGAAAACAAATAGTGCGATTGATGAGCAGCGCCAACAGCTTGGCCAGCAAGTTCAGCAGCAGATTATGACCGAAAAGCAGCAACTGGTCGAGCGGTTTGAACAAAACATGGCCGACATTATCAATCACTATGTGCTTGCTGCGGTCGGTGACCAAATAGATTTGAATGATCAGCTCGATTACATTCTGGCTGATCTCGAGGCGAATCGCGAAGCAATCATTGAGGATATCATGCATGGCGCCTGAGAAGTCTGGACTCGCACTGCCGATTGTTGTCGTAGGTACGGTAGATCTTAATCGCCTACTTCGCGAGATTAAAAAGGTACAGGCCTCGTTGCAGGCTCAGTTGCTTCGTTCCGAAGGACACGTACCGCAAGCGTTACCCAAGCTGAGCCAAATCCTTGACGAGTTCGTGCAACTAAACAAGCTCGATTTATTACAGGTGGCAGACCAAAAGCGCGCGATTCGCTTTCTGGAGGACGTGCGGGATCATGCGCCCAAGATACATGTAAGCTTCAGTGCTGATCCATCGCCGCAGTTTATGTCGAAACTTACCTTCTGGTTTCGAAACAATATTCATCCGACTATCCTCATTACCGTTGGCCTTCAACCAGGTATCGGGGCTGGCTGCGTCGTGCGAACGGCAAATAAGTACTTTGATCTTTCGCTGAGTAAATCATTCCAGGATAGTCGTGAACTACTCGTCCAGCAGCTGCAGGTTTCGGAGGTAGTAGCATGAGCTTTGATAACCAACACTTTGCGAAACTTGTCGATGCGGGTAGGCCGGTCGGTGAAGTGATTGCAGTCGAGAAATTTCTGATTCGGGTCAGTGGACTGCAGCCATCGGCGCTCCATGCGCTCGTTATGTTTGAGGACGGCAGTAAAGGCTTTATCAGCCAAATTCAGGCTGAGTATGTGCTAGTGCTTCATCTTGGCTCGGAGCCACTCAGAACTGGTATGGTTGCCGTTTTGCAGCACCAAGAGTTGGTGTGTAAAGTTGGCAAGGACTTTATTGGTCGAGTCGTTTCGGTAACGGGAGAGCCATTGGACGGCAAGGGCCCAGTTCCAGCCGATGAAGCATGGCCGGTTTTCAATGCCGCTCCACCCTTGTATGAGCGTAAGCTTTTGGAAGACCAACTGGAAAGTGGCGTGACGGCGATAGATTTACTTTTCCCAATTGTTCGCGGGCAACGCATGGCGCTCCTCGGCGATAGTAAGTCTGGTAAAAGTACCGTTGTGACACAGCTCGCCATAAATCAGAAGAACACCGACCAAATTGTGGTCTACTGCTTAATTGCCAAGCGGCGAAGCGACGTGGATACGCTCCTGACGCGTCTAGAGGCCAACGGTGGCCTCGAGAAGGCTATAGTAGTCGTCAGTACGATGTTTGAATCACTCATCATGAGTTATATTGCGCCCTACGTGGCGTGTGCCATGGCCGAGTATCTCTGGCAGAAGCAGGATCAGGATACGATTATTATTTACGATGATTTGACCAGCCACGCCCATGCCTACCGAGAGGTTGCCTTACTCTCTGGGGTGAGCCCTGGACGCGATAGCTATCCGGGCGACATGTTCTATGCGCACTCGAGTTTACTTGAGCGTGCCGGGCGCCTCAACAGGAATGGTAAATGCCTCACGAGTATCCCTGTGGTACACGCTGCCAGCGGAGATATCACTGCCTATTTACCAACCAACATTATGTCAATCACTGATGGCCAGTGGATTCTCGATATGGACACCTTCCGTAATGGGGTGCGGCCGGCTTTGAGTATGGGGTTGAGTGTCACGAGGGCCGGCGGTGTGGGCCATACCAAGCGTCAAAAAGATTTAGCCGCCCAAGCTCTCAAGGTTCTCGCTGCTTACCGCCAAGCTGAAGAATTTTCACACTTTGGGTCCGAGCTTGGCCCCGAGGCAAAAGTCGCACTGACGACTGGCCAACGCATCTTCTCGGTGCTTACCCAAGCGCCAGGTGACACCTATTCGCTCATGGCCCAACAGCTCATGTTTGACATCGTGCTTAACTTGCAAGACGGAGCTACCCTGGATGTCCATGCACTGAAGATAAACGCCAATGACTTCGCAACCAAAGTAACGAATGATGCCGATTACGACAAAGTACGGGATATGCTGATTCAGGAATGTGTCAAGTTGCCAAAGAAGCCTGAAGCTAAGCAGTCAACACCACCTCCTGACCAAGCGAAGGATGCGAAAGAGAGTGATGATAAAAAGCACGGCAAGCAAGCAGATAACAAAACAAGTACGCCCCCAGACGGTATAGCGGTGCCACCGCCTGAACCGACGGCAGACAAACCAGCCGAATCACCGAAGCAGGAAGTCCATTCATGAAACGCCCAAACGAAATAGCAAAAGCTGAATTGTCGATGTCCACACTCGCCGAGTTAACGGGCGTCTTTGAAGGGATAGCGAGTCTACGCATTGCTCAGACCAAGAGCCAGGTGCTTGAATCAACAAAATTCTTTGAGGAATTGTGGAAAATATACACGCAGCTTCGCGTCGGTGGCTTATTTAGCTTCGGACGTGAGGAGACTAATAGCAAAACGGTGCTTGAAAAGGAGCTCTATATTATCATTACCGCCGAGGGTGGTTTTAGCGGTGACATCGACCAAAAGTTGGTTGAATTTATGCTAGGCCAGTTTGACCCCGCCAAAAACGACATTATTGTGATTGGTCGTCATGGCGCCATGCAGCTGAGTCAGCGCGGCATCAGTTTTCGCAAGTACTACAAACTCCCTGCCAAAGATAAGAATATTAACGTGGCGCCCATCATCCGTGAGATTCAGGAGTACCGCCACTGTAGCATTTTTTATCAACAATACATTTCGCTTATGAATCAGCAGGTGAAACGCATATCGCTTGCTATGGCGGTGAGAACAGCCGGCCTTGCCAGTGACCGACCAGACGAGATTATTAGCGAGATAAATTATATTTTTGAGCCAAATAGCTTTGCGGTGGCGGCACATCTCGAGCGATCGATGATGAAGATTGCCGTTGGTCAGCTCATCTTGCAGTCGAAATTGGCCCAGTATGCCTCGCGGTTTCGCGCCATGAGTCGGTCACACCAGTTGGCCGATGAATCGAAGAGCGACTTGCACCTTGACTATAACCGAGCTCGCCGAGCCGTCAAAGACGAACGCTTAAAGGAGATTGTCAACGGTATGAAGAAAAGTAGAGTCGAAGGAGCAACTGTATGACAATCGGCACCGTCATATCCATTCGAGATCTTATTGTGCTCGCCCAGTTTGACGCGGAATCACCAGAAGTGAATGAACTGCTCATTGCGGATAATGAAAGTCACACCCAATTGCTCGTCGATCACCTCGAATCGGGTGGCATCGCATTTTGCTTGAATGTCCGGACGGATCGCAAATTGCTCAAGGGCGATAGTGTGCAGCGAACTGGAAAAGGCATAGAAATTCCGATCGGCGCTCCAACTGTAGGACGCATCCTGAATGCACTTGGCGATCCCATTGATGGTCTCGAGGCAATTAGTGGTAGTGATGTAAAGTACAAAGATATCCTCAAACTTCCACCTCGCAGCACAAACTTTTCCGTTGCAAAGCCAGAAATACTCGAAACGGGTATCAAGGTAATCGACTTCTTTACACCGTTCGTGAAAGGTCGAAAAGTTGGGGTGGTTGGAGGCGCTGGTGTCGGTAAGACGGTTACTACCATGGAGCTCATCAACAACACGGCCAAAAGTGGTGACAGCTTATCATTTTTTGCAGGCATTGGTGAGCGCATTCGTGAGGGGCATGAACTCTGGGAAACGCTACGTGATAATGACCTCCTCAAAAATACCTGCATGTTCTTTGCGCAGATGAATGAAAACCCGGTGCAACGCTCACTTGTCGGCACAACCGCTACGGCCGGCGCGGAGTACTTCCGCGACGTAGAACACAAAGACATCCTCTTTTTTGCCGATAATATGTATCGCTATGTTCAGGCGCGTAATGAGCTATCGACTATCCTGAACCAGGTGCCGAGTGAGGGTGGCTATGAGCCAACGATTTTCTCTGACGTAAAAATTCTACAGGATCGCCTGAGTTCCAATGATAACGGCTCGATTACCTCGGTGCAGACAATTTATGTGCCTGCCGATGACCTGTCTGACCCGGCTGTCCAATTCATTCAGCACGAAATGGATTCAATTATTGTGTTAAGTCGTCGAGTGGCTGAGCAGGGCATCCGACCAGCTGTTGACCTTATCCTAACCTCCTCGTCGCTGCTCACTCCCGAAATTGTCGGTGAGCGACACTATCTGCTGAGCGTCCAGGTGCAGGCTCTCTTGCAGAAGTATGAGTCGCTCAAAGGTATCATTGCTATCATCGGCGAAAATGAACTGAGTCCGACCGACAGAGCTGACTATGCCAAGGCGAAGAGACTCATCACGAACTTTTCGCAGAATATGAACGTTATGACCA
>DAIDKK010000008.1 GCA_027450065.1 Candidatus Saccharimonadota bacterium | reverse complement strand
CCCCCTAACTGGCTCTTGTCAACGAACCCAGCCATATAATGCTCCGTCCGTATTGCATATCATAAACAGCGGTGATATAGTTGTGAACATTACAAACGTAACGGAAAGGCGCCTACGACATGATTCCAAAACCACCCCATCAATTTAGTGGCGCTTACGTACGCTCCTAATTTTTGAGCTCCCGGGCTGCACAGCCCAACAACTACTCACTATTGACACATGGTCGGCACCAAGGAGGGCCGTACCGTTATGAGCAAACAAGAAATGACCTCACAAGTCGTGCGGTACTACTGGCAAAAAGTTCGAGCTGAGCGCAAATACGCCCTCGGTATTCTTGCCGTTATGCCACTGAACGTCGCATTGAATCAAATTATTCCACCCATTATTATGGCTACCGTCTTAAATCGACTCTCAAGCCATGCTTATACGGACGGAGCCGTTTGGCACAGCTTTGGTCCACAATTGGTGATATATACCGCCGCCGTAGTAATCGGCAGCCTATCCTGGCGCCTGATTGATTATTATCAGTGGCGCCTCGAAAGCAATGTCGAGAAAAGCATTGCGGCTGAAGTATTCTCACACCTCATGAGTATGAGCGCACGCTTCCATGCCGATAGTTTTAGTGGCTCGTTAGTCTCACAAACGAACAAACTTATGAGCAGCTATATACGCTTTGCTGATACCACCGCCTTCAACATATTGCCACTAGTATTTGGGTTGCTCTTTTCGCTGATTGTACTCGCTCGTGTGGCACCCGCGTTTGCAGGAGTACTCTTGGTCTTCTCGAGTCTCTACATGATCAGTGCGGTATTCGTCACAAAGAGAACGAGAGAGCTGGGGGCAAAGCACGCACAAATAGAAAGCGCTCAGACAGGTGTTCTAGCAGATGCAATCACCAATGCCATGGCTATCAAAAGTTTTGCCAGACAGCGTTTCGAGAAACAGCGTTTTGACCACGCACTCAATCACACCCGAACAAGCCTCCTCAAGTTTGGCAATGCCCACCAAAAGCAACAGTTATACTTTGGCGGACTACTGAGTAGCATATCTGCAGTCTCTTTGCTTGGTGCGATTACGGCGGTACTCGTGTTCCATTCTAATGTGGCCGTTGTATTTTTGATTTTTAACTACACCGCAATCATTAGTGAGCAGCTATTTGGCTTCAGCAATACTGCGCTGCGCAACTATAACCGGTCGGTTGGTGATTCTAGTGACATGGTAAAGATTCTGCTGGCTGAGCCAGAAATACAGGATCCAAAGGTACCCGAGCAATCTAACATGCAACGTGGTGCGATTACCTTTGAAGATGTAACCTTTGCCCATTCAGGTACCGAAGATGCGCTGTTTGAACGCTTCAACCTGCATATAAAACCAGGCGAAAAGATTGGGCTGGTTGGTCATTCCGGTTCTGGCAAGACCACCTTTACGCGATTACTCCTCCGTTTTTCTGATATTCAGAGTGGACGCATACTCATAGATAACCAAGACATCACCGCTGTAACACAAGATGATTTACACACGGCTGTTGCGTACGTGCCCCAGGAGCCATTGCTATTTCACCGTAGCGTTCGGGAGAACATTGCCTACGGCGATTTGCAAGCAGACGATGCAGCCGTGGAAGCAGCCGCACAAATGGCGCACGCTGATGAGTTCATACGTAATCTACCGAACGGCTACGATACACTTGTTGGCGAACGAGGAGTTAAGCTCAGCGGTGGACAACGACAGCGTGTCGCCATAGCCAGAACAATGCTCAAAAATGCCCCGATACTTGTGCTGGATGAGGCGACATCTGCGCTTGATTCAGAAAGTGAGGTGCTCATTCAAGACGCACTCTGGAAACTGATGGGAGGGCGTACGACCATCATCATCGCGCACCGTTTGAGTACCATCCAGAAGATGGACCGTATCGTTGTACTGGACGAAGGAAAGATAGTTGAGCAAGGTAGCCACCGTGAGCTCCTCGCACAGCACGGAACCTATGCCAAGCTCTGGGCGCATCAGTCTGGTGGCTTCATGGAAGAATAAGTCGGCTACACGACACAAAAAACCCGCGCTATACTCCGCGGGTTTTTTGTACTGAGATTTTTAAGCAGACTATTTCTTTTCAGGAGATTTTGCCTGTGAGGCATCTTCTTTTTCTTCTTTGCCACCAGGTCGTTGCTCGGCAGCTTGTGTACCTTCGGTTGCACCGCTTTCCGTGTCAGCTACAACGGTACTCTCGTCACCTGCTTCAGCGTCACCACCAGCTTCATCATTCGCTGCAGCGAGCGCACTAGGCTCAAAGACAGTCGCGAGTGCATGGTTCGGATCAGTTTCAACCGTGACACCTGCCGGTACATCAAGGTCAGCTACAGTCACGTGATCTCCAACTGCAATAAGTGTTTCGGCATCGTAGAATAATTGATCTGGTAAGTTCTTTGGTAATGCCTTAACTGCAACCTCTTCAAGTTGGTTAAGGACAATAAGACCGCTTCGCTCAGCAGGGCTTGATTCGTTACCTTCTGCGTAGCGTGGCAAGACCGGTACGTCTGCCTCGACCGTTTGATTGGCGCTAACGGCGTTGAAGACAACGTGTGTGATGGTATTCAGACGAGGATCGATGGCAACAGTACGAATCAGTGCGGTGTACTTCTTGTTACCAAGTGTAAGCTCGACAGGATGGTGTCGACCAGCGCTATGGAATACTTTTGTGATAGCTTGGAAATCAGCCTGAATATGTACTGATTCTTTGCCGTGGTCATGAATAACAGCTGGCACGACACCATCTTTACGCAAATGCTTCACAGCCTTGCCGAGTGTGTCGCGAGCGGCAACTTCTAAAGTAACAGTATCAGACATGTGGGACTCCCTCTCTTAAATTCAATGTATAGTGTAGCATATTTCTTAGGCTGCGACAAAAAGCTTCTGTCAATTATCCAGTGTTAGGCAGGATACCGGCCATACGGTACAATAGGAGCTATGTTTGACGTTGCTCACATGGTACAAACCGGTGGTCTTTTACTCATCGCGCTTATTATCTTCGCCGAATCTGGCATGATGGTTGGTTTCTTCTTTCCTGGCGATACGCTGCTACTAAGCGCCGGTATCCTCGCTGCCGCTGGCCAGCTCTCGGTGGTTTGGGCTATCATCATCATCGCCTTGGCAGCCATTGCAGGTGATAATACCGGCTACCACATTGGCCGGAGACTTGGCCCTCGTCTGTTCAAAAAAGAGGACGGTCTTATCTTCCGCCACGATTACATCATGAAAGCAGAATGGTTTTACGAAAAATACGGTACCAAAACAATGCTACTGGCACACTTCATTCCAGTCGTCCGCTCGTTTGCACCGGTTACAGCGGGTGCGGGTAAAATGGACTATAAGCAGTTTGTCATATTCGACGCCATCGGTGATATCGTGTGGGCCATGAGCGTAACGCTTTTTGGCTACTTTGTCGGCAGCAAGATACCTGGTATACAAAAGTACGTTGATCCCGTCCTAATCGGCATTGTACTTATCACACTAGTCCCAACCATCTATCACGCCCTCAAAGACCCAAAAATCCGCGCCAAGCTGTTTCGCCGCAGCAAAGAATCGTAGCATCCCGGCACTCTGGAATCTCCTGGCTCGATATGTTGGTCGAACGTACAACGTTCCCGGTAGGGTCAATGGGTACTTAGCTCCATAGGAGCGTTCGTACCCATTGGTTGTACGTTCGACAATCATTCGACCAAGAGGATGGAAGTGTGCCTAGAGGTTTTGCTTCTTTTGCATCACGACAAAAGAAGGCGAGTCCGGGTAAAGCCGGAATCGAAACAAAGACACCGGAATATCCTTCGGCAGGCTCAGGTTACGGGAAGAGCGAGGCTTCAGCGCTCGGCTACAGCATGTGCTTTAGGTACTGGCCGGTGTACGATGCGGCAGTAGCAGCCACCTTCTCTGGTGTACCCTCGACAATGATTGTGCCGCCGGCATTACCACCTTCTGGTCCCATATCTATCAGCCAGTCAGCACTCTTGATAACATCTAGGTTGTGCTCAATCACAACCATGCTGTTACCGGTGTCTACCAAGGCGTGCATGACACCTAATAACTTCTCGACATCGGCGATGTGCAGGCCTGTTGTCGGTTCGTCGAGAATATACAGTGTCCGACCAGTCGCGCGACGGCTGAGTTCGCTCGCCAGCTTAATACGCTGCGCTTCTCCACCACTTAGGGTCGTTGCCGGCTGCCCAAGTGTGATGTAGCCCAAGCCAACATCAACGAGCGTCTGGAGTTTGCGGGCAATCGCAGGAATGTTTTCGAAAAAGTCGAGTGCTTGCTCGCACGTCATTTCTAGCACGTCAGAGATAGTTTTACCCTTGTAATGAATCTCGAGCGCTTCACGGTTATAGCGCTTGCCGTGGCAAACCTCACAGGGCACATACACATCCGGCAAAAAGTGCATTTCTATCTTGATAATGCCATCACCAGAGCAGTTTTCGCAGCGCCCACCCTTGACGTTAAAGCTAAAGCGCCCAGGGGAATAACCGCGCAATTTTGCTTCTGGCACGCTCGAGAATAATTCGCGGATAGGCGTAAATAGACCCGTGTAGGTTGCTGGATTACTTCGTGGTGTTCGACCAATTGGCGACTGATCAATCACAATTGCCTTGTCCAGATTATCGATGCCCTCAATGTCTTCATGCCGACCCGGCACCGTGTTGGCGCGATGTAAACGAGCCTGCAATTCTTTGGCCAGGATGTCATTGATAAGACTCGACTTACCAGAGCCGCTCACGCCGCTGACCACCACCAGCTCACCGAGTGGGATGGTTACATCAATATTTTTGAGGTTGTTTTCTTTGGCACCCACAATACGCAGCACTTTGCCGTTGCCCTTGCGTCGCTTCGCCGGCACAGCAATTTTCTTTCTACCGCTGAGGTACTGGCCAGTGATACTGTCTTTGACCTTTTCGACTTCGGCCGGTGTGCCTTCCGCCACCACATAGCCACCGTGTACGCCTGCACCCGGGCCAATATCGAGCAAGTAGTCGGCAGTTCGAATCGTCTCCTCGTCGTGCTCAACCACAAGTACCGTATTACCCAGATCCCGCAGGTGCTTTAGGGTTGCGATAAGACGCGCATTATCACGCTGATGCAGGCCAATGCTTGGCTCGTCGAGCACATACAACACTCCCATCAGGCCCGAACCGATTTGGGTAGCCAATCGAATGCGCTGGGCCTCGCCACCGCTCAGGGTCGTGGCGCCCCGCAGCAACGTAAGGTAGTTCAGCCCAACATCAACCAAAAACTGCAGGCGCGATGCAATTTCCTTGAGCACTAAGCGTGCTATTTGCGTCTCGGTAGCGTTGAGCTTTAGGTGGGTAAAATATTCGAGCGCCTCATCGATTGAGAGATTGCAGGTATCCATAATAGAGTTGCCGTCGATTGTCACCGCCAGCACTTCTGGCTTTAGACGAAGCCCTTTGCAGGCGCTACATGGCTTTTCTTGCATAAAACGTTCTATATCACGGCGCATAAAATCGCTCTCGGTTTCTTTGTGTCGCCGCTCCAGATTTGGAATAACACCTTCGTAGGTTGTATTGAACGAACGTCCGCTGCCAAGACTCACGCTGTAGACTTCATCGCCCGTGCCATAGAGTATGCGTTGCATGTTTGCCGCGCTGATACTCGCCGTTGGTTCGTGCAAATCAAAGCCGTGCTTGTCTGCCACGGCCTGTAGCTTTTTGATGTACCAGTTATCCATATTGATACGATTAAACGGCCGTATGGCGCCCTCTGCGATGGTTAATCTACCATTAGGTATAACCAGTTCCGGGTCAACCACTAACCTGTTGCCAAGACCCGTACAAACCGGGCAAGCCCCATGTGGGCTATTAAAACTAAAGGTGCGGGGCTCGAGTTCGGGGATAGCAACTTCTGGGTGGCCTGGGCAGGCGTACATGAGGCTAAAGCTTGTTTCTTCGTTCGTATCGGCATTGAGCATCACCAGTTTCCCCTCCGCAACGTCGAGTGCTTGCTCAACACTTTGAGCCAGCCGAGCACGTGAATCTGCATCGTTTACAAGCCGGTCGACGACAATTTGTATATTGTGGCGCATGTTTTTATCGAGCTCAGGGAATTCATCGAGCGCATACACTACGCCGTCAACGCGCACACGTGCAAAGCCGGCACGCAAATACTGCTCCGGGATGTGCTCGAACGCACCTTTTTTATCCGTCACGACCGGGGCAAGAATCATAAGACGCACACCTGCTGGTTGTATAGCGACTTGGTCAATAATATTTGCGGCTGTTTGGCGCACTACAGGCTCACCACAAACCGGACAGTGTGGGATGCCAATCCGGGCATACAATAGTCGCAGGTAATCATAAATTTCCGTAACGGTTGCTACAGTACTACGCGGGTTTCGGCTGGTCGATTTTTGGTCAATTGATATAGCTGGGCTCAAACCATCTATTTGGTCAACGTCGGGCTTTTCCATCAGCCCTAAGAATTGGCGGGCATAGGCACTGAGCGATTCTACATAGCGGCGCTGGCCTTCGGCATAAATGGTATCAAAAGCCAGGCTCGATTTGCCAGAGCCACTCAGGCCGGTAATAACTACCAGCTTTTCGCGCGGAATAGACACATCTATATTCTTTAGGTTGTGCTCGCGCGCACCTTTTACCACTATTTCGTCATGAGTCATAAGCCGGTATAGTATACGCTGATTTTCTAAGTTTTTCTATAATCGCTTTGTCTTGCCTCGTTGTATGCGAGTGTTATAGTTACGCAAAACTAATGTAGATAATTGTACACAATCATGTTATTAAATAGTGATGCCCCATCTATTCTTTGGCGTTGAATCGGGAATCGTCTACGATTTTCCAGGTAACGAAGTGCCCGTTGATACATCAGGTCGTGTAATAACTGATCAGATGATTCCATTGGCAGAGTTTGTTGCAAAACAAGTATTCCCCTTCGAAAAAGGAGATTATCCCTTACCCGAGCGGTCAATGTGGTCAACGGAAATGGTTATGAAGCTCGGGCGAAAGGTGGTAGAAGATCTTGCTGAGCTTAACCCACCTGTCGCTCTCACAAAGCCTATAATAAATCACCTATACGTACTTGGCATCTTCCCCCATAGCACCTACTTTTTAAGCGAAGAAGGGCGATTTAATGGTCTCACCGATTTTAGATCTCAGATTGGCGCTCAAGAATTAATACAAAATGTTAGACAGATGCATGACCGCAATATCGAATATGGAAATTTGTCCGTCGATGAATTAGCAGAGCTATTACTTGACAGGTATAACGCACACATAAAACCCCCTCGCAAAAAACACTACCAAGGACCGCTTACAACGGAGGTAATTAGAGAGCTTAATCAAGCAGGGCTCGCTCCGTCAGATAATTACATACATGTACACCGAGGAGGACTTCGTAGGCTGAATGAAGCACTTGGTTTTCCCGACATCTACTCATGGACCGACGAAGATTTTATTGCGTATGGTGCCGACGTTATTCGCTATAACGGCAAAAGTTCACTTACAGTTGATACAATCAATACGCTTGCAAGCTATAATTATGGTCCTCGCTATGGCACAATTCGTACAAGGTTAGGGTGGAATACTTTTATTCAACTGGCCACGAAAGAGTATGAGCGTCAAGATATAGCTAGCCAAACATATCACAGAATAGTAACGGACTATTACGCGGAACATGCGGCCAAGTCAGGCGCAAAGGTAACATTTGATGAAATGGCAATATATAGAGGTTTTCATATTCTTGCGGAACACTATGGAATATCTAAATCGAAAGACATAAGACAGATAAGCCAAGGGGCAATAGAAGGACTTAAACGACAAATATACAGCGAACGACATGTTTCAGAAGCCGAACTCGAAACAAATGCCATAATGATACAAGTTTATGATGATCTGTGGCCACTGGCAAAGAGGAAGCGACCACCTATCCTATCCATGATTAAGTAGTTATACTAGATATATGAGCCTTCTAAAACGTAACCTGGAGCGTTTCATTATTGACACTGCAGGGTATTTGCTTATTATCACAGCCGCTTTGACTGGCTGGTTACCCGGCCCAGGAGGTATCCCCCTCTTTATCGCGGGACTCAGCCTGCTGAGTATCAACAACAAGTGGGCCAAAGACTTGCGTGAGTACGTGCTCAAGCATGGCGGCAAAATTGTACAAATCATTTTCCCAAAGCATCCGATTGCACAATGGGCCTACGATCTTATTGCCATTGCGCTCTTCGGAGTCTCTGCCTACATGGGCTGGCGGCACGAGGCCATTTGGCAAGTATCGCTTGCGGCTAGCGCCTTTTTTGTCGCGACCTTTATATCTCTTATGAACCGTGAACGACTCGCTACTATGCGTCGCAAACGCAAGCCATAAGCGTTTATAAAATATAATTGCAAATACTCTAAACAATTGTTATAATCCGCTTTAACACGTAACCTTTGGGCGGTGAGTATGCAAGAAATGATTGTCCTGGGACAAATACCGGGCACTACTATTCAAATTGATTTTACGATATGGCTGTATACAACGGTTTTCGTTTGCCTGCTTCTACTACTTATTCTTTCGCAAAGCAAAATCAGAGAACACTGGCATACGCACATTGCAAATATCAGGGCGCGTAAAGTATTGCAGCTCCTCAGCCAGTATCACCTACTCTAAGTCAGTGCTAGTCATTATCGGTAACGGGCATAATACTTTCGGCATACAGCTGTAACTCCTCGAGCAAGTACCGCTTGTCTGCATCCTTCACTGTATCATTAAGTTCCTGCAACCGATGCATGTAGCGAGCCAGCTTGCTATCTATTCCACCGTCCATAAGCTGATGGTAGCGATGCGATTCCCAGGCTGCGCGTTCTTCATCGGTCAAAAATTGAGCGAAGTTACGCGCCTTGTATAGAGGTAACAATGCCTTGAGGCGAGAGTCTCGTAGGTCTTGAACCAATTCGCTCAGGTCTTGCGGCTGGGCGGCACGCACGACCGCCATCACCGTTCTATCCTGGTCGCCAAAGAAGCCATTGTACAGCTGTGCGTCAACTGGAGCGGCAGTAGAGGCTTGTCGAGAGGTCTGTTCGGCATCAAGAATTTCGAGCGCAGCCAGCACACGAGTGATAAACTCTGGATTTTGCTGTAGCACTTTGCGATGCTTGGCTACTGCTGCCAAATCAATTTTAAGGCGCTCCTGCGAGGACGCATCCAGCACCGATACTGGTGCAATAGCTGGACAGCGATTGTATTGCATCGTTTTTACCGGCAGGCGCATCGGGGCATCTGGCTCTCTTGTCCAACGCCAACGCTCAGCCAGCTGTTCTGGAGAAAGCCCAAGAAACAGCGCCGGATCGTGCCGTAAATCATATACAAGTGCACCTTTGTTCTTTGGGTGAGGTGCAATACGGATGGCGATGGTAGTTTTCTCTGTATCGGCATCGTATTTGCCGCTGCTATACACAAAAGGTTCGTCTTTTTCGACCAATGCCGCCACCTTTGCTTTGTCGCGATACTCGAGTAGCCAACTAAAAAGTTTGGGCTGTTTGGTTTGAATAAGTTTTGCAAATGCAATTGACACTCGAACATCTCCGAGTGCGTCATGCGCATCTTGGTGCGCAATGCCGTTTGCCTTGGTGAGCAGCTCGAGTCGATTACCGGGTTTGCCATCGACGATTGGCCAATTGATTCCTTCAGGCCGCAAAGCACGGGTCATACGAACCACGTCGAGCAAATCCCAGCGGCCACGGCCATCTTTCCACTGCCATTCGTAAGCATCATAAAAGTTACGGTAGTGCAGGTAGCGCATAAACTCATCATCGAACCGGATACTATTAAATCCGACAAAAATCGTACCAGGTAGTGCGATCTCCTCGTAGAACTGACGGAGAAATTCGACCTCCGATACCCCATCGCGAATCGTTTGCTGGGGCGTAATACCGGTCAGTAAAATAGCATCCGGAGCCGGTAGAATATCTTCGCCGAGACGCACCAGTACATTCACGGGCTCACCGATGGGGTTAAGCTCCATGTCCGTGCGTTGCCCAGCAAACTGCATAATTCTATCTTCGCGTGGAAGTATGCCTGTCGTTTCAAGGTCATACCAAAAGAATGTCTGGGCGACGTGTTGCTTTGCCATACAAATCAGTGTACCACGGCATACGCTTGACGCGAGTAAGTGACGATGAGTCTAAAGCTCTAGCGTACCGGTGGCGAGGACAATCGTGGCGCCAGGCTCAGCACCTTGGCGGGAAAGCTCGTGCATAATGCCCTGCTTGCGCATAATATCGCGTAGGCGGGCGATAGACTCATCATTAGCAAAGTCCGTGCGAGCAGCAAAACGATCTACCTTTGGCCCACTGACCATAAATCTATCATCCTGCTTTTCAACCTTCCAACCAGCCTCATCGGCCAACCTCAATACGGGTAAGCCCTCGTCTGGCGCTTGCTCAGCAGCAATCACCGCCGTTCGAACGCGTTCTTTTTGAACCAGATCATAGGTGGCATATAGCAGCTCCTGCAAACCCTTGTGGGCTTGTGCTGATATCGCAAACGCCTGAACGTTTTTTGGTAGAATCTTTTGCAGCTTCTTCTCTGCTTCTTGTACGAGCTCTGGTAGGCTCTGATCTATCTTCGTCAGTACGACGATCTTTGCTCGCCCCGCTAACTCTGATGAGTATGCGGCGACCTCTTTTTCAATCGTGCGATAGTCGGCCACTATATCATCGCTCGTTATATCCACTAGCTGCATCAGTACCGCGGTACGCTCAACGTGGCGTAAAAATTCATCGCCGAGCCCCTTGCCCTCGGCTGCGCCTTCGATAAGGCCGGGGATATCGGCAATAAGCATACTGCCCGTACCCCGTACGTCGGCCACGCCAAGATTCGGCGTAAGGGTCGTGAAAGGATAATCGGCAATCTCTGGTCGCGCATTACTCACGACTGACAAGAACGTTGACTTGCCTGCGTTTGGTAGGCCAACGAGACCTACATCCGCAATAAGCTTAAGCTCCAGCCGAAGGTCGCGCGCTTCACCCACTCCACCTGGCTCTGCAAATTTAGGAGCTTGCCGCACCGAACTCACAAAGTGCGCATTACCAAAACCACCGCGCCCACCTTGCGCAATGACACATTCTTGCCCGTCTGTCGAGAGGTCCGCAACCATGGCGTCACCATCATACACTACCGTACCGACTGGCACCATCACCCGTAGATCTTTACCATTGCGACCGTGCTTACGGGTTTTACTACCGTCACCGCCGCGCTCCGCGATAAGCTCCTGGTGATAGCGAAAATTCATGAGAGTATTCTGGTTCGTGCTTGCCACAAATACAACACTGCCGCCTACTCCACCATCACCACCGTCTGGACCACCCCTGTCGACAAACTTTTCATGCCGAAAAGACGTCCGGCCATTGCCACCGTCGCCCGCCACTACGTGCACCTCAGCTGTATCCACAAATTTCATTGAGTCTTATTATAACAGAGAAATTACAGATTCGCGAATTGAAACGAAGGCTTATCGAGTTATGTAATTCGGGTAGGCGTTCACGGAAACAACACCATAGCCAACATGTCCAAAGCCGGCGATACCATTCATGTCGCTAATCTTCATAGTACCGTTTGCGTAGACTTCCTCGACAATACCAACGTGACCGGCCCAGCCAGCAGGAGTCTGAAAAATTGCGCCAGCCGTTGGGGTAGAGCTTACCTTCCAGCCACTGAGTCGAGCATAGAACGCCCAAGTGTTTGCGTTGCCCCAGTTACTTGGGGCGCCAGCACGCGCCGCCGCATACCAGGTACACCAACCCCAGTCATACCCATTGGAGCTATAGTTTGGGGTAAAGCTACCATACCCCATATAGCTAAAGCTCGAGTAGGTTCGCGCTACTGGGATAATCTGGCCATCAGGAATAATAATACGCCGCCCCACCACCAAGCCTTGTTCCGCATCATTATAATCAATAATTTTCTGAGTATCGGAATGGTACGTCGACGCAAGCTTGTCTGGAGTGTCACCCGCTACGACGGTGTGTACAATGCCGTTGACTGGAGGGATTATCAGGTTCGTGCCGGCCAAAACTGTGTCGGTTGATAACCCGTTTGACCAACGAATACTTTGCGAAGTAACACCAAACTTCTGTGCAATTGACTGTACGTTTTCACCATTCTGGACAGTATAATCTGTGATGTCACGCCAGCTTTTCAGGGCAGTCGAGACGACTTGTGGTTTTGCTGAAATACCGGCTTCATTTGTACTCACCGCCACTGCCACTCGGGCACTCTGAGCTTGGTTAATAATCGGCGTTTTCTCTGGAAGATTCACGGCTTGGGCCACATTGGCCGCTACATCGTACGAGGTAAGCCGGTCAACAGGACTTACGGCTGTCGTATTCTGCTGCACGACTGCCGCTAGTGCTGGCTGATCTTGCCGCCCACTTGTCATAACAAATATCAGAACCGCTACAAGCACCAATAGATTAGCGCTCACAAGTCCAACACGAACAAGCCGCTTCTTGACGGCTTTACGTTTTAGAGTTTTTTGCAGACGGCTACTCGCAAGTTGCCGTCGACGCTGTAAATGCTGAGCCGCAAGCGACCCAATTTGTGCAGTACTAATACGATTTCTCCTGGTTCTTCGTAAAAAGAGTACTTTTTACGGTAAAACCGAGACTTATATACGCGCTTTACTTGATATTACTTGTGATCGTTTCTTAGGCGACAATTAGTTCTATTTCGTTATCTTGCGTACAAAGTGTAGCCCACTACTCTCATGTTTATACGGGTAGTTGCTACCGACAAATGGTACCAAAATACATGCCCTATTGCAAGTCAGCATATGGACTCTACCCCTGTTCTACTGACAGGCAATATGACAATATTGCGCTATTTGGGCTTCATGTTCCTGCACCGTTTTTGAGAAATACACAGTGCCATCATCCCCTGCCACGAAATACAGCCAATCCGTTGCACTCGGATGAGCCACTGCCGTGAGTGAGCTATCGCTCACATTGCTTATCGGTGTTGGCGGAAAACCAGTATGAAGTCTTGTGTTGTACGGCGTGTCATACGTAACATCTTTGCCTTTTCCTGCCAGGATGGAACCGTAGAAGGCCGTCACATCGCTACCGAGAGACATATTTTGCTGCAGCCGCTTCAAGAATACCTGCGCCGCCTGAGAACGGTCTGATTGCTTGGTCGCCTCTTGTTCCACAATTGAAGCAATAATAATCCCCTGATACGTCGTAAGCCCTTCGTTCGCAAAGCCATTCGTTATATCAGGTGTCAGATGCTTCTGAAACTCAGCAAGTGATTGCTGAATAATGTATTTCGGGTCCGTTGTAGCCGTGCGCTGGAAAGAGTCAGGATACAAATACCCCTCGAGGCTATTGCCACTTGGTTTACCGGCAAAGATGGGGCTTGATTCATACTGCGTAGGCTCAAGGGCAGCATCAACCGAGGCAACCGAGAAGCCTTGGTCAATGAGCGATTGTCGAATTTGGTCGAGCCGCTGACCCGGCAGAATCGTAACCAGACTGATAGCCACCTTTCCGTGTGTCAATTGAGCAATGATGGCTGGGACACTTTGCGTCGCGGCAAATTCATAGGTGCCGGCCTGTAGGTACGGGCTGGCATGGTGCCAACGCGCGTAGTATTCAAATACAAGGGCGCTCCGAATGAGCTGGGCTTTTTTGAGCTGTGCAGCAATTTCTTTCGGCGTCTCACCTTGGCTTATTGTAACTGAAACTGCCCGTGAGCTTTCACCGACCGCTTTCAGCCCGTTTTGATAGCTAAACCATAAAACCCCTACTATAACGAGTACAACGGCCAGGAGTACCGCTACGACAGTTAGGCTGAGTTTAAGCCTTCCGGTGCGCCTAGCAGGTGTACGCAAGGAATATTTCACGCACCGTGCTCCATCTGGCGCTCCTCAAAGTAGCGTTCGAGAATAAGTGCAGCAGACATCGCATCAATTGCCCCCTTGGCGATGGGTTTACCATCGGCACCTTCTGCGAGAATTTGCTCTGCCTGTATGCTCGTTAGCGTCTCGTCAGTAAACTCTACGGGCACCGAAACCTGCCCTTTCAACGCTGTGACAAATTCCTGCACCCGAATACCCTGGGCATGCACTTGGCCATCCATGCTACGGGGGAGGCCCACGACAATCAATTTAACCTGCTCGCGAGTAACGATAGTCTGGATTTCAGCCCCGACTGTCGGTGAAGTCTGTAGTGTTGTGAGCGGTCGTGGCATGCCGACAAGACCGTGAGCAATCGCAACGCCAATGCGCTTCTCGCCGTAATCAAGGCCAAGGATGTAGTCCGACTGAGCCATATTGCTAGTTTGCGCCGCTCGGCTTAGCTATATTTATCGTGATCTTGCTTGTATTAGTGGGGGCTGTCGTTACCCAGAAAGGACTGTATTTTACGTCGACTTTAGTCACGCCCGGCAGGCTGCCAATCGCCGACTTAATGTCACCTGACTTCTTACCAGCAATCTGTTTTTTCAGAGACTGCGCATCGAGCTCCGGACCAGCGATAGATTGAATCTGAGCGCTTACAATTGCGCTCGTAGGCGTAGCCGTATCTTGGATAGTGTACTGTGCATGCGCAATACCATCGTCAAGAATTTTTTGTTTGCTGGCATCAATTTGACTATCGACACTGGCGACTACAATTTGCCTTAGGTCAGAGGTCTGAACCCCGAGCATACTGTATGGTATAACCGAAGTAACGGTGACTGTATCGGCTGCGTCTCCGACATTTGCACTAGTGGTAATTTGCTGGCTACCAGCGACATAGGTAACGACGATCGGCAATATACCCTTGGCTTGCAGGTCACTCTCTAGCTCTTGCTTCACCCTGGATGTATCCTGCGCGGCTATTTGCGCTTTGGCGCTGTCGATATCTGCTTGAGCTACAATTTTTACAATGCTATCTGTTCCACCAGCAATGTCCGAGCTTGCTGTCGCAGCCACACTGCTTGCGCCAGAAATACTCGATGAAACAGTGAAGGCGGTACCTTTTGCCGTATTATAGTCACTTCCACCCTGAAGAGCTACTACCGTGACTGTCGCCGACCAAAAGGACTGCAGACTAGATGGGTTACACTGCCCTCCTATCGTTGCGCTATTAAGCGTAACGGCCGATTGGGTAATGTAGGTCTTATTTCCTGCACTTATACCTGAACCTGTAGGAATAGTAACGGTATTGTACTTGCAGTCGGTCAATGCAAAATATACTGAGCCAGAAGCCTTGGCGCCGTTGTTCTGCTGGCCCGTGGTTGCGACCTGTTGACTATAGGTTTTTTGGACGCTTTGAGCCGTAGCGGGTAAAATCTTATTCTGAACATCCACCTGCTTGGCGGCAGTGTCGAGCGTAAGGCTTAGGTTAGACTTGACCAGTTGGGAATTGGTTTCAATAGATACGGTTGCCTTCGGAAGCACCTTGGCTGCAAAAATCCAACCGGCTGCGGCTAGTATGAGGAGTAGGGCGCCAAGAATCAGACGCGTACGGAATTTATCAAAGTTGGGAATGGCGAGCTTTTTGTTCATTTTGAGGGGCGTGACATCAGTCTTATCGGCGACCGGATCATCCATCACAAGCTCATCATCAACTTCGCTTGCCACCGCCGCTGCGCCCGCCGAAGAAGCCAGTTCACCAATGGGCACGTTGGCAGCCTCATCCATATTAAACTCATTTTCGGAGCCACTATTGTCAGATATACTCAATGGCTCATCTATTGCTTCAGGCTCGTCACTTGGCTGATCGGGCTTGGACGGTATTGTCGGTCGGCTCGTCGGAGTATCGGCTACATGCAAGCCAACCAAACCGGCGAGTGGCAGCAAGCCAACTTCCGTGGTCACCAACACTAGGTTCTTGCCGGCTTCATCAACAGTACGTTTGAGGAGTTTCATATTGACAGTACTCTGCAAAACAGTGGCTCGTTTTGGTAGTACCAACGCAACTATCTTACCTCTAGCGCCTCGTACTTTGTCGATGATGGTGGTAATTTCATCGTCAACGTCAACATAGACGGTTTCCTTTGAATTGGTACCACTAATAGTCGCAAGTTTTGGTGCTTGGATTTTTCCGATAGTATCGAGCTTGGGAGGCTTATTAGACATGCAGTATCCTGTCGAGTTTCTCTTTTACGGTATCACCGCTTTTACCCGTATATTGTACCGTATCGAGGCCAACACGGAGTAACCCCATGGCGGTTATATAAGTATGGTCAGTTATTTTGCCAGTCAAATCATGCATTCCAATTACTTGGTCAGGACGAATGTACTCAACGATTGGTTTTCGCGTAAAGGGTAGCGAGCTATACCAGTCACTATCGTGTAACCGGTCAACGAGCATTTGAAGTGACGAGCCACCGCCGCAAAGATAGAGGCGATGCGGTAGATGATCAAGCTTCGTAAACTCACTCAGCGCCAGCTCAATACCACTCACCCAGACATCCAGGACCTTACCGAGTGATCTCTCGACTGCCTCAGCTCGTTTGGCAGGCACGCTATTGACCGCTAGCCCAAGTTTGAGCTGCTCAGCATCATCGAAGTCGATATTCAAATCACGCTCAATTGAGCGAGTGTAGGCCCGGCCACCAATACCAAACATCTTGGTGCCCTGGACGCCGCCATCATTCACGACCGCAATATCTGTGGTACCACCACCAACATCCATCAGGATTGCGCTCATACTGGCAGATTGGTCGTCTCCGATTACTGAACGAGCGACTGCAAATGGCTCTGCTGCTACCGCAACAAGGTCAAGATCAAGTTGCTGCGCGGTGCGCTCAAGAGCACCAATATGAATCATTGGCGCAAATGCAGTGTAGAGCTGGACCAAGACATCTCGCCCCTGGAAACCAACCGGATTCGTTACCGGATATCCATCTATCTCTATGCCTACAAGTGCACTATTGACGAGCTTGACTTCTACCTGTTTACCCCCGAGTTCCCAGGCAAGCTGTTTTTTGGCCTTTGCCTCGGCGCGCTGTTGCACAAGCTTAATAATTCGCTCAACTTCCATTATGTCGAGTGCTTTATCGGGCTGATTGCGAACTACTCTTACGGTGGTAGTCGTGCCCTTGACGAGCTCACCGGCTATACCAATGATTGCGCTACGCACGCTGACACCAGCTTGCTGCTCGGCTTCATTGAGTGCAGCATCGCAGTTCTCGACGACTCCTCCTATGTCAGCAATAGCACCGGCCTGCATGTCACTCAGTTTCTGGTGGGCCCTGCCCGCGCCAATAATTTCGAGGCCATCGTCGGTGACTCTCCCAATCAGCGCCTTGACATATTCCGTACCTATATCAAGCGCCACGAGATGTCTCTCGGTAGGCGTTTGCTTTCTGGCCGTTTTTACGCGTGTTACAGCAGCAGTTTTGAGGTCCTTGAACTTATCAAGCATATCCGCTTTATTTTACCACACGAACCAACACGCTTCACCCTGTTTCGTGGATAATGGTATGAAGTTAATCCGTACACTACTTTTACAGAGACGACGGGATAATCCAAGTCATCAATTTACTGCTCGTTATTACGGCGTCACGACCGAGGTGCCCGAGACCATTACTCCAGCCGCACCATAGCTGAGCGCAGCTGTAACCGAGGCTTGAGTCGGGCAGACATGTCCAATGACAGGTTTCCCGTACGAAAGCATCGTATTCCAGGTTGCTTGGCTAGCTGTGTAATTTAAGCCGAGTATGCTCCACCTTCCCTCATAGGCCGCAAAATTACTCGCATCGGTATCATAGAAATATCCCCATCGTTCATAGCCATGCGTAGCCGCATCATGTGCCCATCCCGTATTACCCACTCCACCCTCGACACCGTAATATTTAGCGACAAGGTGATCCTGCGGTGTCCCAGGCAGTGCATCCATCATAGCTAACAACTCCGAGCGATACGATAATGCTGTTTTAGGATCAACAAAAATAACATGCGACGGATAGTAGGCCGCAATAAGCTCTTCCCATTGCATATAGGGCCTATTCGGCTGCGAAGGATTATCGGTGGCCGTTGAACCCAAAATACTATAGGTCTGTACCTGAGCCCAGGTAAGTGACGAGGCCGTGACGCCACTCACGCCTGAAGTACGATCAAGCGTAGAGTCATGTAGACCAAACCATACTCCGTCACTTGTCCGAGCCAGTGACAACTCTACCGCGCCATACCCATCGATAACAGATTGTGTGTAGGCATAGAGTGACATCTCGGGATATGAGAGTGAGCCACCACGGTGAGCAACCGCAAAGGAGGGCGTCGTAAGCATAGTAGCTACCGTTGCATAGCCGGTCGGAACATGGTGTGTCGAACTAATCAGTGCGGGTCCGCTACTCGTCATAATGTAGAGTGCACCAGATTGCGTGCCACCGGCAGTCACATAGGCCGCTTGCACCCCACGGGGCGCTGCTGTTTTTGCGGTAAGCGCAAACATTAAGCCACCCAAGTTCGACACTGTTTGATTTGGCATAAACGTCGTATTAGGTACTGTACCGTCGCTGTTTACCGACCGATTGAAGACGTAAAGCTGGGAATGGCTACTGACACCTCCGTCATCAGCAGACCATATACCGCATTTGGTCATATCGCCAGCAGTTGCATCTGTGACAATCGGGTACGAAGAAATGCTGTTGCTATAGCCTATCAATATCGCGAGAGAGTTGCTGCGGGCACCCGACACCCCAGGAACATAGCCGTCCGAAGTACTGTACGGATTGTTCCATGCCCCGGATACATCAAGCGGTGTAGTAAGGTTCACGCCAGTCACACGAGCTACAAGCGCAAACATACGCCCTGCACCAGACGAAGTCATGGTAACGGTGGCAGGTAATGAAGTTAGGGTAGCTTGATCTGGCACGGGATATACATAGGCCAGAAGATCACGGTATGTACTACTTGCAGGCGTAGGTGTAATCTGTGTGCAACCAGCTAGGTCAGGTACCGGGACATAGCTTGAAGAGTTATAGCCTAGTAGTAGTAGTACGTCGCCGACCGCAACATTCGCTGGCATATTTACCGTTACGCTACTCGTGTAGGTTGCACCCTTATCCCATTCCTCAAGATTACCGGTACCAGTAAGTAACACGGGGATGTCGACTGGAACACCGCTCGTACCTCCTGGTATCGCAAGCTGTACAGCTATTCCATTGTTCGTCTGTATATTAGGGTATGTTGCCGTAACATCACCAGAGGCACCCGCTGTAGCTTGCTCAATATGACTAAACAGCACTGATTCAATAGCGCTACTGGTCGGGAAAAAAGCAAGATCAAGTGTGCCAACATTCACACTTGCACCTGCAGGCTCATTCGTAGTGGCAGTCGTCCGTTCGACGAATGTAGACAGTACCAAAGAGTCACTCTGGGTAGTCGTAACACTCGGCGCAATCGTGTGGTACCCATCCAAACCCTCTGATACCCGTAGCCCTTCGGACCCTACGGCTAAATCAGCGATATTACCCGTCCAGCCGCGGATTGCTATCGTCGCCGGTGTCGCGCGGCGTAGTGTCGTATCATTTGAAAAAAATGCCAGATTTAAGGTCGTCGTATACGTTGTGACAAATATATCAAACGTCAGCGTGCCAGAATAGGCGTACGGCGCTATACGAGTCCAGGCAACCGTATCACTCGGGCTAACTGACCAGGGCTGGGTGAAGGATGTTACAACATACACAAGCAGATCACCTTCGGCGATTCCTGGCGGCAGAGGACAGGCCATGCTCTGAGTAGACGAAACATTCGCTGTACTATCTCCTCTGTACGCAGTGCCGACTATAGTAGGAAGACTCATGAAGTAACTACCCAGAGAGAGCCAACTGCTGCTCCGGCCGGGATATCACTCACTGTCGCAACGACGCCACCCTGGGGCTGTTTTGTCGCGATTGCTGCTTGAGCCGCGGTCGAAATGGGCTTATCAATGTCAGCAGTGTTATCAACGTTGGCTAGGCCTATTCTGGCTTTATCAACAGGAAGATTCTCCCATTTGCCTGTAGCAGTGCTGTAAGAAAGAGCATCATTAGCGGCAGGGTTATTGAGGAATACATCTGAAGCACCTGAGATACCACTTATACCTGGGTCATAGGACATATACTTAATTCCTGCTCACAGTAAGTATTAATTTGTATCATACCATACGAAGCTACTAACATATTGCGCAAATACTCAAGAAGTACCTCTGTATCAAGTGAAGTTTGTGCCAACTAAGGAGCCGTACCAGCTTGCGCCCCCATCAATCGTCTCAAAAACGAGGATATCTACACTACTGGCCATTGTCGTAAGTACGGGTGCACCTCCCGACCATTTGACAGTCGTGGGCCATGTGACCGTAAAGCCGCCTGTCGCATTTTGTGTATTATAGAGCGCAAATGAGCAAGCCTTCCCAGCAGTTGCGCCACTAAATGCGTAGGTCGTATTGCTCGTGAGGGTAGCTACAAAAATGTTTCCGTTCGCCAAGTCAAGAGTTGTGACACCGGTTGCGCTTAGGGTAAAGACAGTTTCTGCGCCCCCGCCATTTGCAAGCGCTGCATAGCCTGCAAGCGTTGAATTCTGCCATTTTGCGGTACTGGTATTATAGTTTAAGAAATTACCTGTCACGGGACTATTTAAGAAGACATCTGAAGCCCCAGAAATACCACTTATACCCGGGTCATATGACATATGCCTATCCCCCTATACGTTATACCAGGTCGTTCCATCACTAAAAAAGTCCTTGCTCTGCCATTGGGTATTTACCACCACAGAGGCTGAACCATCAATCTGCCCAGAAGCAGGTTGTACCAATATCCCATTTACCGATGAATCAATTTTTTTGACGCTGACCTGTGCGCCATTCGTAGGAGTAGGTAGGGTAACCGTAAATGCGGCCGCTGCAGCATTGCCTATGACAAAATCACCCGGATTTGCCGTATAATTCGCGGATTGCGCCACGGCAACTCGACCGCCACCACTTCCAGACGGGGTAGCCCAAGATCCATCGCCACGCAGGTACGTCGTGCTATTGGCGGTGCCAGTCCCTAGCCGCGCCGGAACAAGGATGCCAGTCGTAATATCTGTTGCGGTATGGGTATGTACAGTATTTGCCTTACCTGCGAGACCAGGCACCGTCGGAGCAGCGGCCGTACCACCCAAATCGCCAGCAAGCTGCACGATACCTTTTGTAGTAGAGGTAGCATCCGAGATGACTGCGCCTGAGGTTGCACTAATCTGGTAGGGAGAACCAGAAGTACCAGATCCAGAGAGCGTCACATTCGTGCCGGCAGCAACAAGACCAGTTATATTACTCAGCTTCGATGATGCGGCACTGTCGACGTATGTTTTTGTTGCCGCATCAGTGCTGTTTATAGGCGTTGGCACAGTCACCGTACCAGTGAAGGTGGGGGAGGCAAGAGTAGCCTTTAGATTGAGGGCGTTTTGAGTTGCCGTGGAGACTGGCTTGCTTACATCAGAAGTGTTATCGACGTTCCCTAGGCCAACTTGTGCTTGAGTTACATTGTGCGGGTTAGAGGTGTTAGAAGTATGTGCTGCTAATGCAGCGGCATCAGCTTTAGTTGCAAGCCCTGGGACAGTCGGCGATGCAGCAGTGCCACCAAAATCACCTGTCAGTTGTACTAGCCCCTTCGTTGTCGCATCGGCATCAGGCACCGTACCGGCACTTGTCGATGTTGTCCAGTTAAGACCCGTCCCATCATATGAGAGTAATTGCCCCGCTGCAGGCGTACCAACATTTAAGGTAGTTGTCCCAACGATTTTGTCTTTAAGGGTTCCGTCGGCATTGAGTGACACATCAAGATATGTATTGAGGATATCACCCCATATACCATCATCTGATCCTGGCGTTGGCCTGCGTGCCATCTATAAATTCCTTGACGTTTTACTGCCCTTTAAGTGTCACAGAACGGCTTACTACATATTTATACATACATTGCAGTAAAATGTCGATAGCGCTTTTGCTTTAACAACTCATCAATTATTCGTCAACATTCTTGCAACCGACACTGCCAAGAACCGCGCAAGCAGATTCTCTTTTGACATCTGGCGCAAGATGGGCAATCATAACATCCTGCTGTTCGTATACTTTTACATCCGGCGCGCCCACGCTCAAACACCCAAGCACAGCGTTAATCTCTGCAACGTCATGCGCATCACGCGGAACCGGCTTAATTTCGGCTACTACCTCTCCACTACCACTATTCATAAGATGAAATTCTGTCCGTACAGATAGCATACTGTCCTGTCCTTTTTTATTAGGTTACGCTTACTATAACCTGATAGTACGCCCCGAAAGAGTTGTTTCAGTAAGGGAACTTACAGTAACAGCTATACCCACAAGCGTTCTTCTATAGCTTCGGGCGGCAAAAAATGCCGGCTCAGCATACAATTCTCACTCTGCTTGAATTATCATCGTGCCAAGACAAAAGTGTGGTTTTTGTTCGGGTCGTACTTGCGGGGAACTACACAAGCATGGCTTTGATACGGCGAATACCAGCAGAGGATGCTTCTTCTTTGATAATTTTGAAACGCTTGCCGCCCTCGGCCAGCTGACCAGTATGATCCACGTGCGGGCCACCACAAATTTCGAGACTGGCTATGTGATCATCTGGTCCCATCTGATAGACTTTTACGGTTTCACCATAGCGCTCGCCAAACGGCCCGATTGCACCCATATCGAGCGCTTGCTGCGTCGAGTATTCGGTAAATTTTACTGGCAAGTCTTCGGTGATCCAGCCGTTTACGAGTTCTTCGGCCTTGGCAATTTCCTCGGGCGTCATTTTACGGTCGAGGTTAAAGTCAAAGCGCAGGCGTTCCTCTGTGATGTTGCTGCCGTGCTGGCGAAGCTCTGACCCAAACAGCTGGCGCAAGGCCGACTGTAGCAAGTGTGTAGCAGTGTGGTATTTCTTGTGCTGCAATGTCTGACCGCCGAGGCCACCCTTAAAGGTACCCTTGGCTGCTGTCTGACTGCGCTCGCGCTGCTCTTGCATCTTGGCATCGAATTCTTCCCGCCACTCACCACTCAACGTAACATTCTGCTTAAATGCTTCTTCAACACTTAATTCAACTGGGAATCCGAACGTGTCATATAAATCGTAGAGTGCCGAGCCATCAACCATAGGCGTAACTTCTTCTCGTTTAAATATAGGGTTATCTTCTCCAGCTCTTGAGGCAAATAAGTGATCATATCTATTACCTGTTTTAATATCTACCCAGATAATTTTCTTCTCAAACATCTGAATACCCTTGCGGAGGGTTTGGCGGAAGACTTTTTCTTCTTTTACGAGTACCTCAGTAATCTTTTCACGGTTTTTCACGACTTCTGGGAAATCTGCTTCGTATAGGTCAGCGATAACCGGTACGATCTCTTGCAGGAAGTTCTGCTCTATACCGAGTTCAAAGGCAAAGCGAATAGCACGGCGCAGCAAGCGGCGCATCACGTAGCCCTGCTCTTTGTTGCTTGGGACAACGCCGTCTACCGCCAAAAAAGTTGCGGCGCGCAGGTGGTCGACTATCACGCGCATGGCATTCGTATTGCTATCGTAGGTTTTGCCAGAGATCTGCTCAAGTTTTTCGATAACCGGCCACATCAGGCTAATCTTAAACACGTCTGGGTCATCGTTGGCGGCAGCGGCAATACGCTCCAAGCCAGAACCGTGATCAATATTTGGCTTCTCGAGTGGCACAAATGTACCTTCCGCTTCTTTGCGATAGGCCATAAACACATTATTGCCGATTTCCATAAACCGACCGCAGTCACAGTTTGGATGGCAGTATTCACCGTATTCTGGATTGTGTGGCGTACCAAAATCGTAGAACATTTCGCTGTCTGGCCCACATGGATCGCCGACTGGCGTGGTTTCTGGGCGGCCATTACGGCTCCACCAGTTTTTGCTGCCATCGTAATAAAAGATACGCTCGCCTTCTTTAATACCACGCTTGTAGCCATCGTCTTCAGAGCCAATGTCGGCTACGCCAGAGCTCAGCCCTTTTGCATCAAACAGTTTCTGCCACAACTCGGCTGCCTCAGTGTCTTTGGGGATGTCATATTCGGGCGCACCAATAAAGCAGGTGATGTAAAGCTTACGCGGGTCCAGCCCCACAACATCTGTCAAGAATTCAAACATCCACGGCACTTGCTCTGCCTTAAAATAGTCGCCCAAGCTCCAGTTGCCGAGCATCTCAAAGAACGTGGTGTGGCGATTGTCGCCCACTTCGTCAATGTCTTGGGCGCGCAGGCAGGTCTGACTGTCCGCCAGACGGACGCCACCCGAATGTGGCTCGCCCAGCAGATACGGAATCATCGGCTGCATACCGGAACCAGTAAATAACGTGGTTGGGTCGTTCTCGGGAATAAGCTTGGCCCGTGGTATAACCGTGTGGCCTCGTTCCTCGAAAAAGGCGAGGTATTTGGCGCGAATGTCTTGTGCGTTCATCTGGTACATTGTAACAGATACACCGGATAGCAAGCTAGCAGCCATGCTAGTACCAAATCGTCTTTTCAAGTATTAGATAACGATGCCACCACCAAGCACGTGGTTGCCATCATAAAAGACAGCGGATTGGCCAGGAGTAATGGCACGGACTGGGTCAGTTAGCGTTACCTCCGCTGTTTTACCAATGAGTTTAAGTGTACAGCCCACTAGTGCAGCTCGATAACGGGTGCGAACATGATATATTTTACCTTCTTCTGGTGGTTTGTTTATCCAATGCAGTTCGGTTAGATTGAGTGACTCATGCCACAGTTTTTTATCCGAAATGTCGGTCGTTACATAGACTTCATTCTTCGCCATATCTTTGCCCGTAACATAGTATGGCAAGCCGCCGCCGACACCTAAGCCTTGGCGTTGACCAATTGTATAGAAAATTGCACCGTCATGTTCGCCGAGAGCAACACCGTTCTGGTCAAGTATAGTACCGTGCTCTTGCGGGCCAAGCTCGTGCAGCAAAAAGTCCTTGATGCCCACTTTTCCAACAAAGCAAATGCCTTGGCTGTCTTTCTTTTGGGCGGTAGCCAAACCCAGTCTTGCGGCGACCTCTCGCACTTCTTTCTTGGTTTTATATTCGCCAATCGGCATCAGTGAGTGCTTCAGCGCATCTTCGGTGACTCGATACAAAAAGTACGTCTGATCCTTGTCTGCATTAGCAGCAGTTAGTAATTGGCCGTCGGCCACGCGGGCATAGTGGCCTGTGGCAATCATATCCGCGCCATCGGCCAGTGCAGTGTCGAGAAAGAGTTTAAATTTTACCTCTTGGTTGCACATAATATCGGGGTTTGGCGTTAAGCCTTGGCGGTAGCCATTGAGCATATAGTCGACTACCCGCTGACGATACTCGGTCTCGAAGTCATACATCTTGAACGGAATACCGAGCTGCACGGCTACGCGTTTTGCGTCTTGGTAATCTTCTTTCCAGGGGCATACCATGCCAGGCAAGTCCTGACTCCAGTTTTTCATATACACGCCCGTAACCTCGTGGCCAGCTTGAACCAACAGCGCGGCCGTAACCGAACTGTCCACTCCACCACTCATACCAACGTATACTTTTGCCATAACGCCCCTATTTTACCAGATTAGCGCGTTTCGGCTACTTTCATATCTTCGGCTGCTTAGGTTTGGGGATCTTCCCGAGCGGCATATTGTTCTGTTTGACGCTCGATTTGCTTATGAATCGCAGCCAGTTCATATCGCTTCCCTACCCAGAATGCTGCCAGCATAATCGGTAGTATGGCAAGCACTGGCCACCAGATATATCGTACTTGAATCGTTCCGCTACCATTTGAGCTGCTACTGCTCGTAGCCTGCGTGACCGCCCCGTTGCCAACGCCGACAATCTGGAGAAAGGCGGCTGCCCCAGTGGAATCAGTTGCCTTCACCACTACTCTATAGATGCCAGCAGCCGCGTACACGTGTGAGATATTGAAACTGCTAGCGAATGGCTGACTCTGCAAGTCAGCTGCGGAGTTATCCCCCCAATCAACACTTATGGCATACGGGCCAGTACCACCGCTTAAAATAATTGGCCATGATAATTTTGACCCTACGTCTGCACCAAGTTTAGCGAGATTACTGCTTAGACTTATTCGCTGTCCAAAAGCTGCAAATTGGGCATCTTGGAAAGTGATAGTTACAGTACTGCTATCTGGTCCGGCCTGATCAAGAGCGTCATATACTCGACTGACAAGATCATTTTGGCCGCTAAATAGGTCTGCCTGAAGGCTATAGCTGCCACTCGTACACTGCACCGAACCCACGAAAATATTATTGCTAAATACCTTTACGAGCAAACCAGTCGTGCAGAGCCCACTCACGGTCACCGGTACAGAAGTAAAGACTCTACCAGGTACTGGGGTCACGATAGTGGCCGCTGTACGGGGAGGTGGGCTAGAAATAGTACCCTGTACCCCTGTTGCACTCGATTGGTTCGGGTTCGGACTGCCAAGCGCGGAGCTATGGCTCGTAATACCAAGAAGTAATACGAGGCTCAGAACGATGGTAGAAAGTAGGTTCGAAATATATGTTCGTTTCATAGTACGAGCCAAGCTATTTATGCTTCTTATAGCATACGCGAAAGTACGACTAGCTGCCAGTTCTCGGCTTATTTACGCCGAGAAGCACGCCGGATAACACCTTGGTTGTAGCGCTTAATGGCACGCGGTAAGCCAAAGATAAGAAGTCCAGCCACAATCAGTGCCACTACAATAATGAGCACGTATAAGAGCGGAAATACGAAGAAGCTGGTGGAACCACTTACGAGCTGACCGTTTGAGCCATAGCCAAAATTACCTTCTACGGTGTACCTGCCCCATATACCAACCTTGTCGAGCTTGACACTAAATCGCCTGATACTATCCGGTAGTACGTTGCCTCGCGGGTCGGTATTGTTAATCTCAATTGTCTGCAGGACTTTACTGCCACGCTTTAATACCACCTTACCAAACGGCTGTTCGTGCACATTTCCCGTATTATTAAAACGAGCTACGGCATACAAGTTCTTGTTTGAGGTGAAGAAGGAACTCCCGCCATTCGCTTCTGGGTTCGTTCGTACATCAAAGCTTGCAAGCGTTACATCTTCTTTAATATCACCAGGCACTTTTACAAGTATGAGTGAGCCGACACTAGCTGAGAGTGTCACATTTTTGGTGGGATCGGCTGAACCAGCTGGCGCGAAGCGAACCGCACCGTAGTAGCCACCGGCTGCAGCATCTTTAGGAATCGTAATAGTAACAGTCACATCTTTTGACTGACCGCCACCAATCGTCACATTCGGGATAGGATCAATGTATCGTTTAAGGCTATGGCTCGGAGCGTACTTATTGGCATCTAGGATAAGTGCTGGCTGTCCTGATTCACCGCTGCCAGCCACAAAATCGTTGATGATGGCCATATACTCAACTGACCCAGTGGTAAGATTCTGAAGGGTAATAGATAATTGTTTACTTTCCCCGGGCTGTATAGTCAAATCCGTTCGCACGGGAGCAACTTTAATTGCATTACCTGACGAGCTTGTTTGAGTCGCTGCCCGCACCAAAGGTGCGGCGAGACCCACCATCAAAAAACCTGCCATTACTACTGCTGCCAAAGAAAAACGTATACGCTGACTCATAATATCCTCTCGTTATGCTCCACCTATGGTATCAAAACTTCTTATGCCTGCCAACTAATACTGCTAGAAAGATGCCAATGCAATGTATTGTAGCGTACTCACATAGATACCGGCTGGTTGATTCTTACTGATATTCGCAATGTAACTCACCGTATATAAGCGGTAGCTATCTGGGATTGTCGAACTTACTAAAACATCACCAGAAACGAATTTATAGTAGTCTGGAGTATCATAGCCTGAAGCTACAGCCGCAGAGCCACTACCCTGCACGTCATTGCCAGTGGGCGGCGTACTATTAGCTCTCAGATTTAAACCAAACTGACTCACGCCTGTACGTGCAATATCAGGGGTTTGCAGTGATGGTATCACATTAATACCTGAGGTTAAGGTTGTTCCTAGCACTCGGATAGTATAACCATAATCAGCGTTTGTAGCAGCAAGTAGCTGCGTTTGTCCGGTAGAGGTCTTGAGAGAACTCAGTTCTCCAAAATCTACAAAATTTCCCTGCGCTGTCGTGCAATCATAGGGCTGGATGGTATTGCCAGCACAAAATAGTAAATATGGTGGAACGTATGTGCTCACGCTGACGGCGTTAGCCATATAGTTCACCGCGAGGCCTGAGGCATCAAGGTGTGACCCTGAGGCGTCCGTAGAAGCGAATGTCTCTAGCCTACCAAAGACCGTACCCGCATTGTTGGGGTTGTGAATTCCTTGCAGTTCGTAAGATGATGTACCTGGCAGTGTAACATCAGGTGTACGTGTAAGGATAAGTTGATTGGCCGTGGTGTTCGGCGATATAGTAAATCCCATCATGCCTGATTGGTTGCTTAGGGTCGCCAGGGTTATATCAAGCCCTGCTGGAGCTGTGCACGGTGTCCCAATGAAAGGATCGTTTGTACAGAGCTGTAGGCGAATCGATCCAACCGTCCCAGCGCTCTGCCCTGAGAAGGCCAGTGTATAGTTCGCCACAGCGTTCACCAAGTTGTCCGACATGCTCACTTGCCTAGTTGCAAAATTCGCAGCCGACACTTGCGTAACACTTATGGCAAGCGGTCCCGCTCCTTCGAGGAGCAGAACCGCTATCAGCCCGAAGGCTATGCGCTGAAACCGTAGCCTTCTTTCGCGCACTGTAATCCTTCTACTTTAGAATGTGCCTACGCCGATGAGGCTAAAGTTTTCGGTGTATATACCTGCTGGTGTCGTTGGTGAAGCTGTCGCGGCAAAGGTAATCGTATTGACTACGCCATTCGCTTGGCCAGTTGAGGTAATGATCTTACTACCGTACGTGTAGCTTACGTTGTCATTTGCCGTGGTGTTGTCCATGATGTAAGCCGGGGGGGTTGTATTCCAACGAGCAACTGCCGTGTTTGTGCCTGAACCAGCTCCGACAAAGTTACCATTGCCAACTGATGCGCCAAAAGCTGCCGTGCCGGCGGTAATAGTTAATCCCGAGGTACCACCTGAATTTACCGCTGGGATACCACAAGTCGTGCCATTATCTTTACTCAGTCCAGCACAGCTATTGCTAGCCTTCAGGTATAATGCATAGCCATTCGTCGCATTGGTCGATACCTGTGTGTATACATTTGCCGTACGTACAATTGCCGTGTCAAGAACATTATTTGCAGAGCCATCTCCAAGGATGATAGAAGGCGTCTGCGCACCGGTTGGCCCTGCGCAGGCAACACCAGTGTAGGTTGCACTTGCCGTACAAAGTGTGAACGTTTCCATAACTCGGGCCGTTACTGTAATGGGGAGTGAGAGAGACATTGCCACACCACCGTCATCGATAACGTGCGTCAAACCAGCTATGCCCGGTCGAGTCGTTCCCGTTACCGTATAGTCAGTTGCTTCATTCGCACCACTCGCAAACGTAAGGATACGAGCATAAAAGGTGTGTGCCGAGCTTGGCGTTACAGCCGCACTTGGGTTCGTCACGCCAGTAATCGTGAAACTAATGGGTCCAGATGGTACTGCAGGGGTTGCATCCGTCAACACTAAGACCTGGGGGGCACTCGTTGATGCGCCGCCACCTTGCTGGCTACTTGCCGTCCACGTGCCCGTTACACCCGAAACAGTACCACCAGAGAGTACAGGGGTTGCAGCACCCCAGCTAAAGCTGGCTGGATATGCACAGGTGGTATCACCTATCAGTGGAGTATTGTCACAAATGTCTACGACTATGGCCCCTACAGCGGTAGATGTTGCGGCCGTAAAAGTAACTTTATACGATACGGCTGTACCACTGCCAACACCAGAGGTTATCGTACCACCACTTGGGTTTCCATCACTAAGTTGAAGGCTCCTGCTGCTAACTTGGCCTATGGCGGCCGCAGATACACTATATAAAGCCGGTATGGTAGAACCAACGAGCAACGCCGCAGCTGCAAACAACGCTGCTGGGCGTTTCAATGAGTTGCGAGTAATACTCATTTTATTTCTCCTATTATTTTATTGGGGTAGATTGTTTATATTAATAACAACAATCGAACTATATCATGCTCATGTTTATGAAAACAAGCTACGAACATATATATCGTCGGTCAATGCTGTGGATAACTTACCATGTTCCTCTGTTAGCCTAGTAAGTGCCTGTTGCCACAATGGAGTTGTAACCTGTATACACCCCCCCGGGCGTCACTGCAGAGATATTTGCAATATACGCAATGGTAAAGATAGTGTAGCTAGAGCTTTTCGCTGAGTTTGCGATAATATCCCCTGAATTAAACTTAAAGTTATTGGCCGTATTATAGCCTGTCGCTGCCTGGCCGAAACCAAACGGTTGCGAGGGGTAGTCCGGGTTTTGTACTGGAGCAGATCCAAAGGCGGTCGGGATGGTATTTGCCGTCAGATTTATACCGAACTGCTCGGTACCAATAACTGGAGCGCCTCCACTCATTGCGGTCAGGACGTGCCCGCTGTTGCTCGGTGGCGTACCATATAGCTGCACGACATACCCATTCGTCAAGTAGGCCGATACTTGAAACTGAGCAGTGCCCGAGTTGGTTGCAGTGTTACTCAAGACTCCCAAATCAACCTGAGGCGTAATAACCGCAGCGCTAATCCAGGGCATTCGGTCAGTGTTGAAGCCAGCCTGGGCTTGGTAGCTTGTGCCGCTCGTATTACCTACCGTCAGCTCACCGGCTGCTTGTTTTGTGCAGTATGATGTTGAGCAAGTATTTAAATCACCGCCCGCGCCAAAGAATGTTTCACTGACACCGTAATTAGAAGAACAAGTTTGTTGATCTGGATTCGTCGCACAGGTAGCCGCAAATACCCGCTGGCTAGCCACCAGCAGGACAAGCAGCCCAAGCATGCCAACAAGAATATATACGCTTGATAATCTCAGTGTGTGTCTCATAATAAATTACTCATGCTTATTTTCTCGCACTTTAGATTTATACGCAAATCGGCCGTCGATAAGATGCTTACATAATACTCTGGGGTCTTCTGTTTCCACATACGCAGAAGTCCTGTATTATTACAGTAAAGCATAAGCATTCAATCATGGGACCAGAAGAACAACAGCAAAATAGCGAAAATTCAGCAAGTCAAGATACCAGTCTTGAAACGGCCGATTCAAGCTCACTTGAGAATCCTACAGAGACGAATAGCCTTGATACTGATGCGAGTACCGCGGGAAAGATAGTCGAGAATGAGCCTACTGTTAGCGCCGTACCCAAAGAACCATTCCTTCGACGTATACGACGAAGGCTAAATATATATTTATTGCTCTTTATTATTTTGGTGCTTATCTCTGGCGGCATAGTAGTAGTAACCTATTTTGCCAATAAAAAGGCCACCCAAGGCACCGTAGCAACCCAGAGCCTTAGTAGTGACACTCTTAAGCAACTCGCAAACACTGACGTAACGGTTGGCGACCCCAAGCAAGTTCTGAGCGTACAGAGTAATGCGGTTTTTGCTGGCAAGGTTCTCGTCCGAGATAGCCTTGAGGTAGCCGGTACTATTCAAGTCGGCGGGAGCCTAAGCGTACCAGGTATAACCGTATCTGGTAATAGTATTTTTGAACAAATCCAAGTTAATAAAAGTTTGAGTGTCCAGGGGGATACTAGCCTACAGGGCCAGTTAGCTGTTCAAAAAAGTTTGTCCGTGGTCGGTGGCGGTACGTTCGGTGGCGCCATATCAGCCCCATCGCTCACTGTTAACACACTTCAAATAACTGGTCCGCTGACACTCACGAAACACGTCATCATTGGTGGCAGTACGCCAGGACGAACGAATGGCCCCGCTCTCGGTAGCGGTGGCACGACCGCTATTAGTGGTTCCGATACCGCCGGTAGCATCAACGTGAACACTGGTAGTGGGGCTGCTGCAGGTTGCTTCCTTACGGTAAACTTCGCTCAGGCATATAACTCCACTCCCCGCATTCTGGTAACTCCAGTAGGTGTCGCCGCAGGTAGCGTTGGTTACTATGTCGACCGCACCACTAGCAGCTTTAGTGTATGTGCTGCCAATACACCGCCAAGTAATGCAAGCTTCGGCTTCGACTACTGGATTGTCGAGTAGGGACAATGAGAGAACCGAGATAGGTTCTCTATAGCTTCACGCGGTCATAGTTACCGGCTCGGCATATAATTCTCGCTGGGCTTGAATTATCATTGCGCAGAGTCTCGTGCTAACGCCACTCGACTCTGGCTGCTCTTTCCTGATAGATGTAAACTCTTTGCCGAACTAAATTCAACAAAGAATTTAATATAATTAAGATTCTCCGATGGCTCTATCGATAAATACTAGCTTTTATACTAGATTTAAAGCTAGTATTTATCGTACCTGTTAAATTGATTTTTGATGGCTAGGTAGGAGGCTCGGCCATGTGTTACCTGGCACTCTGTAATCTCCTGGCTTCGCTGTTGTCAGACAACACAACTCACCCGTTCGGGTCGATAGGTACTTAGACGAAGCCGTGCGTACTTATCGGTTGTGGTTGCTGACAACATTCGACCAAGAGAATGGAAGTAGTACCGAGGTTGTCTGCTTCTCTTTTGTCGGCAAAAAGTGAAAGCAGAGGTCCGGCTGAGAGCCGGACCCGAAAGCAAAGATACTGGATCATCCTTCGGCTACACGTCAAGAAAAACGATGACACGGTTAGCCTTCACGTGCATGATACCACCCTGAATACGGATGGTTTCTTCGTGGGTTGAAGTGCGCACAATGATATCGCAAGCTACGAGTAACGTGATAAAGTTGTGATGTCTCGGGAGAATATCAAAGTTACCCGTCTGACTGGCAGCCGAAATGCTATTTGCCTCACCCTCAAAATACACCCGATACGGCGCATATACCTTCACATAAATGCTGTCCTTCGTTTTACCTTCGGGCTCGGTGGTAGCAGGGACTGATGCCGTATCACTCATATGATGATTTCTTCGATGCTTTTCAGGGTTTCTTCGCGGGTAAAGTATTCGCCTGGAATACCGTTATTCCTGGTCATAA
>DAIDKK010000007.1 GCA_027450065.1 Candidatus Saccharimonadota bacterium | reverse complement strand
GATAAATTTATGACCATGGTTGATGGTATTGGCAATAATGAAATTTGGTCGAAAGTCTCATCACCAGCTTCAACAAACAGTGTTGCGGCAGCGTCCTTAACACAGACCGCACCGAGCGATGCATGCTCACAAGAAAGTCTAGCAACGATGACTAATACAAGTTACACTCCGCTCTGCTCAAACTTTAAAATTGGTGGGGCTACGAATGCATCTGATATAGAAAATTGGTGGAATAATGGGCTTGGCAAGGTGTTAAGCCCCATACTAGCCGCTTATCGTAATACCGTTGGGCCACTTGTCACGATTACTAATAAGCTTACATCAGAACTACTCACCCCACTCACTAGTGCATTCACTGCAATCTTAAAGGCAACTGGGCTGCAGACGACAATCAATGATGCGTTGGGTTGGGTGGTAACCACTGTTGCTCAACAACTCGGCGCAGGACCTATGGTCAATAGCCCCGTTGGTTCGGAAATTGGGCTTATATCCGCAGAGGGCGCTTCAGCCACAGCAGAGTCTTCAATGAGATATGAAGGCGCAGCACAAACAACCACTCTAACACAGGCTCAAACCGAAAAAAGTGTTGCATTGTACCTCAAAGACCAGTCTAGCAATCAAAGTTTGTATGACCGATACGCATCATTGCAGAACCCGTCTTCTCTCCTATCGACAGAGTTGTTTGCGGTAGCCCAAAGCGGGAGCCTCAGGAATCCTGCAAATTTTGTTTCTTCAATCTTTGGATCACTCACAAGTCTGCCGGGCAGGCTATTCTCGCCCGCCGGTGCGACCGACACTACGCAAAGTGGATATGAACTCGCTCAACTCTCAGGGATAGAAACGTACGACTTTCCTAGCCAGTGCATGAATGCAGACCCATTAACGATGACTCCGCAGACCGTAACGAACGCCGCTACTCTTGGATTAATCCCAGCAGATGAACTAACATGGGACCTTGTTAATAATCAAGATGCATTCTATAGTCGCCTCTATCAGAGCGGGGCAGATACTTCTGTACTTAAGACCGTCTATGACTGCGCAATTTTTGATACGAGCGTCCGTGGTGCACTTGGCGCACAATACGGTTATACGGACGACAACAGCATAAACAGTAGCACGTCAGCCCCAGCAGCTTCCACGACCATACCCCAAGGAACCGCAATAGAGCTTGCGCAGCAAATAATCAGCAGCCCAAATATTTCATTCCAGACCTCACAAGAGAAAACCGATTTTCAAGAGATTGTTAATACGGGCAAGCAAACTGGTTGTGGCGGAACCGATATATCGCCCCGACTACTCGGAACTATCCTTGCGCTCTCGCAGAAGTATGCGCTCGTCATTGGTGTGCTCGATAATGGCCATGCCTGCAACAGTGGTTATCATCCAAAAGGAATGGCCGTAGATCTTAATGGTATAAAACCACTCTCAGGGAACTTACCAGACACCGGGAGAACTATTGACTGGTCTGCTGCCGAGCAACCGACCATTCGACAATTCTACACAGACGCAATACAGGCCCTTTCGGCCGGTGGAGGAGGAGAACTAGGCCAGATTGCATGTTTTGCCCAAGGAACCGCACCACTCGTGAACCCAGCCCCAGGCGTTACGATATTCAGTGATAGCTGCGATCACGTACATATGGATGTTGGGACATAATGATAATAAGAAGTAAATATCATAATCTTTTCCACCTCATGCCTCTACTGTCGTGTGTTTCGGTATTGGGAGTATCGATGTGAGCTACCACAAAATAGACACGAAAACTCGAATCATATTCCGTCTTTTCGCTACGCTCATTATGATTACACTATTGGTTGTGCCTAATTTTGCTTCAGCGATTACAAGCAGTGATCTACAGAGCATCGAAAACGAAACGACTTTCTATGACCCTAATTCGGTAAGTTCTTGTTCTGGGCAAGGGACAGGAACACTCATCGGCAGTGATAACCCGACGAAAACATGGAACTTTTTTAAGGGACAGGGACTAGATGACATGCATGTGGCCGCAATCATGGGTAACATTGAGCAAGAGTCGAGCTATAACCCTACCGTGATGCAAAAGGGGGGCAATAGCAACAACCCGGCAGATGCTGGCAATCTGGGGTGGGGGATTGTGCAGTGGAGTCCCGGGTCAAAAGTTACCACGGCGGCTACCAAATATAATATAACCACCCCGATATATGAGCTTGGTACGCAGCTTAATATTGTCTGGCAACAAATGAACGACGTAAGTCCAACCGGTGCAACAAAGATGATAGATGGCTTCAAGGCCACCACAAGCCTAGACCAAGCAACCTCGTACTTTACAACATACTTTGAGGCCGCCGGTATCGTTGGCCCACGCCTCACTCTCGCACAGGCTGACTTAGCTGGTTTTCAGGGTCAAGCTGGGACCGGGACTACAACAGCAAGTAGCAGCTGTAACTATTTACCACCCGATTGCACCTCCGCTTCCGGTGCGACAAAGATACTATGTGCGGCAAAGGCATACGACCCTGTCAGCTACCTAGAGGCAGTAGCTGGTGGGCACCAAGGTGGAGCAGCCTGGCATGCAACCTGCCCAACCATTGACGCCAGTTGCAATCTTGATTGCAGCGGGCTGGTAGACATCGCCGTGTACGATGCATTTGGAGTTGACCTCAAGGAAAATGTCCAATCAATGTACGACGACTCAACAAACTGGCAGCACATCCCATTCAGCCAAATACAGCCCGGCGATCTCGTTCTCCCCACCGGTACCTCTCATGTCGAAATTGTTGATCACGTCCAAGGCAATACAATCTATACCTTCGGGGCACATAACGGTAGCTTGCCACAGCCCGATCAGGTCGGACCGACTTCTATGCAGTATCAGTCTAGTTTTACGTTCCTCCATTACGTCGGGAATGGGTCAGCGCAATGAGTGTACATAACACAGTAGAGGAGAATAACAGGGGATGATAATAAAACGATCAATTAGGATAGGCCTCCTCCTTTTGGTGCCTCTGGTTGCGCTTTGGGTAGCTCGCTTGCTCATCACAGGAGGAGTGAACCCCATCACACTTCAATCGGCTGATCCGGTGGCGGGTAGGATATCTCAAGCACTCACGAGCACTAGTCAGGTGAGTTTACCGATTGCGGGAAAGGATTACAAAATACAAAGCACGAACTACTTTGATACTAAAGCATGGGCAGTTGTGGTAATCAAGGGCATCAATAATACCATTACAGATGGCTTGTTTGTACTTACGAAGGTCAATGGAACATACAACGTGGTGCTTGGGCCCGGTACATCTTTTCCGCGAAGTGCAACCCTAGCCATGCCAACAGACGTACAGCAATATTTATATAATGGAGGGTATTTATATGATACCGTCACGCAGTAAACGACTTTTATCAGTTTTTATACCAATAGCATATCTGCTATTGGTTGTATCCCTGGTGTTTTCTGTCTTGCAGGCTCTTACTATTAGACGAACAACTGGCATACTTGAGGTAAAAACCTCTGACAACACATCGGCTATAACGATAAGTGCAACCAATACACAGGCCGCCTCGCTTGGCACGGGCAGCGCAAGAGTACGATTAAAACCGGGCAATTACTATGTTATGGCGCAAACAAATGGACTACGGGCAGCCCAAACCGTTACCATATCCCTCCACCAAACCACCAAAATTACTCTACAATTGGCAAGCATCACACCAGTGCTACCATCACCAGCCTCAATTACCTTCGTAAATACCGCGGCGTTACTTAATAATGGGCTCAGCTCGACTCAAGTCACAAATCTTAAACAACTTTTTTTCACCTACGCACCGTCGGCAAAAATCATCTCAATCAACATACCAAGCATCGAGCCTGGTGCACGTGACCCCAACAGCGCAACCCTGTGGTTTAGCCTAACCTTTACTGGCAGTATTGACGAGTCACCATACAATGCAACCGTCGAGTATAGCGGGCTTGATACAACGAAACTCACCCTTACAAATCCCGCCTCTGGCGCAGTGCTATTCTCTGGACAATTACCAGCGGTACCGACTACAGATTAGGCATCTCCGAGTGGGATGATGGTACTATCAGTGAAGTGTTTGGCCGCAATATCCGCATCGGTGGTAGTAAGGAAAGTCTGATAACGCTGCAGATAGGCCGTCAAAGACCTGCGACGAGCACCGTCAAGCTCACTAAAGACATCGTCAAGTAGTAGGATGGGTTGCTGGCCAGTAGCATCTTCTAGTTTTTGTAACTCTAGTATTTTTAGCGCAAGCACAGTCGTACGGGTTTCACCCCTGGATGCGACGAGCGCAGCAGGATGGTCATCAAAAAGCACCGTCATGTCCTCTCGGTGGGGCCCATAACTCGTAAAACCACGCAGCACATCTTCGTGTCGTGTCATTTCCAGGGTGTGGAGGAGATTTGTTTCGTACGATTCGCTATCGAAGCGGCTTTGGTACCGTATCGTTACTCTTGTGGGGCTTTTGGAAATTTTTGCATACAGATCCGTAAGTGGTAATGATAGGGAAGCGACTAATTCATTGCGGGCTCGACTAATAATCGCGCCAAGCTCACTCAGGCGAACATCCCACGGGAAAAAATCTTGGCTTTTGGCGACTTTGTACCTCTTAAGAAGCGCGTTTCTTTGTGCGAGTACCCTTCGATAGTCACGACGTGTTTTGGCGTACACTGGTTTGGTTTGTTCAAGCAGGTCATCGAGATATGATCGTCGACCTTCTGGGGAACCTTGGAGAAGCTGGAGGTGATTGGGCTCAAATAATACCGCTGGTTGAAGTTGAGCAGCCGGAATACGTCGATATTCCTTACCTGCAATGCTATACGTTTTCTGAAGTTGTGGTTTGTACTGTAACTTGAGGGTACGAGTCTCACCGTTTTCGTCATGTGACTCAAGTCGCAGCCATTCTTTTGTGAACTGCAATAATTCACTATCTGGGACGCGATAGGATCCTGCCCGCGCCAGCACAAGGAGTGCTTCCAGTAGATTTGTCTTTCCGCATCCATTTGGACCAACAATGATATTTACCCCTGTGCCAAACTCATACAGGGCGTCCGTGTACGACCGAAATTGCTGAAGGTGTATGTCAGAAACCATAGGCTTCGTATAAGTATACCGTAGTAGAGAGCCTAACTCTTAAGCGGCATAATGAGATGGAGATAGTCTTCTTGATCGGGATCGGATAGAAGAACCGGCTCAACTTTGCCATTAAATCTAATTTGCACATTCTTGCCGTCCATAACCTGCAGGGCATCAAGGAGGTAGCGTGAATTGAGGGTAACTTCTCCACCACCAACCACAGTAGCGGTAGCGGACGCATCATTTTCTCCTACCTGTGAGGCAACTGCCCGAATCCACACACTTTCACTGGCAGCATCTGCGCTTAATACGACACTTCCGGCACTTTCGCGCGCGAACAAACTCGCAACCTTCGTTATATTTGTAAAGTCCGCTTTTGTCAGATTAGCTGATGTTTCAAAAGACTGAGGTATAAGTTTTCGATAGTCGGGATAGTTTCCGTCAATAAGTCGGGCAACTAACTCTACTTCACCAGCCCGAAAGAGTACTTGCTGCTCATCACACACCACCTCAGTTTCACCATTGTGGTCAGCAATAATCCGAAGTGTATCGTGTAGAGCCGTCGCAGGAATGAGAAGCCGAATAGTTTTATCCGTCTTCATGAGTCTGCGCTCGGCTAGGCGGTAACTGTCCGTGCTCGCTGCATAGAGTGACCCGTCGATCGTATGAAATAGCACTCCCGTTAGAACAGGACGACTCTCGTCATTTGAGGCAGCCAAGATAACTTGTTGGAGCCCCTCTTTAAGTGCAGTAGTCTCAATCTGCCACCGTATACCATTCTCTATTGTCGGCATAACAGGGAACTCTTCTGCACTGACGCCGTTTATGACTGACTTGTAGTGGTTCGTTTGTACCTTGAGGCGCATATCATTCTGCTCAAGTTCTATCACCCCACTTGGTAAGCTTGCTATAAGGTCCTGAAACAAACGGGCAGGCACTGTAAGTGAGCCTGGTTTTTGAACCTGTGCACCAACGTAGCAAGAAATAGCGATATCAAGGTTCGTGGCAGCAAGTCGTAATCTATTCTCCTCAACACTGAGTAGTACGTTCGCGAGAACGGGAAGGGTACCCCGTGAGCTCGCTACTCTCGATACGTAGTTAAGTGCCTTTGCGAGATTTTCTTGGGTTACTTTAAGTTTCATGCTGCCTCCTGGTTACCCACTGCCTTAATTATAAATGTATTCTTTTTTCCAAATAGGGTGTAGTTATAGGTGCTGTGGATAGTGTGGAAAAGCGACACAATAACAGGGGTGAGATAGTACTTAAAGAAGAGGAAAACTGAGTATAAAAAGTGTGCAAAGCTAGTAGTAAAAGTGGTGTAGCCATACACAGCCCTAACCTCACCCCAGCTCACTAGGTGGATAAATAAGTCAAAACGCACCGTTCGTCCACTGGTTTTTGCACAACCAAACCACAGGTTCGTAGAGGAGGTTTGGGTTACTTTACGCATAGAGATGTTCCTTTATTTCATTGACGGCCGCTCGAATCGTCGGGTTGAGGTTGAACTCTTTTTCTATCTTATCAACTGAATGAATGGCGGTGGTGTGGTCTTTTCGTCCCAACTCATGCGCAATCTTAGGAAAACTGAGATGTAATTCACTACGCAGCAAGTACATGGCAACTTGGCGTGGAACAACGATATCTTTATCTCTTTTGGCGCCTAAAATGTCGTCGAGCTCAATTTGGTAGTACTTGGCACAGCGTTCAATAATTTGATGGGCGCTGAGATGTTTTGGTCGTGCGGCTCGTCCGCCTAGCAGTCCGGTTACAATGGCGAGGTTTGGTTCAAGGCCACGCATTTCACAAAATGCCAGCAGCTGATTAAGGGCTCCTTCAAGTTCACGAATATTTGTCTGAAACTGGGTTGACAGAAAATCAACCACATCGGAAGGCAAATTAATCTGCTTGACGGCCGCCTTGTTTTGAATAATTGCGCAGCGCGTTTCAAAGTCCGGGTTTTGCATATCAATGCTCATGCCCCAAACGAATCGACTCCTTAGGCGCTCCTCGAGGGTTGGAATCTCTCGGGGCGGCTTATCACTACTGATGATAATTTGGTGATTGGCCTGGTGGAGCGCGTTAAATGTGTGGAAGAATTCTTCTTGGATTTTTTCTTTTCCGGCGAAGAACTGTACGTCGTCTACGATAAGGACATCGGCGCTTCGGTAGTAATCAGCAAAGTCAGTGTTTTTTTTGAAGCGAAGCGCATCAACAAACTCTTGCACAAACTGCTCACTAGAAATATAGACGACGCGTGCTTGTGGGTTCCGTGATACTACTGCATTACCGACGGCCTGGATAAGATGGGTTTTACCAATACCAACACCACCGTACAGGAAGAGTGGATTATATTTTGTGCCAACCTCGTTCGCCACGGCCTGGCAGGCAGCATACGCCAGCTCATTTCCTGAACCGACCACGAAATTGTCGAACGTATAACGTTCGTTTATGCCCTGACGATATGTATGAGCAAGTGAGCTAGCGTTTTTTGGTCTTTCGGATGATAGCATTTGGGGGACATGTTGAGCCGCGATAGACTCTACCTGTAGTTCGGCCTTTTCATCAATCTCGGCGCGCGAAACGGATTGTATTTTGAAATCAATTGAGTCGATCGAGACCCCGTTCTTTTGAATCGTGTCAAGGATGAGCTGGTTGTATTTGCGTTCAAGTTGCTGCTTTATAAACACATTCGGTACCCCGATAACGATATGGTCACCAACTCTATCAATAAGATGCGTATTCTTAAACCACGTGAGGTAGTTGGCGCGTGATAAACTAATCTCAATATCGCCAAGGACCGTCTGCCAAAGTTTGTCTTCCTGTACTGTATTCACCGTGTTACGCTCCAAATCTGTGTATAACTATACCGCACCTCAGAAGAAGTTTTCCACAATAATATCTACAACCTTTTCGAGGTGTAAAAAGGAGCGGCAACGGATAGGAGTTATCCACATGCAATAATTATCTCTAGAGACCTGTGGAAAACTATCGTAAAAAGGGGAAAACTTTGTTACACTATTATCTACTACAAAACGCAATGTACACCATAGGCGGACCAAACGGTGTCCGTGTGGTATACTTTAGGCAAGAAATTAAGAGGTAGAATAAGCATGCCAAAACGAACGTATCAACCAAAAAAACGCCATCGCGCTCACGAGCACGGTTTTATGAAGCGCATGGCGAGCCATGCTGGAAGACTCGTCCTGAACCGCCGTCGAAATAAGGGCCGCGCTCGGCTCACGCACTAGCCAGCTGTCGCGCTAATCGAGAGGAGCCGTATGTTTGCTAAGCGCAACCGCTTTCATGGAACTGCTGCCCTCCGCTGGGTGTATAAGGGAGGACAGCAAGCGCGTGGTCGGCACATGGCCATTCGTGTACGCACTCAACAGAACCAAGCAACCCACGTGGCGGTAGTAGTGAGCCGCAAGGTTAGTAAGTCCGCAGTGGTGCGTAATCGGATCCGACGCCGCCTATATGAAGTTATTCGTACAAGACTCATCACCGAGTCAGCCGGGTTGGCCATTGTCATCACGGTATATGATGAAGCACTGCAGACAGTAGCAGCGAATGACTTATATAAAGAAGCGGAATATTTGTTGTCAAAAGCACGCACCATGAGCCTACAGCCCAGAGAGCGTGCTATAGTGAAGAGAGAAAGGGAATAAATGTTTACAACCTTCGTTGTTCAACCAATATTCAACCTACTAGTTCTTATCTATGCACTTATACCGGGGCATAACTTTGGGCTGGCAATTATTCTTTTTACCGTCGTCGTTCGCTTACTTATGTGGCCGATTGTCAAAAAGCAGCTCCGCCAAACCAAAATCACTCGTCAGCTTCAACCAGAACTCAAGCGTATCAAGAAAGAGGCGGCTGGCGATCGGGCGAAAGAGTCGCAGATGATGATGGAGCTCTATAAGGAGCGTGGTGTTAACCCCTTCGGTACATTGCCGGTCTTGATTATACAAATGATTGTCCTCATCGGTTTGTACTCGGGGCTCATAAAAGTCATTCATGACCCACACCAGATTGTGCAGTTTGCCTACGCACCACTCCAACACCTAGGTTGGTTGCAAAATATCTCTGGCAATATCCACGCTTTCGATAATTCCCTCTTTGGTTTTGTTGACCTCTCGCGGGCTGCCTTGAGCCCCAAGGGTGTGTATTGGCCCGCTCTCGTTCTGGTTCTTCTGAGCGCCCTCACCCAGTTTGTTTCAAGCAAACAACTTATGCCGGTCGATAAAGATGCTCGTAAGCTACGACACATTCTGCGTGACGCCGGTGCTGGTAAGCAAGCCGACCAAGCAGAGATAAATGCAGCAATGGCGCGCAGTACCCAGTATATTTTGCCGGTTATGATCCTGCTTTTCACTATTAATATCGCCGCCGCCCTCAGCCTCTATTGGTTTATTGGTGGGCTAGTGGCCTATTTGCAGCAACGGGCAGCCCTTAAGGAAGAAACAGAAGATTTGGTAGCGGTTGCCGACAAACCCCGCACGGGTGAGCGTGGCAGTAAGATTACCCTTTCAAACATTCCTGAAGCCGAAGTTGTTACTCCTAAGACAATCTCCTCTAAACCCAAAACCAAAAAGGCCAAACAGAACAAACGAAAAGGGAGGTAGACATGGACGAATCACTTGAAGACGCAATTCAATACGCAAAGAAGTACCTTGAAGATTTATTGTCATTCTTTGGTCTCAACACCGATGTGCATGCCACGAGCGAAGAAGATGTTATAGAACTCAACATACCATCGACGCACCTGAACGGCTTCCTCATTGGGCAGCGCGGTGAGACGGTACGAGCTATCCAGTTTTTGGTAAGTACTGCCCTCAAGAATAAAGAGTTTGCTACTACTCGAGTAAATGTGGACGTTGCCGAGTATAAGAAGCAACGGGCTGAGCATCTGGCCGAGACTGCCGAAGAATGGGTGAAGAAAGTCAAAGAAACAGGCGAGCCCTATGAGCTCAAGCCAATGAACGCGGCCGATCGTCGCACCGTCCACAAGGTTGCCGCTGATGCTGGTTTAGCAAGTGAGTCGGCTGGTGAGGGCCGCGACCGCCATATTATCTTGCGCATTGCAGTGTAAATAATACTAATATTGTAAACTCAGCAATTATTCAGTATAATGTACCCAATTTTATTGGAGTACGGTATTGTGAAGCGCACGGTATACTCTGTTATTAGACTATTATTTCTTCTTGTTGTGGTACTTTTTGGGGCGGCTTTTGGTGCAAAGGCTGAAGGAAATAGCTCGAACTGGCTTACCTTTCGGCCACAAGGAGCAACAAAGACAAATGAACTTACTCCAAATAGTGAGCCGCTTTCGACTGGCTATGACTGTGAGCCGCTAGACTTCCAGGTTGGACCCCTGAATGACGGCCAGGAGCGTCATGGCTGCGCCATAACGACTGTACTAGGAACAATTGCCGCTGGCTTTATTGTGCGCGGTGAACACGGCACACTGACACTTAACCAGAAAAATATCCTTGGCGGAAGTATCATAGCGAGCCCACCCGGAAATCCTATGACTGTTATGAGTGCATTTCCGGCTGCAAGTGGTGGTTATGGTGCACAGGAGCTGCGAGTGAGTGCGTATGACCCGAGCATGTTCATATACCGAGAACTATGGGGTTGGCCGCCAATTTATGAATATGAATACACCCCGGTGGCCACAAAGACACTCGTGGATGCTACAAATAGGCCAATTCCATTGCTGCCGAGCTCCATCGCCTATTCAAACAACGGGGAGTGGATGGTAATTGCCCGTACGGACGGTGGTATCATGCGTTTCGATACAAAAACGTGGGCAGGAAAACTCATAGCCTGGGACGGTAACTACAACTATGCCGAAACGAAAGCCACAAATTTTGCCATCAGTGACAGCGGACAGTATATTGCAGCGAATACTAACATTGGTAGCCCCACGGACAGGCAGCCAAGCCTGCGAGTATATGATGTCGATACTTGTTCGGACCAGGCTGCTTTCCAAGCTGGTTCTACGGCAGCAAAGCCATGTGTATACAACGATATCTGGAATGGTATGACCCAGGGTAAGACCTACGGCGTCAGTCTAAAACAACAATTAGCAGGGGCCGAATACCCTCGTCATATTCGATTTGTCGATGATAATACTATCTCGTTTGACACCATTTACGATCGATCTTCCGGTACTACGTATAAAGTTGCGAGGTACCAGATTGCTAATGGGGTGCATGCTAAGTCTAGCTTTGATCTGCTCGCGTTGGGTGACTCATATATATCTGGCGAAGGTGCCTTTAATTACCACGATGGCACCGACACCTCTTCGAATAAGTGCCACACCTCTTTGAGTGCATATCCGTACCTGCTTGGTGTACGATTGACTACGACGTACGGCTCTGTAGCATGCTCAGGCGCGACAACGGATGATATTACCAATGGGGATGGCTCATACCTAAATCAGCTTAAACCACAAACTCAACAAAAATATATTAGCCAGCCTGATAGTGAAAAGATATTAAATAATCTTACGCCCGGTAACGTTAATCAGCTTCAATTTGTTAATAACCGTGGACCCGCAAGAGTACTTTTGTCTATTGGTGGTAACGATATCCATTTTTCGGATATCGTAAAGCTCTGTGTGATGAGCACCGGTGATGATTCTTGTTTTGATTCGTCCACCGAGCGCAAAGCATTGCTGCAGTTTATTTACAGCCAACACGATACGCTCGTTAAGACGTACACAGACATACTCCAAACTGATCCAGAGGTTAAGCTATATGTGGTTGGCTACCCACAGATTGCGAAAGTAGACGGCAACTGTGGCCTGAATGTGCACTTAAATGCAAACGAGGTTGAATTCGGCTCACTGCTTATTAGTAGGCTGAACGCGACAATACGGAATGCAGCCGAATCTGCCGGTGCTCGTTATGTCGATGTAGAGACTGCACTAGCTGGCAGCATGTTATGTGAGCCAGGTGCACGGGCAGTCAATGGCCTAACGGCGGGCGATGATGCCCTGCTCGGTATGCTTGCGAACGAAAGCTATCACCCGACAGCCTTTGGGCACACCTTGCTCGCGAATGCTATTAGTCGTCGGACAGATAATCTTACCCAAGCAATGCCAGCACCTACGCACGCTATTCAGTTGATGGTCGATACCAAAGACAGCTTTATTACCGACGCAAAACAGCCTGGTGGATTACTACGTAAGCTTATGTTTGATTCGCTTGTTGCAGAACCAAACCTGCTCTTTCGAACAGCACGACTTCATTTTGATACGAGTACACTGGGCATAAAAACCGGGGCTGCATATCGCATTGTGTTTCATTCCCGGGAAGTGCAAGTGGCTTCTGGTACGATTCCGGCAGGTGGTGTGCTGGACATGGATATTACCGTTCCTAAATTAGACCCTGGAACACATACCGTACATCTGTACGTACAAAACGGTGATGGAGAAGATCTCGATATAGTGCAGGTTGTGTATGTGGCCGGAAGCCCGACAGATTATGACGGTGACGGTATAGCCAACGCAACAGATTCTTGCCCGACCGTCCCAAACAGCGGGCTGGATACGGACGTTGACGGTACTGATGACGCCTGTGATGGTGACACATCTGCACTCGCCAGCGCGATTAATCCTACCTCAAATACACCCAGCCAAGAAAATGGTAGCGAGAAAGTTGCGATTGTTGCCAGCGAGCCAACTCAGGCTAAAACTGATGACACTGCACCGTCAAACCAATCACCACAAGAAGTCCTAGCCGACACAACATTAAAGAGTGATGGCTCAACCCAAGCCCAAATAATAACCCTTAAGCGTAGTGAGGGTACGGTTAATCCGTGGCCATTTGTAGACATGGCCATCTTGCTCTTACTCGGAGCTATTGTGTTTGCAACGTATCGTATACATCAGACTAAATAGTCTGCTACGATTGTGGTATGAAAAAGCAGCAACGCTCAAAGGGCACTTGGGACAAGAATAGGTGGCTGTGGATACTGGTAACCGTTTTTGCGGTGATACTGTTTGGTTTGATACTGCACCACCATGTGCAAACATCCGCCCAAAACAAAACGTTTAAAGAAACCCAGAGTTGGCTCAATAACATTGCAGATGACACCGCAATGGAAATAACGGGCAACAGAATCAGTGAAGAATATTGCCATAGGGGGAGCGTTAAGTATGGAGAGGGCGAAAGATATTGTATTATAGATGAAAATATTTTGTATCCAGTAGAATCAAACAAATTTGAGGAAATAACCGCCAATGTGCAGGCTGCAATTACTAAATACTCAAAAGTAAAAATGGACGCAAAAGGAGCGAACTCAAATTCAAACATAATTTCAAGCTACCTATTCACATATAAAGGGCTAGGGTGCTCAGTTGAGTACTTTGGTTTACGCGACAAGAGTAGTTTTGGCTACTTGACTGCTATAAATAATTTTACAAATGGTCTTAGGGTTCTACTGAGTTGCTCAGGGCCGGCGATGGCGGATTATTTCCCCAACAGAAACTAATCTGTAAAAAAAGAATCACTTGGCACAGGGAGACTCTATTCGCCAAGCACACTTTTGTAGACGTCGAGGGTTTGGCGAGCCATACGCTCCCACGAGTATTTACCAACCTGCTTGTGGCCGCGCTTGATAAGCTCTGCGCGAAGGGTGTCATCCGTGAGCACGTCGTTAATGGCTCGTGCCATGTCGTCAACATCGAGCGGATCAAAGTAGTGCGCGGCATCATCATACACCTCTGGCAAACAAGTCGCATTGCTGCTGACCACTGGTGCACCATGACTCATGGCCTCTAGCCCAGGCAAGCCAAATCCTTCACTCAAACTGGGAAAAATATAGGCAGCACAGTGCTCATACAACCAGCGGAGTTGGCCATCAGTTACAAAATCCGTAAAGATGACATTCTGCACATCGCGCTTTTTAACAATCCGCGCCATCCGACGATAGTTGCTATCTGTTTTGCCGGCTAAAACCAACCGTAGTTCAGGCTGTTTTTCTTGTAGGAGGGCAAAGGCCTCAATCAGTCGCTCCAGGTTCTTGTGCGGCAAGGGCCGGCCAATGTACATGATGAACTGCTGGTCGACGAGCGCTGGTAGCCCCTCTGGTTTGTCTGTCACGGGGTCTGACGCTAAATTAATAACGGTGAATTTGCGGCTGTTTGCTTTCGCAAACTTGGCTACATCGTTCTTTACATATTCGGTATAGGTAATGATGGCAGCTGATTTGTGGGCTACTATTTTGTTGACCCAACGGTATACAAATTGCTTCGACTTAAAAGTAAGTCGTTTCTTGGTGGGGTTTTCGAAGCGAATGGTTGTAAGGTCGTTCATGGTGGTAACAACCTTGCCGAAATAGAGAATCGGCTGCTGTACCATAGGAAAATGTACAAGGTCGGCATGCAGTTTCCTCAGTTGCCATAGCAAGCCGAGTTGCTCCGCAAAAGTAAACTCTTTGTATGGGCACTTAACTTTATGAAACCGTTTGATCTTTGGCTTCCAGCTGTCAAAATCTTTTGGGCTGAGTAGTACATAATACTGATAAACCGAATCAACAGTTTGCAAATAATGAAGCAACCGTTCTACGTAGCGACCAGTAGTGGTTCGTAGCTCACGCGCGTCTATAACTATCTTCACACTGGGTAGTATAACTGAACATGCATTGGTAGGCCACGACTACCAATGAGTGACCCCAGATGTTATACTTGTGTATTATAAAAGGGAACAGGAAACGCATAGTGAAAAAAGCACTCATCACAGGTATCACAGGTCAGGACGGTGGACATTTAGCTACATTGCTACACGAAAAGGGATACGAAATCTACGCAATCATCCGTGGTCAGCAAAACCCACGCCGAAGCCAAGTTGAGCGGGAGTTTCCATATGTGCACCTCATTGAAGCAGACCTAACGGACCCATCGTCGCTGGTGCGTGCTATGCAGACAGCCGAGCCAGACGAAGTGTATAACCTTGCGGCCATCAGCCACGTCGGATACTCATTTAAAGACCCACAGCTTACCGCAGATGTAACCGGCAAGGGAGTACTAAATTTGCTAGAAGCGATTCGTTTGACGGACACAAACAATGAAGTACGCTTTTACCAAGCTTCGACCTCAGAAATGTTTGGTGGCCTAGACTATAACCGACCAGGCGCTGGTTATGATGAAGATTCTCTGTTCCACCCCCGTAGCCCGTACGGTGTCGCTAAGCTCTACGCCCATTGGATCACAAGGAACTATCGCGAGAGCTACGGCATGCACGCGAGCTGTGGCATTTTGTTTAACCACGAAGGTGAACGTCGTGGTTTGGAATTTGTCACGCGTAAGGTAACGAACGCAGTTGCGCGAATCAAACTAGGTACGCAAGAATACATTGAGCTCGGCAACCTTGAGAGTAAGCGCGACTGGGGCTACGCCGGCGACTACGTAGAAGGTATGTGGCGTATGCTACAGCAGGACAAGCCTGGCGAGTATGTACTGGCCACAGGCGAGACGCACACTATTCGAGAGTTTGTTGAATTGGCTTTTGCAGAAATAGGCCTGAAGCTTACGTGGCGCGGAGAAGCAGAAAAAATAGAGGGTGTCGATCAGAATGGTGTTGTGCGAATAAAGACAAACCCAATATTCTATCGGCCGGCAGAAGTAGACATTTTGCTCGGAAATCCTGCTAAGGCAGAAAAAGTGCTTGGCTGGAAACGCAAGGTGGACTTCCGCGGGCTTGTTAAGCTCATGGTTGAACACGACATTGAACTCGAATCTCCCGTTAAGCTTATATAGCTAGACCGAGTGCATACAGTAAAACCCTAGAGCCCGAAGGCGCCTTGCTTATGTACGGCTGCGCCAGTCGGCAACAACATCCGTAATGGTCGTCTCGAGTGGGATTTCTGGCTGCCAGCCAGTGTCGGCGGTGAGCTTATCGTGGCTGCCGTAAATATCTGGTGTGTCCGACGGGCGCATCTTGGCTGGGTCCTGAACTATTTCAGGATGTACATCAACGGCATTTAATATAGTATCTAGAATTTCGTGGCCGCTATATGAAGTACCCGAGCATACATTGTATATTTCGCTTGATTTACCCTTCTCTAGTAACAGACGGTATGCCCGTGCAATATCGCGAACATCAGTATAATCACGCTTGGCATCAAGGTTTCCCACAGTAATTTTGTCTAAATCCACATTTTCAAATGCCACGGCTTGCTGAGTTAAATCAGGAACGATAAAACCCAAATTTTGGCCTGGACCGATATGATTGAATGGTCTTACGATAACAACCTCAAAGCCACGCGTGCAGTAGTAGAGCGCCATCTGCTCTTGGCCAATCTTACTGACTGCATAGGGGGATGAAGGTAGTACTCCGGATTTTTCCGTAAGGGGCAACGTTGCCTTGGGGTCATATAGTGCACCACTGCTTATAACGACAAACTTTGGTTTAGCATTTTGCTTGAGAGCAGCTTCAAAGAGATTTATCTCCATATCGATATTGCCGTTAATATAATCGAGCGGGTTATCGAATGACGGTCCAACAGCTGCGAGACCTGCCAGGTGGATTACTCCACTTACACCAATAAAGTCTATATCTGCAACGGCATGTGGATTGGTAAGATCGCATTCTATGTAGCTACTCAACCCATCTGGTTTTGTGCTAGTGGCTACAGGGCCACCTACGCCAACTACCTCATAGCCACTCTCGGTTAACTCTCGAATTAGGTGATTGCCAACGAAACCATTTGCACCGGTTACAAGTATTTTTTCCATACAGCACAGTATAGAGGGGGGGTCATGTATTGTAAAATGACAAAGCAAGTTTGATGGTTTCGTTGTGAGCTTAGGGGATTCAGAGTAAAATAGCAGGAGAACTTATGAAACAATTTATGAAACGATATCAATGTTTGGTCTTGGGCTACTTATGCTCAGCCTATAGTCGTAACAGATTGATTTAAACCGGCATAAAACGTATACTTTAGAAGATTATGAATATGTATCTCAAATTAAAAGAAAAGTATAGATACTCAATAGTATTGCTTAGGGAGCTGGTTATTACGGACTTTAAGCTTCGCTATAAAGGTTCATTTTTAGGTTATGTATGGACACTGCTACGCCCACTCGCGCTTTTTGCCATACTCTATGTAGTGTTTGTTTATTTCCTGAAGATTGGTGCGAGTATCCCCCATTATGCAGTCTATCTACTGCTGGGTATTGTGCTATGGAATTACTTTACAGAGGTAACAATGAATGGTGTTTCGGCTATTGTTGGAAAGGGTGACTTGCTCCGTAAGCTACACTTTCCTCGTTACGTCGTAGTTGTATCTGGATCATTTTCTGCGCTTATTAACTTAACGATTAATTTAATTGTCGTAGGTTTTTTTATGTTGCTGAGTGGCACTCCTTTTACACTGAACGCTCTCTGGCTGCTACCGTTAACGATTGAATTATTTATTTTTGCTCTGTCGATAGCATTTCTATTAAGTGCACTGTATGTAAAATTCAGGGATATAAACTATATTTGGGAAGTTGTACTACAAGCAGGCTTTTACGCAACACCAATCCTATATCCAATCTCACTGGTTATAGGAAGATCTCCATTAATAGCAAAAATTATGCTATTAAATCCAGTAGCACAAATCATACAGGATGCCCGGTACCATGTTGTCACATCGCAAACAGTAACTACCTTAGGCGCAGTTCGGCACTGGTATGCATATGCCATACCGTTTGCGATTATTGCGATATTTTGCGTAGTTTCGGTATGGTATTTTAAAAAACGCTCACCAAAATTTGCAGAGGAAATCTAATGAGTAAAGAGATTGCAATAATTGTTGATGGTGTCTCAAAAGATTTTCGACTCCCCCACGAAAAGATAGATAGTGTCAAAAGTTTGTTCGTAAATCCTTTTAATAAGAACCGCAAGAAGTTTGAGATCCAACGGGCACTACATGATATTTCTTTCAAAATTCCAAAAGGTGAATTCTTTGGTATTGTTGGACGTAATGGCAGTGGTAAAAGTACATTACTGAAGATCATAGCAGGTATTTACCAACCAAATGAAGGTACGGTTTCGACGAATGGCCGCCTAGTCCCTTTTATTGAGCTTGGAGTTGGGTTTAACCCGGAGCTTACTGGTCGCGAGAATGTGTATCTAAACGGTGCGTTGATGGGTTTTTCTGGAAAAGAAATTGATGGCAAATATAAAGCTATAGTTGAGTTTGCTGAACTTGAACGCTTTATGGATCAAAGACTTAAAAATTATTCTTCTGGTATGCAGGTGCGACTTGCGTTCTCTACGGCAACGCTGCTAGCTGATTCTGACATTTTGCTAATTGATGAAGTTTTGGCTGTTGGGGATGCAGATTTTCAACGCAAATGTTTCGCATACTTCAAGGACCTTAAGAGAAAAGGTAAGACAGTAGTATTTGTTAGCCATGACATGGGCGCAATTCGTGAATATTGTGACAGAGCAGTGCTTATTGAGAAGAATGAAATCGTCTTCTCCGGTACTGCAGAAGAGACAGCTCGTGAATATACGCGGCTATTTCTGCCTGATGTATATTCAGCTCAACAAAATGAAGAGAATCAAAAAAAACATAACGAAGATAAGGTTCGTAACAAAGGGAAATGGGGAGCAGGTGGCATTTCTATTAGCAAGGTTACCACCGAGAAGGGTGTTTTTAATCAGCAAAAAGATAAATATATCCTTATAAGCTACACCGTAACACCTGATAAAAGAGACTACGAAGACGAGCTTATGTTAGGTATAGCGATTAAAGATGGTGCAGGTCGTGTTGTCTGTGGCACAAATAGTAAGATAGCCCAGTTTGATAAGAAGATTGCAATTACGAATAAAACAAAAAAAATAACTGCAACCTGGAAGGTGCCGAATATTTTCAGCGAAGGTGAATACAGCGTGGAGCCAGCAGTCGATTCGGTCACTCGTGGTGAACTACTCGAATGGTGGGATGACGCGATAAGATTCAGGGTTATCAATGAACAAAATACGCCTTATGTCGTTTCTCCTGCGATGAGTCTCACTATTAGCTTGTCATGAACAGATATTCAATTACCTATGCTCAAAATCGAGAGGACCTGATTGCATTTGGATTCTTAAAAAATGTTAAAAACGGCTTCTATGTAGATGTGGGCGCAAACGATCCGGATATTTTCTCGGTGACAAAACGTTTTTATATGAGTGGTTGGCACGGTATTAACATTGAACCATCGCAAAAACTCTACAGTAAGCTTGCACTAAAGCGTCCGAGAGACATAAACCTTATGGTAGGTGTCGGTAGCACTAATAAGAATGGATTATTTCGCGAGTATCCGGACGGTGATGGTCTGTCAACCTTCTCAGAAAGCATGAAAAAAGCCTATAAAGAGAATGGCTATGAACCGGCCAAGGAATACATTGATACTACTGTGCAAATTCGAACCCTCGCAGATATTTTTGATGAATATTCAACCGGTAAGATTGACTTTTTGAAGATTGACACCGAGGGCTACGAATATGAAGTAATCAGGGGCAATAACTGGAAAAAGTACAGACCAACCTTGCTATGCATAGAGGCAAATCATGTCAATAAGGACTGGCGGCCCTTACTCCTGGAGCAGGATTATTCTTTAGCGTTCTTTGATGGACTGAACGAATACTATATAGCCAATGAATCAGAAAAACTAGCAAAGGATTTTGTGTATAGCGAAGCTGTATTAAACCGTGACTATATCAGCCTAGAGATGTACAAAACACTACAATCTTATAAAGAAGAGATAGATAAAATTGTGCGTGATAAATCTGCAGTCCATCAAACTCTTGTTGGTTCAATTGAATATTCGAAAAAACTAGAGCAACAAGTGAGTGACATGCATCAAAGGCTAGGGGAGCTAGATTATTATATCTGGCAGTCCCGAAGATTAAAGAACTCATTCAAGATGTTTGCTCAAGCAGTAGATGCTATAGTTCGAACCAGTATCGTGAGATTTGATAACCGATTCCTAGAAAGAAAGAGTAAGATGCCTCAAGACACGCGCGAGAAAACAATCATACTTTCCAAGAATAGGAATAAATTATTATCCTCGATACGGGCCTACGACTATGAGACAAATCTAAGCAACGATAAGTTTGAGCTGTCATCATCTGTCGTGCAGCGTTACTATGTAGATTTAGAAGCTATTTACCTCAAGATTACACGCAGAGTTATAAAAAGAGCTAAGATATGATGAATAATATAATTATATTTGATTGTCAAGTTTTTCAGACAAGCGCTTGGGATCGGGGTATGGGTAAGTACTCACTCTGTTTAGTTGATGCGATCCTGAAAGAACTTCAAAATGAAGACACCCTGGTATACCTTATATTTACAAAGAACCTCACGTTGGATGATAATGCGAAAAGAACCCTTGCGCATCTCGGATCAAAAGCCAAACATATATATCTTGATCTTGCGGTTCCCACGTCAAATAATCTTGCCATACATATGCACAATAGGTCGGCAAACACAGCGGTACTCGATGGTTATATCGGTACCATTAGCCATCCTGGAAACTCTGTACGTTATATTATTCTGTCACTTTTTATCGATCAAGTGTGTGAAGTTTTTCCGTCAACAACAGAAAATATTCTACTTTTTTATGATTTAATTCCACTTTTGTACTCTGAGTACTACGGTGTCTTTCCGACTTACCAGATGTACCTCGCCCAGCTCAAGTCACTACTAGCTGCTGACAAGATTATGACCATATCTCAAACTGTTGCCGATGAACTATCCGGCTTTATGGGAATACCTAAACACAGACTATGTAACATTGACGGCGGACCAATTAAAAGAGATCACATTAAGGCTATTAAACCCACCACGTTCAGGATCCCTGACAACTTTCTTCTCATGCCAACGGGTAATGATATGCGTAAGAACAATAGTCGAGCAGTGCAGGGCTTTGAAGAGTACAGGATGTCAAGTAATAACAGTGATACATACCTAATTATCACATCGACATTTGATGAAGCCACGCAACTTGATTTATCCAAGTACTCCGAGCACTTGATTTTTACAGGCAATATCCCTGAGGAAGAATTACTCTGGCTATACCAACATATGGCCTCCCTTCTGTTCTTACCCGAAAGTGAAGGCTTGGGTTTGCCTGTTCTTGAGGCGGTTGAGGTTGGCAGGCCCATCGTTTGTTCCAAAATAGCACCCTTCTTTGAAATGTCGGAAAACGCTTTTTATTATGCAAACCATTTTGATCTCTCAGATATAGCGAATACGATTTCTGAGGCTGTGAATAACTATCAATGGAGTGAAAAACGGGGACGATACAGGTCGATCATAGATAAATATCAATGGGAAAGAACAGCCCGAAAGGCACTAGCTTTCATCTTTCAACCGGGTAAGACTAAGAATGCAAAGAAACTGAAACTGGCTATTGTTGGACCTGACCCGAGTGGTTACTCTGCCATAGGGAAGGTAATGGAACAGGCTCATCCGACCCTCTCAGATTATTTCGACATTGATTACTATATAGAAAAACAAAAAAAGGGAAGCCTAGTGTTGAGGCCCAGTTATATTGAATATGTTGCAAGTTCTCGGCCAGTTGAGCAGTTTGATCGTGAGGCGTATGCAAGGTACGACAAAGTCATCTATCATATAGGAAATAGTGAATTTCACATCGAGACAATTAAAAAAGCACTATATCTTCCTGGTTATGCTGTGTTCCATGATACATACCTTGAGAACATATTTTCTTCAATGATAACGACAGGTGCAATTGCAATAGAAAGGTATAATGCTGAAGTATGGCTGAACGGTCTCGTGGGTTCTAGCAAGACAAGCATGACAGCATCGTTGTTAAATAATCAGCTTGGCGTTCTTGTGCATTCTGACTTTGCGAAAACTGCCCTTATAAGCCTCGGGTTACCGGATGTTAAAATAGAAGAAACTATTCTTGCAACAGAAGTACCGGTTCAAGAAAGCCCAAGATTATCTTCAAAAATAACAATAGGCTTAGCCGGGATTATTCATCCAATAAAAGGCATGGAGATGATAGGAAAAATGGCTCAGCTGGAAGAGTTTAGGGATGTACAATTTGAAGTGTTTGGTATGGCTATGGCAGGCCCTGAGGAGATTCATAAACTATCAGTTTTGCCTAATGTGAATGTCTCCACTAATCTTAGCGACCATCAATTTCAGTTGAAATTGTCCCAATTGGATATCCTAGTAAATTATCGCGAGGAGTATCACGGGGAGACATCACTCTCGGTCATAGAGGCCATGAGATTAGGCGTAGTGCCTGTAGTGCGTGATACGGGATGGTATTCTGAGCTGCCTAGCGATATAGTGGTAAAACTAAAATCGACAAAAAGGCTTAGTCAGACAATTATCAACCTAATCAACGATAAAGTGCAGCTACAGGAAAGATCAAGGCGCGCAAAGCTATATATTCAAGAAGAATTTACGTACAGCAAATATGCGCAAGATATACTCGCAATGCTTAGCAGTAGCAATAAAAGGGAAAAAGATGCCATAGCCGAGTTGCTAAAAGAAGGAAATATAGAGAAGGTATTAGATACTGTGCGGCAAGATGGAATGTAGTATATGAGAATAATTATTGAGGCTGATGCAATTGTTGCGGACAATATGAGTGGGATTGGCCACGCCACACTTGAAATAATTCGTGCAATGAGTTTGCAGGTCAAAGATACGCGGGATAAGCTGATTATTATTATTCCCTTTGGAAAAAAAAAGAATATTTTAAAGCACAAACTAGAAGGGGTAAGTATAAGGCAGCTACCACCGTTTTATAGGTACGTTAATTACGCGCTTACTAGAACTTCTCTGCCCATTCCCATGGACTTGCTATATGGGAGGGGTATGTACATTTTCCCAAACTACAAGAATTGGTATGTTCCTTTTTCTCAATCTATTACCTTCGTGCACGATGTTGCGTTTAAAATACTACCAGACACAACGAACCCCAAGAATCTGGCATACCTAAATGCCAATTTCACTCGATGGCTCAAGCGTACCGACACCATCGTTGCAATATCTGACGAGTCAAAACGCGAAATAGCTATGTATTTTCCAAAGTACGCCAACAAGATAGTGAGAATTTACTTGGGTATCGACAAGAAAACGTTTTATAAACGAAGTCCAGGAGAAGTTAATGCTACGTTAAAGAAGTATACTATAAAGCCAAGCTACTTTCTGTACGTGGGCAATATTGAACCGCGCAAGAACCTATTGACACTCCTTGATGCCTATAAAGAGTATGCAGATACGACCAAGGATGATGTGCAACTTGTTATTATAGGGGGAAGCGGATGGAACAATGGTGAGATACTAGAACGTATTCAACAACTTGTGTCTGATGGATATGATATCAATCGTCCATCGCGCTATGTCGAGGATGATAATTTGCCGGCCATCTACTCTGGATGCCGAGCGCTCGTGCACATAGCGCTTCATGAGGGTTTCGGGCTATCATTACTACAGGCTCAGGCTTGCGGTGCGCCAGTTGTCGCCTCAAACCTGGCAGTTTTTAAGGAGACGCTCAATGACGAGCGGCTGCTCACTGTACAAGACTCGCTGAATGCACATGAAGTTTCCGAAGCTATGAAGCGAGCGGCTGCAGGCAGCTATAAAATGGCACCATACAGGACTGCATTAACCTGGGATAATACCACCAAGGGATTATTATCACTTGCTCACGGGGCAAAACACAAAAGATAAAGAGATACAAAAATATACTGCAGCTTGTATAATAATGATTAGTCTAAAAAACTAAAGAGTCTATAATTTACCGATGAAACACACGTACATAGATATAACACAGCTCGTTCATTGGCCTGGCAGATTGACGGGTATACCGCGAGTCATGAACGAGTTGGCTGCGAGATATGCTGATGCTAAGTACACCTCCTTTGTAACATGGGACCATCGTACAAGCTCATTTTACGAACTTGATATAGAGAAGAGTTTATCTCGTCGTGGCGAAGGTATTTTTTACAAAATGGCAGCAGAAAGAAATCCTGACGACAGACTGGTTGATGCAGGAATGGGGTTATTCAATTTTGCTAAACGAATAGGACATAAAATTAAGCAGCTTAAACCAGGCTTGTATACTAAGATAGCATCTCGATTTAATCAAACAATACTAAGTGTGCAAGGAAAAACAATGGCAGCTAAGGCCGGCGACGACTTGTTCATTCTGTGGGGCGAATGGGCTGACGAGTCCTATAGACAAGCGGTTATTAACGTTCATAACATGGGTGTTTCGATTGTCCATATTGTTTATGACATGCTTCCTATCGTTACGCCCCAGTATTCAGGTCATTCGACCGATTCAATGAGCCATTACTATAGAGAGGTTATACCACTGAGCCGGTTGGTACTATCAATCTCAGAATCAACGAAGCGAGACTTAATAACATGGCTTGAAAAAGAGAAGCTTTCTAAGCCAGTCGTTAAGACATTTCGGCTGGGTGATGACTTCTCATTCGTGAAGCCGCAAAAGCCCCAGCATGCAGCGTTTCGTAACAAAGATGTTCCCTTCATATTATGTGTCGGTACTATAGAGGCTCGTAAAAACCACACGTTGCTATACTATGTATATAAACTTGCGAAGGAACGCGGCATTGTGCTGCCAAGGATAGTCGCGGTTGGTCGCAAGGGATGGCAATCAGATGATATATATAATATCATCACTAGTGATCCAGACACAAAGGACCTATTTTTGCTGATGACAGATACGTCAGATGAGGAGCTAGCATGGCTTTATGATAATTGCTTGTTTACGGTATACCCCAGTTTCTATGAAGGTTGGGGCCTACCAGTCGCAGAGAGTATAATGCACGGCAAGGTTAGTTTAGCGAGCGACACAAGTAGCATACCAGAGATAGCAGGAGGCCTTATTGATTATTTCAGTCCTTACTCGGCAGATGAATGTCTTGCGACAATCCAAAAACTTCTTGTCCCTGGGCGTCTTAGGCAAGCAGAGGAGCGGATAGAAAAATATAAAAAGACATCATGGGATGATACATTTCATCAGGTACAATCGCATATGGAGGGACAATATGGCAAATAACTTACTCAGAGTACTCAATTTTAGTACCCACAACGAGGACTGTGGTATTGGTAAATACCAAGAGGGATTTTTGTATACTCTACAGAATTCAAACAAGGTAAAGAGTGTATTTTTCCCCACATCTCCTAATATATTACGAATTATGACAAGTGAAGAAAAACGAGGCGTATTTACTGAATTGCGGCGAGAAATAGCTCAGTATGATATTCTGCACGTGCAACACGAGTTTTCATTTTTACACAGCGTTGACTTTGTCACGATTGCACGAATAGCCAAAGAGATGAACAAGAAGCTAGTTATTACGGTGCACACATCACCGACACTCGCTTACGAAAAACCACATCTTAATGGTTTCGGGCCTCGTAGCGTCTTACGCTATGCGAGACAGAAGAAGCGCAAGTTTTATTTCGATAGAATGTTTACCTTTGCTGTTCGATTGGCAGATATGGTGATTGTGCATAACGAGGCCACTGTAAAGGCGCTCATTGATCTGGGTGTAGAAAGAGCACGGATTACATCGATTATATTGCCAGTCCCAAAGATTAGCCACTCCCCTAAAAGTTACCTAATCACCGAAAAGTTGCACAAACAGCCGGGCGATACGATATTAGCCATGACGGGATTTCTCCACCAATTCAAGGGTCTTGATCATGCGGTGAAAGCACTGACCTATCTGCCAGCTAATTATAAACTAGCCATTATTGGCGGTATGCACATGGACCATGATACAAAGATATACAATAATCTGACTGATCTTATTCGTGAACTCGGTCTACAGGATAGGGTGTATATAACCGGATATATTGAAGATGATGCGACACTCAATGCGCTTATACGAGAATGTGACATCTGTATATACCCTTATGATAAGAAATATTACTCTAATATATCATCAGCTTCGCTTAATAATGGTTTTGCCAATCACAAGCCTGTTGTTGCATATCCAACAGACTCATTTATCGAGCTTAATAAGAAATTTGATTCTATGGTTCTGCCGAGCGCCTTTGCTTACTACGAATTGGCTCGTGAAATTGCGCGTCTTGATCTAGACATGGGTGTTAAAAGGTCCAAGAAATTTGCGCAGGAGCATAGCTACGAGGTTGTTACAGAATCACTTATCGATATATATAATAAACTGTAAGAATCTTGAGGTCATGTTACTACCTAACCGTAATCGGCCAATTGATTAGTAGATCATCCAACCAATACTGATTTTCTACAAGTGGTCGAAAGTACTCGGTGGATGTGGTCGCGGTGCTGGGTGTTGTGATATTGAACAGGAACGTACCTACCTGTCCAGGTCCCACCGAGGCTTCATTAAGAGCCGCTGGCCGATTGTCACCGGTACCAATCCAGGTGTTGTTTGCGAAAGCGCTAACACGGTCCTGCGGATTACTTGTGCCTAGATGCACAGGAAGTGAACCCGAGTCGTTTGTCCAAGTGGTCCAGCTTATATTTTTTATAACAAGCTTAAGATAGTACGTTGTATTAACGGTAGCATTTGTTAGATCTGCCGGTATAGTCATGGCTGCATCACTATAAGCCGACTGACTAACGTATGAGACTGCGGTAGCAGGAGTATTATAGGTAACTGGTATGTACATACCGACGTCGTTCATCCAGGCAACGCCTTCTGTGACTGGGGTAAAATGCTCCAGATATGATGTGCCGTTCTGTTGCATGCCTGCCTGCATCCAGAATGCGAATGTTCCTACCTGCCCTGGAGCTACACTTGCTTCTTGTAGCGTTGCAGGCCGGTTTATAGCCGTCCACGAACTGTCATAAAACGCACTTGATCGGTTCTGAGGCCCACTTGTTCCTAGGCGGGTAGGATTTGGGCCAGAATTAACCCAGGTGGTATTACCCGTGTTGAGGGCCTTGAACTGTACATAATAAGATTGACCAGGCGCAAGGTCGTTTGTATTGAGCGGCTGGGTGTAGGCGCTATCTAGAAACGCCCCCTCATAGACAAGATTATAATTTGGTGTTGGAGGAAGAGTCGCGACTGGCCAGAATTGACCTATGTCATTTGTCCAAGATATGCCTTCTGCCAGAAGATTAAAGTTCTCATCTGAGGCAATGTAGGTAGCTGGGGTATGTATTATGAAATCAAAAGTACCGTTACTGCCCGGTGCAACGCTGGACTCATTCATAGTAGTAGGTCGCGTACAGCTAATCCATGAGGTGTCACACACAACACTAAGCCTATTCTGTGGCGCATTAGTACCTACGCGCATCGGATTAGGACCTGTATTTGACCAGGTTTGGCTTCCGATATTCTCGGCAACTAACCTGAAGTAATAATTAGTATTAGGGCTTAAGTCATTAGTATTGACAGCAAGAGTATGTGCTGCATCAGAGTAGGCCTGCTGATCCATGATTCTCCATCCGTAGTTGTATGCATGGGTAGAGTAAAACCAATCGTTAAATATGCGCCAGTAGTTCCTGTTCCCATATGCGCTACAGTTATCACCAGATCCGTATAGATTATTTAAGGCGGCAGCATTTGGCTGGTAGGGGGTGTAGTTGTATAGCCCGGCTGTCGCGTAGTTTGCAATCGTAACAGTACTCGCACCACAGGCTGTATTAGGGTTGTACCCAATTGAGTTATCCTGGAATGGCACATACCGGTAGTTAGAAGGTGTCGTCTTGTAGAGATTAAATTGGCGCGCGGCATTCATGACTTGATTGTAGAAGCCCTCATATGTAGGATCGCAGGGGGCGGTATCGGGACAGCCATACCCCATCGCGTTCCTGTACTGGCTTGGAAGTGGCCATGTATCGGTGACGAGAGGACCATATGACTCCTTTTGAATAATAGTAATTAATGCGCGTGGGCTAACGCCATAAGTGTCGGCAGCGTTTTTGATAATCTGTGCTGCACTGATTGCGCCTGTTGGGATGACATTAGTACCAAGGTTGTTTATGTCTTGATCACTTCGAGGTACTTGATAATAGTCCTTCAGACACACATATGGCGGGCCTGGCCATCCTTGAGTTGCAGCATACTGAGCATCTGTCAGGCCTGTATTACCATATGGTTGTGTTCCGCTGGTGTCACAGACAGGAACTTTTGTATTGAGCACATTCTGAACATCTTGGACGGTTGGAAGATCGCTGTTGTTGTAAAATACGCCATCGTCAGTAATGTTACCTGCTGACCATTCACTGCCCGAAACAGCGTATGCTTGACCGACAGACATAAACGCAATAATAATCGTGCCGAACACAAAGAAAGAGAATAAAACTATACTATAGACTCTTTTCATATTATTGTATATTGATATCCTTACTTACGCTCACTTGTGTAGTATTTGTAAAGTATCGTAGAGTGAGAGTCCATGTGCCAATAGAGGTAAAAGCATTGGCGGAGATTGTGCCTGGTCCGCATCTGCCAGTCGAGTAATCGGGGGAGAGTGTAATGGGACGGTTAATTTTACTAGTGAAGACAGCCGAACAAATCCCACCGGCAACAGGATTAGTGACAGTACCAGCGTAGGTAATAGTACCATTTTGTTCAGTAAGTGTATCGATTGAGATAGACATAGAGGTAGAAACAGGTATTTCGTTAGTCGTTTTGTCAACTACTGGCGTTGAGACACTACCGTTTGACGAGGTTACGCCAGTTTTTGTGTTGCTAGACGCATTTGTCTGTTGTGTTTGAGGTTGAGCGACGGGAGCGGTGTGTCTGCTGTAGGTATAGACGAGGTATGTAATTGCGCTGGCCAACAAAACGCCGATGATTATAAAGGTGATTATGAGCTTAGTACGAGGTATCTTTTTTATATTCATAGTGTTTCTTTGTGATTACGCTTATCTACTATGTAAGTATAAAATAAACAGGTCTGTATAACAAGTATTAATGTAGTGGAATACATAAAGTTTTCGCAATAACAGGGTTTAGCTCATTGATATTACAAGACGGCATAATATTATTTGTCGAGTCAATCACTAAGACATCGTTTGGCCATATGATTTTCTTTATAAATACTCTTGAGCATCACGAAACACTACGACTAAACGTTACGAAAGCTGCCGCGGTTCTTATCGGCATGGTATGGAATTTTACACTTTATAAATATTTTGTCTTTAAGAAAGACACTGCCAAAGCTATTGAAGCGTCTATAATCAGTGAACCATAGAAGCAATTTCCAGGCCAGCCTAACACCTCCAGCCCGTTAACTGAGGGGGGTAGTCAACTGTCGACTTTGTGTTAGCTAGGCGTAGTAATCTGTCTACTGTTGTGGCTTACACAATCGCCTGAGCTGACCAAGCAATGTATACTGTAGTAGCAGACATGAAACTATGTAACGGGGGTACTATATGATAACTGTTATTGTAGCAGGGGGTTCAGGGACCCGCCTTTGGCCACTCTCGACACCTGATTTCCCAAAGCAGCTTCTAAAGCTGACGAACGAGAAATCACTCGTGCAAAATACCTATGAGCGTGCAAAAAGGATCAGCGGAGAAGTGTATATTGTTCCGGACATAAGCCACGCGCACCATGTAAAGAAGCAGCTACCAGATCTTGACGATAATCATTTTGTGGTTGAGCCTGGGCGTAGGGGCACAGCAAACTGCATCATTGCAGCCCTGGCGCATGTCAGCAAGCGACATGGCAGTAGTGAGCCAGTAGCTTTTATTAGTGCTGATCACCATATTAGGGACACGGACGGCTTTGCTCATTCTTTTGGAATCGCTGCCGAAGTTTCTGCATCACAAGGGCAGATAGCCCTTGTTGGCATTGAGCCAACCTATCCGGCCACTGGTTTTGGCTATATCGAGAGAGATGGTGGAGTCTCAGGCTTTACAAATGTATATCAGGTACAAAGCTTCAAGGAAAAGCCTGATTTCAATACGGCGCGTAAGTATATGGCCAGTGGTCGATACCTTTGGAACTGTGGCTATTTTGTTGGCTCTGTCGATACTTTTTTGTCAGCCATGGCAGAATATGCCCCAGAGCTTAAGGAAAGATACGATAAACTTGTTGCTATCAAAGATGTCGAATCTGATGAGTACAAAGATACATATTTGAGCTTCGAAAGTAACACAATTGACTACGCATTAATCGAAAAGGCGAAGGGACTGGCCGTGGTTCCGGCCGGGTTTGACTGGATGGACTTGGGTAGTTTTAGCGACCTGCACCAGGCGAATGCGAGCGACGAGTCGGGGAACTACCTAAAGGGCGAGAAGATTTATACCGCCAATCTGGAAAACGCCTATGTGCATAATGACGAGGACAAGCCAGTAGCCGTTATCGGGCTTGATAATGTGGTCGTCGTGAATACGAAAGAAGGAGTGCTGGTTGCTCGCAAAGATTTAAGCCAAAAGGTTGGAGACATCGCGAAGCTCATTCACGCAGACGGAGACAAGAAGTGAAAAAAATGATTGCGTTTGACTTAGATGACACCCTTGCCGTCACAAAATCACCAATCAGTGACGAGATGGGTGCGCTGTTGATTAAGCTGCTGGATCGTTTTGAGGTGTGTATTATATCCGGCGGTAAGTTTGAACAGTTTAAGATTCAGGTTATAGATAGACTGAATGCATCGCCTGAGCAGCTCAGCAAGCTACATATTATGCCAACCTGCGGCACACGCTACTATCGATTCGATGCTGTTGAGAACGAATGGAAGCGACAGTATGCAGAGGATCTTTCGGCTGAACAAAAGCGCACAATAGTAGCAGTGCTTGAGACTGAAGCAAAGCGACTCGGCCTGTGGCCCGAGAAAACATGGGGTGATATTATTGAAGATCGTGGCAGTCAAGTAACCTATTCGGCGTTGGGACAGCTGGCACCGCCGGAAGAGAAGTACGCCTGGGCAGAAAAAAACGCTGCGGAAAAGCTTGTATTGCGTGAGGCAGTTGCTGAACAGCTGCCCGACCTTGAAGTTCGCTTAGGGGGGAGTACCTCTGTGGATATCACAATGCTTGGCATCGATAAAGCGTATGGCATGCATAAACTCACTGAAACACTAGGGGTTAGTCCGGACGACATTCTATTTATGGGCGATAAACTCCAAGAGGGGGGTAATGACTACCCTGTAAAAGCAATGGGTATTGATTGCATCGAAGTATCTGACTGGCACAACACGGTCCAAATTTTGACGGGCATACTCCACGTTTTATAAAAGATGTCGAGCGTCATACTACTGCAAAAAGATGGAGTGGGTGCAACCATTGAGCCAATGGGTGGGTGGCTCGAGACGCTTACGATTGATGGTACTACTGTGCTATTTCCGAGGCGCACACTAAAGAATGCCGCAGGAGAGCCAAAAATTCGAGGCGGCTGCCATGTTTGTCTGCCTAATTTTGGCCCTGATGCAACAGGCAACTTGCCACAGCACGGATTTGCCCGCGAAAGCCGGTGGGATGTTATTGAGCATATGCCTGATCGCCTAATACTGAGATTGCACACAGTCGAGGGTACGTATAGCGGTTTATATGCACTCTTGAACGTCAGATTGACTACGAGCGGAATGAGCCTAGGGCTTAGTATTGAAAATCAAGGCCAGAATGTACTATCTATAGCGCCTGCTTTTCATCCGTATTTCGTGTCACATACCAAAGATGGTGACATCGATGGGACAAGCTATAGCATGGATAGCCTGGAGGAGGCTCAAATATTAAACGGCGCACCGAGGCTGGTAACACTGGATGGTCAGCAGTTTGTGTTAAGGGCTAACAACCTACCGACGTGGATTATTTGGAGTGATAGGCTCGGTGGGTATGTTTGTCTTGAGCCAACCCAATCTGGGTTTAGTTTTGCGGGCATACCACAAGTACAGGGAGCGATACGGCTCAAACCAACCGAAACATGGGATTGTTCGATGACTATAGAAAAAGTACAAACAAAGGAGAAAATCGAATGAGCCTTGATACTGAAGAGACAAAACAGGTAGCAACACTGTTAGCCAAGTTGCAGCCTGGCTTTTTACCATATCCCATATTTGAGCAGATTGCGCGCATTGTTGCATTGCCAATTATTGAGTTTATTCCGCTTCGCTTTAATCATGATAAACAGGTAGAAGTACTACTTATACGGCGAACTGATACCGATCCTTTGTTCGCGGGGCTTATGCACACCCCAGGTACAGTGGTGCGCGCCGATGACGAGTCAAAAGGTGAGGTGCATGCTCATACGGCATTTGAGCGGCTGCTGAACGGTGAGCTAGCTGGTATGGCGGTCTCTGACCCTGCATATGTCGGGAGTATATTTCATACAAGCAAGCGTGGTGTCGAGCAAGCGCAGTTATTCTGGGTTGAAGTTTTAGAGCAGAATCCTGCCATTGGTGAATTTTGGCCAGTCGATAATCTGCCGGATAATCTTATAGATTCGCAGCGTAACTTTATTGTTAGATCTGCTGAGCACTTTATTGGCGTAAGACAGTCATAGAACGTAGCGTAGTCTGCTACACTGTTCAATATATGCGTGTACTGTATGTCACTCGGAAGTTTCCACCCAGTGTGGGCGGTATGGAAAAGGCAGCCTACGAGCTGCACCGTTCGCTCGCCGCACTACTGCCAGTTAAGCTGGTAGCATATGGTGGGCCAAACAAATATTTGCCCGTGGTGTATCCGTGGCTGTTTGTGCGTGCTCTGTTGGCAACCTATGTATGGCGACCAGACGTCATATACCTGCAAGACGGGGTGATGGCACCAATTGGGTTCTTGCTACGTTTCCTTACGCGTAAGCCAATCGTTATGTCGGTGCATGGGCTAGAAGTAACCTTTGAAAACGGTTTCTACAAAGCACTCATGAAACGGGTGGTGCCAAGCGTGAATCGTATCGTCATAGGGAGTGAGCAGACCAAAGCCGCTGTGCTGAAACGCTTTCCAGATGCGCCACTAGCGAAGGTGACATATGGCGTGCGCGATGATTTTTATGTAGTAGGTACTATGGATGAGCTCAGAGCGCAGCTAGCTAACAAGCTACAGCTAGATAGCACCGAGTTGGTGGGCAAGAAACTTCTTGTTACCACTGGCCGTTTAGTTGATCGTAAAGGTGTTGCTTGGCTTGTTGAGCAGGTGATGCCAGGACTAATAGCCGCAAACCCTGACGTCCGGTACTTGGTGGCAGGGAAAGGCCCCAATGAGGATAAAATTCGTAAACTTATCGAAACCCAAAACCTAACAGGGAAGGTTTACTTGCTCGGTTATATTAGCGATGAAGTGCGTAATTTGCTCTATACATCGGCAGATTATTTCTTGATGCCAAATATTCCTGTGCCAAACGACATGGAAGGCTTTGGTCTTGTCGCAGTTGAGGCAGCTTCTTGCGGAACTCCTGTGATTGCCAGCGGCATTGAGGGCATAACGGACGCGGTCGTAGAGGGCAAAACAGGCATGCTATTACCGGCGGCTGATGCTGCTGCCTACCAGAGGGTACTCGTGCGGGAGCTAGCACGGCCATCATTGAGCCGCGAGAGTGTGCGGCACTACGTGCTCAAAAACTACTCGTGGCCGCAGGCGGCAGCGGGCTATCGGGCCGTGTTTGAGGATGTGCTTACAACGCCTACGGAGCAGTAAATGGCATACGGCCTAAGTGTGGCCTAAGTGTTATTCCGAAATTCTTTTAGTTTTGCTCGCAAATATTCCTGTATATTTTTCTGGAAAGCCTCAGTCGAGAACTTCTGAGCATAGGCGCGAATGGCTGCGCTATTGTAGCCATTTTTTTTGTATTTCATCAATGTCTTCGCTAGTGAGGTTGCTGTTGGCTTCCCGAAGAATTCTCCGGTCACGCCGGGAATAACGTAATCAAGCGCTCCTCCAGCCTCGTAGGCGATAACCGGTGTGCCGCTGGCCATCGCTTCAATCGGCGTAATACCAAAATCATCTAAACCAGGGAATATTAACGCTTTTGCGCGGGCAAATTCTTCTTCTATAACCTCATCGGGAACTCTCCCCAGGAACGTTACCGTTTTGCCTGCCAGTTTTCTTAACCGCACGTGATCCGGACCATCCCCCACGACAGTTAAGGGCAAGCCCAATTTTGTACAAGCAGCAATCGCCAGGTCAAACCGTTTGTAGGGCGTCTGCCTGCCTGCTATTAAGAAGCCGCGGCGTGCCTGGTTGCGGTGTTCGGATTTCTGGAAGCGCTCAAAATAGACAGGTGGAAATATAACGGTGCTATCTCGCTTGTAGTATTTCTGTATGTCCTGCTGGATATGGGTTGAATTGGCAATCATAAAGTCCGGGCGTTGGGCGGCCTTGAAGTCCCAGCGACGCAGCGGACGTGCGAGCAATTTTAGCCCCGCCCGCGCAACGGGATCGAACGGGCCAAAGCCAGGTTGTTTCATGTACTCATCGTAGCGGCTCCAGTAGTAGTGCGTTGGCGCGTGGCAGTAATTGACGTGCAGTGTTGTTTTGGGGACTTTAATGCCTTTTGCTTCGGCGCCACTACTACTAATAACAAGGTCGTAATCATCAAATT
>DAIDKK010000006.1 GCA_027450065.1 Candidatus Saccharimonadota bacterium | reverse complement strand
ATAACATCATTCAGTTCCGTATGTAACTTTTTAAGTTCTTTTTCGGCTGTTGTGTAGGTTTCTACTGCTGCATTCTTTACATCTTCGCGCGTTTCTTTGCCGCTCTTTGGAGCCGTCAGAATACCGGCGATATAGCCCGCGAGCGCCGTCAGTGCAGCACCAATCGCAAACCTTTTCACTGTACCCTCGCTCTTTTTCTTTGCCGTAAACATGCCCTAGCCTCCTTACTTACGTTTCGATTTATAGCTACTTGTAATAAACGACAGCAGCATCTTCACAAGTGCAGCAGCGCCGGCGTTGTGTCGAAACGTATTGCCAATTTCTTCGGCAGCATCAACGAGTTGTTCACCTTTAGCAACAATAAGTCGTAACGATTTAATCAGCCGAACTACCATTACAACGGCAATGATGGAAAGTACTAAAAATAGACCAAGTAGCGAGCTAAGGATAATGACTAAAATATGATACGCATCCATACCTGTACTATAGCACGTCACCAGGGCGTGTAAACAGTTGTCTCAATTACTTTTCAGCTAATAGTGCCTCGACGTGCCGGCGAAACGGCGGGCCAAGTTCATCGTGCTTGAGCGCAAAATCAACCATGGTCATCAGATACTGCAATTTATCACCAGTATCGTAGTAGGTGCCGTCCGCAATCTCACGGGCATAAAAGCGGTGTCCATCATCAATCATACGCTGCATAATTGGTTGCACCATAAGCTCTCCGGTTGTATGCAAGGCGGCAGCCGCCTCAATGTATGGAATTATTGAAGGCTCGAGCAGGTAGCCACTGACGCTTGCGAGGTTTGACGGCGCCTTGGCTTTGCCTGGTTTTTCAACAACTTTATCAAGGCGAAGAGTATATTCATCTTCGCTCGTACCGCTTACGATGCCATAACGATTGTATTCCTCATCATCGTTAATACGCTTACAGGCAAGCACCGAACCGTGCTTTGCCATATACGTCTCTACGAGTTGCGTAGTGCGATTAGGGGTAGCTACAAAGAAATCATCTGCATAGGTGTAGATAAATGGTTCATTACCAATCAAATGTGACGCGCAGAGGATAGGCGTCGCATTGCCATACGGTCCTTTTTGGCGCAGATATACAAAATTTGCGAGGTTCGCAATTGCCTCTATCTCGTCTAGGTAGGGCCTTTTCTTTGCTCCACCGGCCTTCAGATTCGCAACTAAATCTTCGTTCGGCAGATCAAAATGATCCTCGATGGCTCGCTTGTTGCTACTCCCGACAATAATAATGTCTTTTATGCCAGCTGCGACAAGCTCTTCGACGACATACTGAATAATTGGCTTGTCGATAAGTGGTAGCATCTCTTTCGGCATAGCTTTAGTTTGTGGTAGAAACCGCGTACCAAACCCCGCTGCCGCAATGACCGCCTTCGTAACTTGTTTTGGCATACTGTGCCCCCTAGCTTTAGATAGTTTAGATACCGAGTTGCCGCTTGATAAGTTTGGTAGCGAGCCCAGGGTTTGCCTGGCCATGGCTCTCTTTCATGACTTGCCCCACCAAGAAACCAATGGCTTTCATCTCACCATTCTTCACATCTTCGGCTGCTTTGGCATTGTCCGCCAGCACCTTGACTACAATCTCGGCAATGGCACCTTCATCACTGACCTGCAGGAGATTTTTCTTCTCGGCAATAGCCTCAGGGTTTTCACCAGACTTCAGCATATCGGCGAGCACTTCTTTGGCAGCGGTTGAACTCAGTTTGTTAGCTTCAACCATTTCGCTCAGCTTGATAAGACCAGCGATCCGGCTAGGAGTATCGAACTCCTGCGTACTCATTTGCGTCTCGGCATCGGCTTCTGTCTGTGGAACCATCAACCAAAAAGCAACGCGTTTCGCGTGAGAAACGCCTGCTGCCTCGTAGACTTGTCGGACCATCTGTGCAGTCTCCGGTACGGCTACAATGTCTTCAATGACCAGGGCGTCAAGGCCAATATCGGTCAGTGTCTGGCGGTACGAATCTGGTAGGATTGGCATGCTCGCTTTGATGTTTTCAATATACGCATCGTCGAGCACAATAGGTGGCAAATCAGGATCGGGCATATAGCGATAGTCGTGAGCATCTTCTTTGGTACGCTGGCTGAATGTCCGCTGCTTCGTATCATCCCAACCGCGAGTTTCCTGCACAATTGTTTCACCTTTTTCGAGTAATTCAATCTGGCGATTAATTTCGTATTCCACCGTCTTTTCGACGCTCTTAAAGCTATTGAGGTTCTTCGTCTCGGTACGAGTACCTAGTTCATTCGTTTTACTAACCGATACGTTCACATCGAACCGCATATTGCCATAGTATAAGTTGGCGTACGAGACATCAGCATACCGCATGCGCAGATATAGCTCATGGGCATACGCTTTGGCTTCGGCTGCGCTGTGCATATCGGGCTCACTGACAATCTCTAGTAAGGGTGTGCCCGCTCGGTTGAGATCAACCAAGCTATAATCGCCACCTGCAGGATGCGTTGATTTACCAGCGTCAGCCTCAAGATGTGCACGTGTGATACCAATCCGCTTCTTTTCGCCGTCAACGGTAATATCCACATAGCCACCAAGCACTATCGGCTCATCATACTGGGTAATCTGGTAGCCCATCGGAAGATCTGGGTAAAAGTAGTGCTTGCGGTCAAACTTGCTAAAGGACTGTGGGTGCGAATTGAGCGCAAAGGCGGCTCGCGAGGCGAGCTCAACGGCTTTCTCATTCAGCACCGGCAAACCACCTGGTAAACCAAAATCAATGTGGTTGACAAGCGTGTTTGGCGCCGCTTCTCGTGCGTCATTATCGGCGCCACTAAATAACTTGGTTTTCGTTTTGAGCTGGACATGACACTCTATACCAATGGTCGCAGTGTACTGTTTGCGTACGTCTGGACTGGTCATCTTAGAGTGCCCCCAAATCTTTCAGGGCATGACGAATCCCAAGTAGTGCTTCTTTCATATCTCGCTCCTTGAGCTTGACATCATGTTCGTGCACGAGGCGATTGCGTAGCTTGTGGCCAAACCAAACATCATCGTTCGCTTGGATATCCCGCTGGGCAGCGACAAGCCGTTCACCCATGGTTTTTCCCTTGTATTTATGGGCCTTCAGCGCATCATCAAGCAGTTTATCGGCGTCGATAATAGCAAGCGGCCAGGTTGCTTGGTCGTTGAGCAATTTCTGTAAATCTTGCCATTTCGTTTGGTAGTGCGCTTGATTCATCTTGCGTGGTCGCTTCGCAAAAATGCTCGCAATAATCACGAGCGCCAGTAGTGCCGCCCCAGCAATCAGTGCGCCTAAGGTCACAATATTGTCGTTCATCCGATTATCTCCTCCGCCTTTGCTGCAATTGCCAAGAGCTGCCGATCATGCTTTTGAGCAGCAAACAACTGTAACCCAACCGGTAAGTTGTCGCTCAAACCGCAGGGAATGCTTATCGCTGGCACTCCCGCCAAGTTAGCAGCAACCGTCATGATATCTGTCAAATACATCTGAAGAGGATCATCTACGTTCGCACCGATTTCGAACGCGGTCATGGGTGCGGTTGGACCCAGCAGGAAGTCATAGTGCTCAAAAGCTTCCGCGAATTCGCGTATAACCTTCGTACGAACCGTCTGGGCCTTTTTGTAATAGGCATCGTAATAGCCACTGCTCAGTACATAGGTGCCAATCATGATGCGTCTTTTGGCCTCAGCACCAAACCCTGTTTCACGGGTTCGCGTGTAACTCTCATGCAAATCCTTGGCGTCTGCGGTGTAGTGACCATAGCGCTGACCATCGTAACGGCTCAGGTTACTACTCACTTCGGCAGGCGTCAGCACGTAGTAGACTGCTAAACCAAGTGGTAGTGACGGCAGACTTACTTCTGAGATTTCGGCGCCAGCCTTCTTGAGGACTTCAATAGCAGCTGTAATCCTAGCCTTTACGCCTGAGTCAAGCCCTTCGCCCATATACTCCTTAATAACACCGATTTTCGCACCTGCGATAGATACCGCTTCATGGATTGCGTAGCCTTCTGTATCTCGTTCAATGGTCGTGCTATCCAGTGGGTCGCGTCCCGCCATACTATCAAGTACGAGTGCTGCATCTTCGACAGAATTAGTCAGTGGCCCAATGCAATCCAAGCTACTACCCATAGCCACCACCCCGCTTCGACTAACAAGTCCATAGGTTGGCTTGAGGCCAACGCACCCAGTGAAGCTAGCCGGCAAGCGAATTGATCCACCCGTGTCCGAGCCGAGTGCAAATGGAGCCAGTTGCAAGACAACGCTGGCAGCCGAGCCACCAGATGATCCACCTGGCACACGGGTTTTATCATGCGGGTTTAATGTTGTAAAAAAGTCTGAATTTTCGGTACTCGAGCCATGTGCAAAGGCATCGAGGTTTGCTTTAGCCACGCAAATTGCGCCCTCTGCTTCAAGCTTTTCAATAGCCGTTGCCTGGTACGGTGCATTAAAACCCTTCAGAATATTGCTGGCTGCTGTTGTTTCTGCGCCGAATACCAAGAAGTTATCTTTCGCAATAAAAGGGACGCCAGCCAGGCGCCCAATGACTTCACCTTTAGCAACGCGCTCATCAATTACTTTGGCACGGGCGCGAGCGGCATCTGCGAGCGTTGCAATAATTGCGTTAAACTCGGCGTGCTCTTTAATGGCCGCCAGCGATTGCTCCACGAGCTCCGCTGCCGTAACACGACCGGACTGTACATCAGCAGCCATCTCCGCAATAGCCTTCCACTCACTCATGTGAGCATCCTCTTCACCTTTAGGTGGCTATCCTGCACGGCTGGCACATTCTCGAGCAGTTTGGCAGGCTCATAGCCATAGTCAATAACTTCGTCCTTACGCATGACGTTCGTCAAGCCGGTCACCTGATTGGTTGGCTCAAGCCCCGTCACATCGACGGCCGAGAGCTGCTCGACGTACTGCAAAATAGCGCTAAGTTCTTCGGCATACTTTTCAACCTCTTCATCAGTGAGAGAGATTCGGGCTAATCGAGCCAACTTTAAGACATCCTCGCGAGATAGTTTTGCCATTGTCACTTAGTATACATCAATCTGGTAATCGTGGTAATTTTACGAGTGAAACTGGTGGTAATGTTATACGCTTGGGAATGACGCTTTCTAATTCGCTAGGAAGATAGTCCTCGAACCAACCACTAGCGCCAATACCATGGTTGCCAGTTACAACACCAAAATGCAGTACCGGATCCGCGTAGTCTGCGTCGCCAAATTCTGTCACTAGTAAATCATGCTGCGCATATAGCTGCTCGGTCACATCATGGCCCTTCTTATCGAGTGCATGGTCAACGTAACTAAGCAGCAGACAGGCTTCTAGCTCTTTTCTCGGAAGCGCTAATCTTGACAAGCGTACGTTAGTCCGCTGTACGGTAATTGCCCTAACCGAGACACCCCCCCAAGTCGTCGATACGACCTGCGATACTTCGCGTATCTAAGTTGTTCTGCTCTGTCTTTGTACGAAACGGGCGATAACCTACCTCAGCAAGGAATGGGTCAAACAATGACAGGCCGAGTCCCTCTTGGTTAAGATATACTCCAAGAGGGGATGCCGCATCGAGCTGCGCCTGGAAACCTACTGCCATCCGTCCAATGATGTGATGCCGAGGTATTTCAACCGTTTTATGGTATTCAGCATGGAGCCGGTGCTCAAGCCGACGCGCATTGAGCGGTCGAAACCTGGATATGCGAGTCATGACGCATCCTGTTTCTTGATCGTTATTTGTACTTTTATACAGTATAATTGATTAATTGACAATATAATGAAACAGTCGGCTAGATTTTGGCTTTAATCTCGGCGATAAGGTCACGAAGTTCGGCGGCCTGCTCGAACTGTAGGTTAGCCGCGGCAAGGTCCATCTGTGCAGTAAGGTCTTTGATGAGGCTTTTGTATTCATCCTTCGGAATTTTCTTGAGATCAAGCTTGGCTCGTTTTGCTTCGGCTGGGAGCTCAGTGTTCATACGGTCCTCGACAGCACGGTCGATGCCGACTGGAGTAATGCCGTGTTCATGGTTATACGTTTCTTGAATTTCGCGGCGCCGATTTGTTTCATCAATGGTGCGCCGCATGCTATCGGTAATGCGATCGGCGTACATAATGACGTGCCCATCAATATGCCGTGCGGCTCGCCCGACTGTCTGTATCAGCGCTTGCTCACTCCGCAAAAAACCCTCTTTATCAGCATCGAGGATTGCGACTAGTGAGACTTCCGGCAAATCCAAGCCCTCACGGAGAAGATTAATTCCAACCAAAACATCGTACACGCCAAGCCGTAAATCACGCAGAATATCAGTGCGATCAAGCGTGTCGACATCACTATGCAGATACGCAACTTTAATATTCAACTCTTTGAGGTATTCGGTCAAATCTTCGCTCATTCGCTTTGTGAGCGTCGTGACGAGTACGCGCTGGCCTTTGGCGGTCGTATCACGAATCTCGGCAATCAGGTCATCGATCTGGCCCTCTATCTTGCGCACTTCAATCTCCGGATCGAGCAGGCCAGTCGGGCGAATTACCTGCTGAGCCGGCTCAGGACTTCGACTGAGTTCGTACTGTGCAGGAGTTGCACTGACATATACTACTTGGTTGACATGCCGCTCAAATTCGGCGAATGTTAGTGGCCGGTTATCGAGAGCACTCGGCAAACGGAAGCCGTGCTCTACCAGCACTTCCTTGCGTGCCCGATCGCCATTATACATACCGCGCACCTGCGGAATCGTCATGTGGCTCTCATCAATAAGGAGCAAAAAGTCATCCGGAAAGTAATCCAGAAGCGTGGCCGGCTGTTCACCAGGCTCACGGTTTGTCAGATAGCGGCTATAGTTTTCGATGCCTTTCACAAAACCGGTTTCTTCAAGCATTTCAAGGTCAAATCGCGTCCGCTGTTCGAGCCGTTGCGCTTCCAGCAACTTATTTTGCGATTTAAATTCTTTCAGCCTACCATCAAGCTCGAGTTGAATTTGCCCTAATGCTACTTTGAGTTTATCTTGCGGCGTCACATAGTGACTGCCCGGAAATATCTTGTACGCATCGAGGTCTTTCATAATTTCACCGGTTAAGGGATCGACCCTCGTGATACGCGTTACTTCATCACCAAAAAACTCTATGCGATATGCCCACTCTTCACCGGCAGGAAACACATCCACAACATCTCCACGAACACGAAAGGTACTACGATGAAAATCAATATCATTGCGCTGATACTGAATATCCGTCAGCAGTCGCAGAAAACGATCGCGCACCAAACGGCTTCCCTTCTGGATTTCAATCGAGAGGCCATTATAATCTTCTACCGAACCAATGCCATATATGCAGCTCACGCTTGCTACGATAAGCACATCTTTGCGCGTCAGTAAGGCATCGGTGGCAGCGTGCCGCAAGCGGTCAATTTCTTCGTTGATAGCGCTATCTTTTTCGATGTATGTATCGGAGCGGGCAATGTACGCCTCTGGCTGGTAGTAATCGAAGTAACTGACGAAGTAGTGCACCGCGTTATCGGGGAAGAAGTGCTTGAATTCAGCGTACAACTGAGCGGCGAGGGTTTTGTTATGGCTTAGCACCAGCGTTGGCTTTTGAACATTTTGCACCAGGTTGGCCATCGTAAACGTCTTGCCCGAGCCTGTGACCCCAAGGAGTGTTTGCTCTTTGACACCGCCACGAAGCCCCGCCGTCAGGGCGCGAATTGCATCAGGCTGATCGCCCTTCGGTTCGTACTTACTCTGTAGCTGAAACTCTGCCATCCTACTAGTATACGATGAAATCTATTTGACTACGGTAGATAGCAGTATTGATTTCGCCTGTACGTAATCAGGGCTTTGAAGTGCTGACAGAAATGCTGTGGCATCGGTCGATACTTTCGAGTCGGTAAATTCTACATGTGCCGTTAGGTGTAGCGAGCTACTCGAGCTACCAGCTAAACTTATGATACCAGCCAGATAAACGTCACAGTAGGAGCTCCCCTCTTTCGCGCTACTCATACTGGTCTTTTGCATAAGTCCTGCAAAGGAAGTATCCCCACTGCCCATACCTTTCGTATATGTCATTTCTACGTAATTAGCTTCGCTAAATAGTGAAACTGATTCAGTATGGAGTGAGGTCAACACGCCCTGCTCCGCCGGATCGCAGTTACCACCAACACCACCATCACTGGCCTCATAAACTACCGCCATACTTCCCGAGGGCGATTTTACCGTTACTTTTTGATCAATATACGGCGATGTTTGGAGTACGCTCGTTTCAAGTTTCCACGTCTGAGGGTACATAAAACTAATATCTTTACCGACAGCAGCATCCATCGATGCACTCCGCAACTTGGTATTCGCGCTTTTTGAATCCGTCGTGCCCTTACTTGAAGAAGTATTCGTTTTTGCTGTTTGATTAAGCGTATTTTTAGTAGCCTGCTGGCTATGCCAGACGAAGTAACCAGTAAAACCAACCATGCCAATAACTACAGCAATAAGTAGCACTTCCATAATACCGGTGCCTTTTTGGTTATTTCTCCCGTTCATCATTCTCTCCATGTTAGTTTGTTGCTTATGATTATAGGCTGGGGCCACCTTTCGTACAAACTGTTCCCAAAATAGCCGTAAGCACGTACACTAGTGCGTATGCACACTCACAAACACGAACAAAAAGTATGGCAGATGACCGCCACACAAAAAAATGCCATCGCTAAATCAACTCGCGAACTCCGCACCAGTGACGATGAATTCGAGGCAGCCTTCAAGATACTCAAAAAGTACCCAAAACGAGTCACTTTTTTTGGTTCGGCCCGATTATCGCCAGAAACAAAGTACTACCACATGGCTCATGACCTGGCTGCTCGCCTGGCCGAGAATGGCTTTGCCATTATCTCTGGTGGTGGCAATGGCATCATGGAAGCGAGCAACCGCGGCGCCTTTGATGGCGAAGATGTATCGGTCGGTTTCAACATCAAGCTTCCGCATGAACAGCACCTAAACCCCTACACCACCGATAGCTTGCGATTTAATTTTTTCTTTACCCGCAAAGTAATGATGACCTTTTATACCCACGCGTTTGTCTGCTTTCCCGGTGGCTTCGGCACGCTCGATGAAGTATTCGAGGTCATTACGCTCATCCAAACGGGAAAAATGCCACCTGTCCCGATTGTATTTGTCGGTAATAAGTACTGGAAAGATCTCGACAAATTTATTCGCAAAAATCTACTTAAGAACCACTTAATCTCTAATGGCGATGAGCAAATCTACACCATAACCGAAGATTTTGATGCCATTGTGAAGATGATCAATAAGAGCTACAACACTTAGTCGTCGAAGTCGAGTTCTGGCGCCAACTGCATATCAAGCGAACCGGCCAACATCGTCTGCAAGTTATCCTGGTGCAAGTAGCGAGCAAATAATTCGCGGCCCAATGCCTCACGCATATGGTGCAGCGCTCGTTCTGGGTAGTTTAAGCCATTGCATACTCCGAGCGCCACATCGAGTATATTGAGTGAAACGGCATCCTCGCCATCAAGCAGTCCCAGCAGCTCCGTTTCTTCCCAGAATTCTAAAACAGGATGAAGCTGTGCGACCGACCGCTCGACGCTATGCCATGCTAGGTCTTCTGGCTGCACGTGTGGCTCAAAAACATCGGGATGGTAGGCTGCGTGTCCGTGCCCATAGAACCAGTGGACAGCCCGCCACGATAGTTTATTGCCACCCAGTTCCACATCAGTCATCGGCTCTTGCTCGATAGCATCATGTACTACCGAACCAAAGTCAGGTCGTACCTGCTGCAATTTTAAGTAGGTGCTCAATGCTCGCATATCATTCAGCTCGTGCAATGCGAGTACAAATGTCGTAATTGCGAGGCCGGCTAAGTCGTGGCTCATTGGCAAAATAACGATAGTACCGAGTTCTGGGACAGCGATAAGGTGATGTTTGTGCACCTCAGCATGCTCATTAGCCAGCCTAGGCCATTGCTTGGTGGTTGGCACGATAAAGGCCGCTCGTTTCGGTTCAAAATCTTTCGGCTGTAGCTTCTGGTACGCACTGAGTCGAGCTTTTTGCCATTCAGAACCTTCCGTAATCTGGCAAGCCGCCAGCAGCTGTCCGATCGGCTCATGCTTGAGCATACTATCCATGCTGCGGTATCCCAGGCGTTTCATCGTTGCTTTGGGCTTCAGCTTTCGAATAATCTGTTTCATGACAACGTGCTTAATGGTAAAGAGGTCGCTGTACTGATCGAGCCGCGTCAGGCGATGCCCAACGCTTTGCAGGATGTCTATTGGCTGCACATCCGCCTTCACGTCGAGGACTGAGCGTACCCTTGTTTCATCTTTTACGAGCCTCGCCTGCAGCGCTGCGTAGAGTTCCGGCCCCGTTGTGTCTGTTGGATCGAGCCCCAGCTCACGAATTTTCGCTTTGGTCGCCTGCATGACACCGACCGCCAAACGAATATCAGCGCTTGGTGAACCAGCGGCTCGTTCTAGCTGCTGAATCTGTAAGCGAAAGGCAGGCTCGTGTGCCCCAAGTAGCGTGCTTAATACCCTCGACATATCTGCTTATACTTTAGCACTATTACATAGGAGGGCCTAGCCCTCCGTGCGTGTTTTGAAGTGAATTCAAACACACGAACTTCCTCCTGCTCTAAAGCCGGCGCAGGGCACCGGTTCGCTTTGCTCAATTGCTTAGGACATAGGAGGGCCTAGCCCTCTCAGATACTTGGCGCACGGCTCAGCGACTTATATAAGTCCTTATATAAGTCTTAACTCGTAACAGAGATATTCAGGACGATAGGTCGGTGTACGGTTGTGTATCTAGAATGTTTCGACGCGGTACCACTCGGGCGCTTTGGCGAGCCAGCCTTCAAGCTCGTGCTCGGTCAGTAACCCTTCCTGCGCGCCCACCTTTTGGCAGACATACATAGAGTTAATCGGTGCCCATTGCAAAGCACTTTCCAGACTGTGGCCTTTTGCTAATTGTGCCACCAAGGTACTTGCAAACGCATCACCAGCACCGGTCCGATCGACTGGATCGGCTGGGTCTGGGTACAACGGCATCTTATAGTAGTGCGTACCATCAGATGCGTAGGCTCCGTCTGGCCCATCTGTCACCACAACTATTTTCGGACCGAGAGCATGTAACTTATCGATAAGATCATGGACGTCTGCGTGATTGCCGCCACCTACAAACGCGGCTTCTTCACGGTTTAGCACCAAGACCTCACTGCGTTGATACACTCGTTTGAGCCGCTCCACACCTGCGTCCATCTGGAAAGTACCCGGCTGAAATGCGAGCTTCACCTCAGGATATTGGTCGAGCCAATCGCAGACATCATCATGGTAGGCAATCGCATGCTCGCTCACAGAGCTGAAGTACACCCAAGCTGGTACATCTTTGTCGTGTAGTTGGGGCCAAAGGTAATCGTACTCTTCATGCTTGATGAGGATGGTTCGCTCGCTTTCATAGCGAAGGACAAAGTGATAGTTACTGTGCTTACCGCGGTTTACTTTCACGAAACGGACATCGACACCTTGTTCGTGAAGTGCCGAGATGATATCGCGACCATACTGGTCATCACCGACGTTCGAGGCAAACCCTGTATCGAGTCCGAGTCGAGTAAACGCTACCGCTGCGTTGCTCGCGTTACCGACCGCATTAATCACGTTACGGCTCTCATATGGTATCTTGGTGCCAAAAGGCATAGCCAATACTTTCATACCGTGATCATCGGTGTAGGTCCAGGCCTGATCTTTTTCAAGCCCAATAAAATCATCTATCACCACATCACCAATGCTAATGATATCTAGTTTTTTACTCACAGTCCCCACCTTTTCAGTCATATTGCTTGTGCTTATTGTGTCACAATCGCGCCAGTCTACGCAACACTAGTCTTTTTTGATCGTTTCGACCGCCCTATTCATCTGCTCTTTGAGTTTTTCGCCCGTCTCGCGGAGCTTTTCCGTTTTTTGTTCAGTGTTATGGATAATCTTTTCTGGCATACCAGCGATTTTCTCGAGTGGCTCCGGAGCCTTACCGACACTTCTGTCGAGCGCATCTACAGCCTGGACGAATGTTTTCTCGAGAGCACCATCTTCGATAGCCTTCAGGGTGGAGTCGAGCGATTTTAGGACATTATCAAACAAACCCATACCCGCTATCTCCTAGACAATTGCCTTATCGGTAGAGTTAAAGGTAGCCAGCTTTTCTTCGATCACTTTTTGTACTTCTTTGACGACGTAGCCATTAATGAGCTTCGAGACGCTGTACTCATCGGGCTTTTCGGCAAGGATTTTCTCGAGGGATTTTCGGTAGGCGATGCGCATATCACTATTGATATTGATCTTTGTCACGCCAATTTTAACAGCCGACTCAAAGAAGTGGCCCGGCGTGCCGCTACCACCGTGAAGGCTAATATTACACTGTACGGCGTCACGAATTCGCTGCAGCAGTTCAAGATCAAGTTGTTTCGGAACTGGGTATTTGCCGTGTAGGTTGCCGACGGCGGCGGCGTACGTGTCTATACCGGTTGCCTCCACGAAGGCCCGGGCCCCATCTGGCGTGCTGAAGGTCTTTTTAATCTCTTCGTAATCGATGGTTTCGGTGTGTAGATTCGATGAACCGCCAAAATAATGTGGCTCGCTCTCCACCAGCGCACCGGTAAACTTCGCGTATTCCACAACCTCTTTCGTGGCAGCAATAATTTCTTCGTCTGATGCATCGTGGTTGGCCTGGCTGACATCGATATGGATAAACTCAAAACCAGCGTCAATACCTTTCTTAGCAGCTTCGACGGAAGGGCTGTGATCGAGGTTAACATATATTTCTACGCCGTACTCATACTTGATGTTATCGACCATATCACGTACATTCTCGAGCCCAATATCGCTCACCTCTCCCTGACTCACCTCGACCAGAACTGGCGCGTTCTTGGCCTGAGCGGCACGTGCTACTGCTCTGAGCGTAGCTTCATCATCAAGGTTAAAGGCACCGAAGGCCCAGTGCTGTTGCCGCGCGTCTTGCATGCGTTGACGGGCTTTCGTACAGTTGGCTCTAACTTGCTGAAGTGTGATTGGCATTATATTTCCCTTCGTTATATCTACTGTTTCATTTCGTGTACGTGGTGCGCTGCCATGCGGATATGCTTGGCGTCGAGACCAAAGTATTCGAGGAGTTCTTCCGGCGTACCAGATTCACCAAAGTGATCTTGCATACCAATGCGCTTCATTGGTACCGGATAGTTCTCTCCGAGTAATTCTGCGATTGCCCCACCAAGCCCACCGTTGACTTGCGCTTCTTCTACCGTCACCACGCAGCCAGTCTTCCGTACGCTTTTGAGAATAGTCGCCTCGTCGAGCGGTTTAATGGTCGGCACGTGTATCACTTCGGCATCAATCCCATCCTTATATAAGCCCTCTGCTGCTTCGAGCGCCGGCGCAGTCATGGTCCCTGTCGAAATAATGGTGACGTCCTTGCCCTCACTAAATACATAGGCCTTCCCGATCTTAAAGGGCGTTTCGGCAGTAGTAATGATGGGCGTAGCCTCACGGGCCACTCGAATGTAGTTCGGTCGAGAATCTTTTGCCATAGCCAGGGTCATTTTCTCGGCTTCAACACTATCGCACGGCGCCATTACAACCATGCCAGGTAGCACACGCATCAGGGCAATATCCTCGAGCATCTGGTGCGTTGCCCCGTCTGCACCGGTGTACAGCCCCGCGTGAGCCCCTACGATCTTCACAGGCACGTCATTGAGACATATCGTTGTCTTTATCTGCTCCCAGTTACGCCCCGGGCTAAAGGCCGCGTAGGAGCTCACAAAGGGTATTTTGCCCATGAGCGCCAGTCCAGCGCCAACGGTCACCAGATTTTGCTCCCCAATGCCTATCTCTATAAATCTATCCGGGAAAGCTGCTGCGAAGGCATCCATCTTAACCGAGCCCGTTAAATCGGCACATGCCGCCACCACATTCACGTCGAGTTCGCCCGCCTTCTTAAGCCCAGAGCCAAAGCCAGCGCGGGTAGCAGCCATCTCAAGCGTACTGTTGATATCAACTAGATGTAAATCAGCCATTATTCGTGCTCTCCTCGTATCTTGCCACCAAGCGTTCGTAGCTCATGCAGAGCTTTCACCGCTTGCTCATGGTTTGGAGGAACCCCATGCCAACGGAAATCGTACTCCATAAAATCCACACCTTTGCCGGGTATGGTGTAAGCAATGATGCAGACTGGTTTTTCGGTAATGGCCTTCGCCATGGCGCAAGCATCAATCACCGCATCAATGTCGTTGCCATCAATCTCAAGAACGTGCCAGCCAAAACTCTGCCATTTTTTCTTCAAATCTTCCAGCGGCATAACTGTCTCGGTCGGTCCATCAATCTGAATGTTATTGCGGTCAACTATGGCAGTTACATTATTGAGGCCGTACTTCGGGGCTAGCATAGCGGCCTCCCAAACATTGCCTTCGTCGAGTTCACCGTCACCGAGTGTCACATAGACATGGCGGTGCAGTTGCTTATTCATTCGTAGGCCCAGCGCAATACCACATCCCTGGCTTAAGCCGCTCCCTAGTGGCCCACTCGTGTTTTCGAGCCCCGGCAGCCGTAACCGCTCTGGATGCCCCTGCAAACGGCTGCCGAATTTTCGGAGAGTCAGAAGCTCTGCCTTCGGAAAATAGCCCGCCTCTGCCATAGCCGCATAGCGTACCGGCACACAGTGACCATTGCTCAATAGAAGTATGTCTCTATCTTCCCAGTCAGGTTTCTTTGGATCGTGACGCAACACGGCAAAATACAGCGCCGTAAAGATATCAGCCAGACCAAGTGGCCCAGCGCTATGGCCGCTACCTGCACGTTCAAGCATGCGGATGATATCCTCACGTATCGTGTTCGCTTTCTCCTCCAATTCAAGCAATGTATATGTTTGACCCATCTTGCTTACGATTATACACCGAAACAGCCCCATATCAGCAACGTCTATAACCCGGTTATGGATAAATCTGACGGATATGGTATTTTTAATGGCATGTCCGCACAAGAACAACTCTCAGCCATATACTATGACCTTTACTCCCTGGACCTTACGCGAATCGAGTCGGTAAAAGACGTCGATAGAAGCACCGTTTTTGATGCCGTTATGGTCACTCGAGGCGTTGGTAAGAGCCGCGTTCCGTATAAAGCAGACCCCGTGACGGAGTATGGACAGGTTGTATACGAGACGATGAAAACGGGCGTTGAATTTAGCACCCACCCCATGATAACAAAGGGAAAATACTATGTCTGTGGCGATGCCGAGAAGTACTTCGCCCATACTATTACACCCCGCCCCAACGATGATCGGAAAGGGGCCCCAATTGTCGTGGTAGACGGAGACGATCCGGTCGCCATCATCAAAGGAATCGGTGAGGCCACAGCGTATGTAGTAAAGAATGCTGGCAGAGGACTAATTGAAAAGACGATTGCCCTACCAGAGCGCCCACTTGACCCGCAGTTTCTTAGCCCTGACGTACCAGCCCATCTGGTTCGCCTATGTGATCTCGGCGATTTTTCACCGCTGCGGTATGCCCTACCGGCAATTCCTTACGATACAATATGTGCGACTTCTGATTACAGCCAAAATACAATTGAATCTTTTGAGCATGAGGCCATGGTACGCCACGTGCAAGTATTAGCCGCATGCGCTCAACCAGTTAGCCGCTGTGCGCTTTCGGAAGTGTTGAGCCAAACGGCGTACCGCTACAACCTGTAAAGCTACTCGTTGTTCCCGACTGCAGCTTGAATTGCGTGCCATGCTGCAAGTGGGTCATCGCCGTGCAGATAGCCACCACAATTTATGACATCTATGCCACCTTCAGCTAGCATGCGTGCATTTTCATCAGTAGCCCCACCATCCCAGCCAAATTCTAGTTGTGGTTTGAGCCGCTTGAGCTTCGTAACTTTATCGAGGAGCGCCAGATCTGCCATGCTGCCATGCTGTCCAAGGGCGCCAGAAAAGATTAATACATGATCAATCACCTCAAGACCTGGGATAATGGCCTCGGCTGGCGTCTTTTGCAGCAATGCCACGCCAACCTCAATACCATGACGGTGCATCTCGCGTGCAAATGATAGAAAATCTCCATCTGCCTCAGCGTGAATAATGACAAGCTGAGGCGCGAGAGCTTTAAGGGCGGCAATGTGCCGAAATGGCTCTTGAAACATCACGTGCAAATCCGCCCGCATACCAGCCGGCCACCAGACATCTTCAATAGCGGTCAGTTGGCGCGTAAAAATACCATCGCCTAGATCAATATGGACTCGGGTGGCATAGCGGGCAGTTTCTTCTATCTGTGTACGGTATACATCAGGGTCATCTGTCATGATTGTGGGACATATTGTGACTGCCATATAAAATCCTTTCCTAGCCCAGTTCGTCGAGTTCTTCTACGCGGCGCTTGAAACGTGGTGCACCAGCGAATGGCGTCATCAGCCAAGTGTGGACAATGCCAACGACTTGTTCAAACTCCAACGATCGCGCCGGGAGACAGAGAATGTTGGCATCGTCATCGTTACGGGCACTGCGAGCTGACTCTTGATCATAGCCAAGCGCAGCCCGGATACCCTTGTACCGATTCGCTGCGACACACATGCCTTGACCGCTGCCACAAATCAATATGCCACAGACGTCAGCCGATGGATCGGCCGCCATAGCCTGGACAACTTGGGAAGCAAATTGGGGGTAATCATCGTCTGGATGCTTCTCGGCATCGCCCTCGTCCACTACTTCATAGCCACCGCGGATAAGATAATCTGCTAACGTTTTTTTAAGATCAAAACCGTTGTGGTCAGCCCCTATAAATATTTTCATTGTCCACCCTCACTGGTTTTTATATTCACGCATATAGAATACCACAAGCGGAATCCAACCGAATGCTCCATATGCACCGAGGGCATACTCAACAATGAGCAGCAGTACATCGAGAATTTTTGAGTCTGTAATAAGGCTTATATTGGATGTAGCATGATACAAGATGATAGCTACTGGGATTGCGAGCAACCAGGCCACCCCGAAGCCTATAAACTTTTTGGAGACAAAAATACCCAGGTCGACTGATACAGCCTGCTGATAGCGACTATTTGGTTCAGTAGCCTCCGCTTCTTCCTGGGCCTTACGTTCGGCTTCGCGTTGCCTGACAGCCTGAACCGCAGCTGCAATAGGAGCATCTGGATCTATGTGCGTCGGCAAGATAACCCCCAGCTCAGCCGGGTCTTTAGGGACTGCTACGGTTTGTTTGGCTGGCCTGGTACGGTGGGCCGTGTGGGCATGAGCGGTAAATAACGGACTTGTTTTCTTTGGTAGATGAGCTGGAAGCGGGGCGGAGGCAGCATGATGAGAAGCCGCCGTTGGCGTACTCGGTGCCACCACACCAGCCCCTGGATGTATACTCTCATAATGTTCCAGTGCTTCGTCAATACGACGCTTCTTTTCTTCGACTTCATCATGCGGCTTCTGCACGAGGGGACTAGACGCCGGTATCACTTGCGGCTTGATAAGCATTCCGTCATCTTCGGAAACACTCATGCGCTATTGTCTTGTCAGCTCCGTTGGAGCAGCCTTCCGGTGTCAGCTACAACTTCGACTAAGCGATTGCTGTAACCCCACTCGTTATCGTACCAGACCATAACCTTAATAAGGTTTCCGTCGACCACTTTCGTAAGGAGTAAATCAACAATACCGCTATGGCTATTGCCAACATAGTCAGAGCTGACAAGTGGTTCTTCGCTTACGGCCAATATGCCCTCGTAGTATGGTTCTTTAGCGGCTTTCTTGAAGACTTCGTTCACTTCTTCAACGGTGACGTTACGCTTAAGGAGGGCCGTGATATCACTGAGGCTGACTACAGGGGTAGGTACCCGCACACTAACTCCATCGAACTTGTCTTTAAGCTGTGGCAGTGTTAGGGTTACCGCGATGGCGGCGCCTGTCGTCGTCGGTACAATATTCTCAGCTGCATTACGTCCTTCTCGGAGATCTTTGGATGGAGCATCTTGCACGGCTTGGCTGGCGGTGTAACTGTGCACTGTCGTGAGCATAGATTTTTCGACGCCAAACTCACTGTCGAGCACGGCCATGACTGCGCCCAGAGAGTTGGTTGTGCAGCTAGCGTTACTGAGTACCTCAGTTGCATTCTCTAGTTTGTCATCGTTGGCACCCAATACTATGGTGTCCACACCGTCACTCTTAGTTGGCCCGCTAATTACCACTCGTTTTGCGCCAGCCTGGATATGTCCACTGGCACCTTCTTTGTCTGTAAAACGACCGGTGCTTTCAATCACAACATCGACGCCCATAGCTGCCCACGGCAGTTCGGCTGGCACCTTTACGGCGAGTACTCGAACGGAGTTACCGTCTACGATAATGTTTTCGTCGTCATAGGTCACTTCTTTTTCGTAGGCCCCATAATTCGTGTCATGCTTCAGTAAATAGGCAAGCGTCTTGGTGTCGGTCAGGTCATTAACGGCAACAACTTCTAGGTCATCCCGCGCAAAGGCAATCTTAAAGGCATTGCGCCCAATTCGGCCGAATCCATTGATAGCTACTTTTGTCTTCATACGCTCCCTTAGGTATTAGAATGATATCGCTTGTGCTTCTATTGTAGAGCACCCTGCTAGCCCTGCCAAGGTTAAAACTACCCAGCCAGTGCTACAATAGGCAGCATGAGACAAGCAGACATCATAGAAAAGACCAGAGCGTATCTTGAGGACACCTTCAAAACGAGTGAGGGCGCACATGACTATTGGCACATGTACCGCGTATGGCGGTTGGCTCAGAACATAGCCAAAACCGAACCAACAGCCGACCGGTACGTAGTGGAGCTCGCAGCACTTTTGCACGATATCGCCGATTGGAAATTCAACGACGGCAACCTCGAAGCAGGCCCGCAAGCCGCTCGTACCTGGCTCGAATCTATCGGTGTGGATGGCGAAATTATTCATCACATTGAGGAAATTATCCGCACCACCTCATTCAAAGGTGCCGGCGTACCAAGTGAAAGTAAAACAATTGAAGCACAAATTGTCCATGACGCCGACAAACTTGATGCCATCGGCGCCATTGGGATTGCCCGCACCTTTGCGTATAGTGGTGCCAAGCAGCGCCCTATATATGACCCTGCCGTAAAGCCAACTCTTCACGCAGACTTCGAGTCCTACAAAAACTCACGTGGCCCTGCTATTAATCATTTTTATGAAAAATTATTACTTCTGAAGGACCGCTTCTATACAAACGAAGCTAAGCGCATAGCCGAACACCGGCATAGTTTCATGGAAGCGTATTTAGAGGAATTCTTTTCGGAGACCGACGGGAAGCTTTAGCATACTAACGGTCAACGGTCGTTCCCTCAAATTCTGGCAACATGCGTAGCTCGTCAAGGCTTGAAACCTTTTCGAAAATATCAATATCATCACCTAAAAAACCTTCGCGGGCATAGACCTTCTGCTTCACTTCATCAAATGATAGGTAATGTACCGTAATACGTTCGCCGGGCATTTCGATTGGCTCGTTTTGAGATTCAACCTCCCAGGCAAGATACAGGTAGACGAAGCTCTCGATCTTACCATATGGCTGCCAGACTTTTATGAGCCGCCAGTTTTTAAAGGTATAGCCCGTCTCTTCTCTAACCTCTCGCTGAGCGGCGGCTAGCGTGGTTTTGTCACCTGGATCAACATGACCAGCCGGAAAATTCACTCGAGGATTACTGTGAGGCTGCTCTTCAGTCTGTACGATTATTTTGCCGTCAACAACGCAAATGGCACCAGCAGCATCATCACGTCGAATCATCTCAAACGTTTCCGTACTGCCATCGTACATTTCCTGAGGCCATTGGTATACCGTAAAGACCTCTCCCTCAAACACACACTCTGCGGTGTCTGGAATCAAGACCGCATTTTCTGGAATAACCTTACGCATTAGCATTATTTATTCTGGTAACGTTTGATGGATTCGGCGATAATTTTCTTCGCGTCTTCAATGTCACCCCAACCTTCGACGAGAGTGGTGCCAGGCTTCTTGAGGTCTTTGTAATGGCTGAAGTGCTCTGCAATCATCTGCTTCCAACGCATGCCGAGATCATCGAGTGACTTCACCGAATCACCGGTATTACGGTCATCTGCTGGTACAACGACAATCTTGTAGTCGGCCTCGCCATCATCAATAAAGTTCAACACCCCGATAATTCTCGCCTGCAGCCACACACCAGTTGGAATCGGTTCATCACACACTACGAGGGTGTCGAGTTCATCACCGTCTTCATCAGTTGTTTGTGGGATAAAACCGTAGTTAACGGGCTTGGCGTAAATCCGAGGCTCAACCCGATCAATCATAAAGGCTGCATGCTCACGGTCCCACTCAATCTTGAGAATACTGCCTTGTGGAATTTCTACAACCGTATTTACGAGGCCCTGTTTATAATCACCTGGCGTTAGTACTTTGTTAAAATCTGCCATCATAATCTCCTTTGGCTGTTATATTTGTGGCGAGCGGCAATAGCACCGCGTATCACATGCCACACTCGATGGTTTTATTGTACACTACTACATATGACATCTTCACTTCATATTTTGAGCTCATGGGCAACTGAGGCACGGAGAGTGGCATGAAAATCATTGGACATCGCGGTTCTAGAGGTCTCGCTCCAGAAAATACCATTGCGAGCATAGAGAAAGCCATCAAGCACGGCGTTGATGAAGTTGAGATTGATGTGCGTATGACCAAAGATCGCGTAGTAGTACTCAGCCACAACCCGGCCATCGTCGATGCATCTGGCGCAGAACTGAGTATCCGGCACACCACCTATGCCGAGCTCCTTCGACACAAGTCAGACCTTGCACCGCTTGACCACACTATTCGTACTATTGCACATCGTTGTCCTCTCATTATAGAGATTAAGCCTGGTGAAAAACCTGGAAAAACCTTCGAAATCATCCAGTACTACCTCGCCAAGGGTTGGCGGCTTGATGAATTTCGCATTGCTTCGTTCGATGCAAAAATCTTAGCTCAGGCGCGGAAGGAATTCCCCACCATTACGCTTATAGTAAATGAGTCGTGGTCAAGCCTACGGGCACGCCATATCTGTAATGAACTTGGGACGAAACGCATTAGCATGCAGCAGCAGTGGTTATGGCGCGGCTTTTTACGGGCGATGTGGCGCAGTAACTACGAGATATCGGCTTACACGATGAATAATCCGCAGCGTGCTAAAAAGTGGGCACCATATCTTTATGGCGTCATCACCGATTTCCCTGACCGTTTCGAAAAGAAATAACCCAGGTGTCGCGATGATACACTAGAGGCTATGCAACACTTGGAATTTGTTGAAAAGAAATTGTTAGCTAATGATGTATGGCAGTATAGTTTTATTGCCAAGAAACCAGTTGAGTATGTACCCGGCCAATATGCCCGCTTCACCTTCCCCTACCCTATCGCCGACCCACGTGGCAAACAGCATCGAACCTTCTCCTTCACTTCACATCCGAGTGACTCCACCATTCGCTTTATCACACGGCTCGATCCGCCACTGAGCGTATTTAAGCAACCTCTGTCGGAATTAGATCCGGGAGCAACTATGTACATAGACGAACCACACGGTGATGCAATCCTACCACGCCTCGAAACTACCCCTATTATCCTCATCGCCCAAGGTATAGCACTGGCCAGTTATTTATCCATGCTACAAGAAGTGACGCTGCACGGACTTATTCATCCCATTAGTCTACTGTGGGTCAGGAGCAGCCAGGATGCCAAGCTAGCCTCGCTCATACCAATTCTCACATTTCAACATCGAGTGGAACTTGCCTACCCCGAGCGCTTGACTGTTAACCAAATACGGTTATACGATTCACCGGACAGCTTACTTTACCTTTCTGGGAGCCAGACATTCGTCGAAACACTCGGGGGCGCACTCGAAGCCACCGGCGTACCACGAGAGCGCATCATCTACGACTACTACAGTGGTTATGCCGACCTATAGGTATTTATGTGGAAATTCTATATCTAATTTCAAACCCTATGTCATCACTTTGTGAAACTTCAGCGTCAAAGCTCGAGTCCCACCAATCGCCCTCGGCGATTATTTTTACCTGCGTACCGTCTGTTGCTCGTACTATAACAACGGCGTTATTATAATCGCCATCGCCACCACCCTCAATGGTTAGGCTTGAGAATGCCGTACGCACGACAAAATCACCAAGCGGAATCCCCGCTTTTGCAAGGCTTCTCCTTCTCGGGTTAAGATCTGCCCCCTTAAGTGAGCTTTCGTTAATCGACAAATATTTAAGTCCTTTTGGCCAACTCTCAACCTCAACCCCGATAATCGCGCATATAGCTTCAATTCGGCGCGCCGGATCTAGGCTAGTGCCTTCGTAACTAAAACCTGATGATGTACTACCAGCATCATAATCAACGAGCTCTCCGGTGGTGCGCAATTGTCTTATGCGAGTGACCTCACCTTCACTTAAAATCTCGCCATTTGCTGACATGGCAAAATTGTACCATAAGTTTTCACCCCCTTATGTCGCTCAAGCCTAAACTTCGAGCTGGATATCGTGGTGTCCCTCAAGATACTCACGAATTTTGAGAGCTGCCGTGGCGCCTTCACCGACAGCGCTGGCCACCTGCATGGTAGCACCGCTGCGGATGTCACCAGCCACAAATACGCCCTTCATGCTCGACATCAGGTTCGCGTCCGTCTTGATGAGTCCGATCTCATCCGTCTCAAGTTGGCCACCAAGGAACTCATTATTGGGCTTTAGGCCGACAAAAATAAAGACACCATCAGTCTCTATCTCGATTTTTTCACCGGTCGTCTTATTGGTGCCAACCACTTTCACGACCTTACCGTCTGCATCACCGACAATTTCATCTGTGGTCGTAGCTAGGTGAACGGTAATCTTACCGCCTTTCACGAACTTCTGCAGCTCTTTCTGCAAAACTTCACTCGCCCGCAATTTACTTCGAACCACCAAATCCAAATGAGACGAGAATCGCGTCAAAAACATGGCTTCCTGGACGGCGGAATTGCCACCACCGACCACGACCAATCGTTTATCACGATAGAATGCACCGTCACAGGTTGCGCAGTAATGGACACCGCGAGCGTAATACTCAGCTTCGCCCGGTATACCCAACTTCTTGTAGTCGCTGCCGGTCGCAATCAAAAGAGCTTTAGCATACATATCACCGCTTGTGGTCTCGAGCCGCTTCCATTTACCTTCATCGTGCAAGGCTATCACTTCGCCAAATTCTATGACAGCGCCAAACCGTTCAGCCTGCTTTTGCAGATTAGCCGCCAAGTCTAAACCAGCAATACCATCTGGAAAGCCCGGATAGTTATCGACCTGGTCAGTCACGGCCGCCAAACCACCTGGTACACCTTTCTCAAATAGTAACGTATCAATATCTTCACGGGTCGTATAGATAGCCGCGCTCAAAGCCGCCGGCCCAGCGCCAATCATTATCACATCATGCCTGTTTGTCTCGTCGCTCACGTAGTTCCCCTCTTTATTCCCTTTGTTCCGTTATATTGTACGCCACCAAACTGTGGCCTGTATATGCTGTGTTAATGTAAATAGTTTACATTAAGATACTTTTCCTGTCTAGTTTGAGTATTCCGTGTATCTATGGCTCTTGAGTAAACTGTCGGAGAGTTTTTAATAGGAATGCTTCTGTGCGTGCTTGCACACGATTAAAGTTTTCATAGCCTTCCTGTAGTAGCTCAGCAGAGTCCTCTGGCAATGAGCCCCGCGCAATGCGCTCAAGCCCCATATCAACCGCCTCTTTCTCGCCGAGCAACTCCTGTGACTTTAGTGCTATCACTGGACCGGCGGGCACCACCCTAAGCGCATGAATTTGTTGTCCAGTCACCGTACCTGTTTCGTCAACCAAATTCTCTACGCCGTAACTTACAAGTACATGCTTGCCCAGTAGACGGCCGTCAATACGGATGCGTCGCCCCAGTTCGTGGGTACTCTCAAAGCCGCCGAAAGGACGCCGAGGTTGTGCTTCGGCTGACCGTATTACTATAGCTTTCATAGGTTTTTACTCCCGCTACATTATGTATATCATATCCCACGATGTATACTCTGCGTTCTTGTGTATGAAAAAGGCGCCAATTACTCAGCGCCTCCTGAAATCTTCTTGCCTGCTACTACGCGACAGCAGGTGCCAGCTTTGCTAGGTTGTAGCCAACAACGACTTGCTGCGAATCGTCGTGCCTCGTTATAACTGTTACGGGGACAGTCAGGGCACCAGAAATAGCCAGAGCTTCTTGCTGGCGATGTGGTTCATCGTCGAGATTAACCTCATCGTATGGTAAACCTTTCGCCGTAAGGTACCGTTTGACCATTGGACAGTAGGCACAAGTTTTGGTAGTGAATATCGTTATGTTTTTGACCATTTGAGAGCCCCCTCCACGTGAGCTGTCGCTTGATTATTTTTTCCGTTTTGGCAGTTTTATTTTACTGTCTAAACTCGTACCACCTAGTATAGCTAGCGTAAGCAGATTCGTCAAGGCGCTATATATTGTGCTTTTTACACAAATTCGGCCAAAAAGTACCCTACAGCAAGCTGGCTATAGCCACCATCTACGGCGCCATCCAATTTCCAATATAATTACGAATCTATCGACACCAATTCAATATCAAATACAAGGTCTGCATCAGCAGGGATGCCCGAACCATACGGCGGAGTGCTGCCATATGCCTTGCCAGCCGGTATGAGTAACCGACGAGTGCCACCGACTTTCATACCAGGAACGCCTTCGGTCCATCCGGCAATGACGCCACTCAGTGGAAAGCTGATGGGACGCCCAAAATCACGTGAGCTCTGGAAGACTGTGCCCGTTTTGGCCACAGCACCGGTATAGTGACAGGTTACGGTCGCACCTGGCTGCACAGTCTCACCACTACCAACGGTACGATCAATAATCTGTAATTCTGCTACTGTCTCAACGGGGGTAAAATCTTCGAGCATAGGTCTCCCTTAACTTTTAATACTAATAAGCTTTACAACGAATACAAGCGTGGCATTGGCAGGCACACTTCCACTTCCCTGCGCACCGTAAGCTAAGCTGGCCGGTATAACTAGGCGACGAGTGCCACCTACCTTCATACCGACGAGGCCCTGGTCCCAGCCAGGAATCACCTGTCCGGCACCGAGCTGAAACTGGAACAGCGTTTGCTTCGTATAGTTCTGGTCAAACATCGTACCATCGCTGGCGAGCGTACCATAGTATTTCATCTGTAAGCAGCTTCCACTCTTGGCGGTAGCACCGCTACCAACCGTCAAATCAGTCGACTCAAGCGCCGATACGGCGCCACTCGGCTTGTAGACAGCTGGCGCAGGTAATGTCTCGGTGGTAGCAACTGTGCCATCGATACTACAACTAGCCGTGGTTGTAGCCGGCGTGGTCGTCGCATTGTTCTTATTGCTCACCATGTCGTACACGACTGCAATCGTAAGGGCAGATGCTGTTAAGAGAAACAGGGCGGCCCCTAAGCCTGCAAATATTCTATGACGCATCGGCGTTGTTGACATACATATCCTCCAAATTTAGTACTTACAGTGTGCCATAGTTACTACCCCACAAACAAGTCATTACAGACGGGTCCACACAATGGCGACGATCACGATAACGCCCAAAACACGGCGAAACAAACTTACGCCATAGGCGATCTCCAGCCATGACCATGTAAAGATGGCTCCAAAAAAAATAAGCCCCATCAGGTTCGAGAACTTCCCACTGGTCAGTAGCTGCAGAAGCGCACCAACCATCGCCACGATAAGCGGCACGTTTGGTACCTCCCAAATGGCTAAATTACCCTCATCATCCCGAAAAAAGGTATGGATAATACTCTGTTGGGCAGCAAGATTACGACGCTCAGTTCTCATATAGCACCTCCAATTACTATCACCCAGTATACACCTCGCTCCCCCACCAGGGTGCCGTGAAAACTCGGTTTTCACAGTTGCTGCCAACAGACAGCATAAGACTATTTACATATCAATTTATGATGGTACTATATTACCCCATGACAGCGATACATCCATATGCGGAGGTACATTCTCTAAAAACTATCGATAGGAACTTTCGCCCTGACTTACGGAATCACCTTGACACCACACGGCTTGAGAGTTTAGCGCATCTCGGCATTGAACCAGTTGGTGAACCGTTCCCGGGCCAACCCGGTATGCGCAGCGCGCTCTGGTATAGCCGATTCCCTAGTAAAACTGGTGAGTTAGCAGTAATCGCCTCCGTAAACCCTATTAGCACCGGTGTGTTCAAGGGCGGCAAGGGTGATACTAGATGGTATGTTGGCTGTGTTCCACCGTACGCGCAATCCACTGAATTGACCGAAGATACACTGGGTAGCTATGCCGAGTTTGCCGAGCATGCGACACCTACGCCTGCGGCTGCAATTGTCCTCGCCCATATCCTGCTACGAGGACCGGAAGAGGCAGCTAAAGAATTTTTGTACTACCGCGCGGTTGACTAGCCAATAACAGGGGTTTTGGAAGGTGTATAAAAGGTTGTTGTAATAATAAAAAATGGGTATATAATCGTCCGCTAGACTAAAGAGACAGATATGTCAGAACTTATAGCACGTATAGAACAACTTCGTCATGCCGATGCGCCCCCAGCACCAGCTTGTTTGCCCTTGGGTATGGAAGCGAATGCATCGTGCCGTCGCGCCGATGAGTTTTTGGCATATATGCAAAAGCACCATATCCACCCTGTAGCCTTCCGCCGACCCGCACACAAAGCTGACCCCACTGTTGCCCATCGCTACAACATTAGCCCCAGCAAGCAGTTACAGGACATGCTCGTAAGGGGCTGGCCGATTATCGTGCCCGATCAAGAGGACCCAAATGCCCCAGGCGTCCGCTGGGCGCAACTTGAAACCGGCCGCACGTATCGACTACCCTTGGTTGTCGCCAACAGCCGGCTTGAAGACGAGGCCGAACCGCCCCTACTAAGCGAGAATACTGTCGTCCATCCCTATGCCCATCCTGATATCCGCCGGTTCCCGGGAGCCGAAGAATGGCAGCAGATTGCACCACCTATCCACGGCCTAGATGTCCTCGCTCTCGCTGCCATCCGCCTAGTCGATCTCGATAGCGCCGTCCGCGTATAACATATAAATACCTGTCTTATCCCTGAATCTCAAATATTTTATGGCCATTACGCGCCCCGCTGGATAAACGTACCGCAGAGATCGGTACCCCGAATTCACTCGCAATCATACGAAGAGCCTCTTTGTTCGCCATACCTTCAACGGCTGGCGCTCGAGTATACAGCACGTAACTACCGTCAGCTTGTTTTTCGCATCCAGCGGGGCGTTTACTATGCGGCTTCACCACTACGCTAATCTTCATACCATTACTATAGCAATGGGACTGGCATCTGTATGTACGCATCTGGTATATATTTCTGTCATATTGTTGCAATTTGTGGTACCTTCAACTACTATGAGTGCTCACAAGAAGTAACGTATGGAATCTGATATCCAGTCTCCTAGCTCCCGCGCACATCAACCACTGTCCCCAGCGGTACTTGATTTTGTTTGGCAGCAAGCAATGGATGATACCGTAGAGCGCCGGCAGCTGGAAACGCAATTTACAGCGAAACTAGTACACCACCTACCCCAAGCAGCGAATACCTCGCCTATGGCTAGTGGGGCGATTATAGAACGTTGGCAACAGCTCGATAAGCGCATTGCCATGCTATGCGGCCGGCTTGTCGAAGAATCATTCGCAAACAACTTTTCTTTTACTGACAAAGGGTAATTGCTGCCAGGGGGCTCTCTACAAACATACTCTCTACGATGCTTGAGGCATGTCCGAAGGATCACTGGGTGACTCCGGCTGTTCTTGTACCGCAATCCTGCCGAGGCGCATTCCTAGCTCCGTGAGCTCGACGAATACATCATGCACCTGCGCAGTATTCCAACCACGCGAGGCCATACCAGCGCGAAAAGGAAAATCAGGCTGCTTGCTGCCTGGATATACCGCTCGGTAGTAACCATTCATAGTCATATAGAACCGTGCGTCTCTGATAATGGGTGGGATAGTTGATAAGGATGGTGCCCGAGCGATGTTATCCTGGGACTGAACTTCATAGGGCTGGTTCGGCCGTATTTTATAGAGTCCTATGACATATTTACGAAAAACATCAAGCATACGCGCAGCAGCGGGGCCATGTTGTATGAGCAAAGCACCATTACTATATTCGTAGGTATGTCGTCGATCGGTATCGTGATGCCACTCAGGATACACCGCCGCTCTACCAGGCATAGTCACTACCGGTGCAATGTGGAGGCCTGTAGCCGTCACGAAAAGCATCCGGGCTGGAGTGGTATTGTGCGATAAGGCGAGCGGCAACGCGGGTTGTTTCATGGCCTCAAAGGGTGCATTTTTATGGCGCCCAGATTGCCATATGGGCGCAAAATGCATCGGGTAGTCACGAATCCATTCTGCCAATCCATTCCAGGCGGTCGTCAGTTCATTGTAATAGGCGCCCGCAAGCGTCTCTTTCTCGGCGCTTTTCATAGCCGAGACATCAACTTCCCCTACTCTTGGTGAGATTGGTTCCCGTAATCGATCCGGTACGTAACCCATGCGCTTTTCCTCCGTAGCGTTATGGTTGACGTGAGAGCGGAAGGCCTCTGAGCGCAGTATAGCGTAAAAATCGATTATAGAACGTGAACTATCGCACAATTACACTGAGTGTGCAATTTACCCCTAGAATCCTAATGAGTGTCGCTTTAGTAGCTTATTGGGGACGTTTGGCTGCTGCAATACGGGCAATTACCATGTCTAACTCCGCAAGACTATGCGTTACCTCAATCGTTGGCTTTGGCTGTGGAGCACAGTCGAGACCCACGAAATCCGCAATTAAACCGACCCCGTACATGGCCGAGTGGCCCACATATTCAAGGCCTTTCGGCATGGAATTAGACTCACGAAAATAGTTCTCAGATATATTCATCAACTTTTTATTATAGCACTTTCTTAATTATATTTCAATACATTTGGTTACACATCAGCCGGTACGGGATATGCTTCGGCAGCTGCGGCCGCAATACCCTCGAGGTATCCCGTAACTTCAGCCTCCGTGAGAGTACGATCAGTATGTGTCACTTCTATACGGAGTGAGATTGTTCGCGCCGCGCCTTCGGGGGGTTGATAGATGGCAAAGGGCACAATGTGTGCGGTCGTGTCTGGCTGCAAGGTGGTCGCAAGCGTGCGTTGGGCAAGCTGATAGACATCGCCGTAGCTTACCTCGCCCGGTAGCTTAATTGATATATCTTGGGTGACATGGGGAAAACGCGATAAAGGCACGTAACCGTGCGGGCGCTGGAGCTTAAGGAGCTTGGTGAGACTAAGCTCAAAACCGGCGCTATAATCGGGTAGTTTGAAGTTCTGTCTGACCGTAGGCGTAAACTCGCCGACGCGGCCAATACGCTCACCGTCAACGATAATGCTGGCAGTACGTCCTGGCGCAAAATAAGCAGCCTTCTTGGTCATAGCGTCAAGTACAAACGGCTCGTATGTGACACTGGCACGCAGACCAAACTCGCGAAGCAATTCTTCGACGAAACGTTTTGCTTGATAGTAAGCAGCGCCCGTCTTTCTCTTGTCAGTAATAACACTGGCAACGCACTCAAATTCCTTTGGTAATCCCGCATCGTCAAGTTGATCTTTGGTGTGACCCTTACCAATCTCAAACAAAGCAAAACTGTCATGGCCGGCTTTTACATTGCCGTGCACCTGTCCGAGCAAACTTGGAATCAGCGTCAGACGATAGTATTGCAAATCCGGACTGAGAGCGTTCCCCAGTCGGTAGGCATCGGCCGGGTCCTGGCCGGCACGCCTGAGAACATTTTCGTGTACAAAACTATACGTCAGCACTTCGTTTGCACCCGCTCTCGAAAGACTGTGGCGAATGCGTTGCTTAAGCACGACACTTGGGTTCTGGGCGGCTGGCTTGATACTGCGCATCGGCAACTCACGGGGGAGCTTATCAAAGCCATACAGACGGCCAACTTCCTCCACAATGTCTTCGGGCAACTCAATATCCGTACGCCAGAAAGGTGCCGTCACCAACAACATGCTTTTGTCATCTGATGGATATGAAGCAAAGTTAGTACGTCTTAGTAAGCCACCAATTTGCCACTGCTCAAGCTTTGAGCCAAGTCGTGCATTGATAAAATCAGCACTAATAGGAATCTCGCCACTCAGTGAAACATCATCTAGCTGGCCTGTATTACCTGGCAAATCGAACACGGCACTTGCTTGTTCAGCGTGACTCAACTGGCCTGCAAATGTCATTAACCAAGCTAGTATGCGGTCATTCTGGAGTCGAGACTGGCCCTTATTAAACCGCGTTACCGCATCGGTAAAGATACCGTGGCGCATGCTGGTTTTGCGCACCGTATACATGTCGAAGGTAGCACACTCAAACACGACATTTTTTGTTTCGGCCGATATTTCGCTGTTGCCGCCGCCCATCACACCGCCAAGCCCGATGATACCCTCACCATCAACTATCACGATGTCATCTTCTGTAAGTACATACGACTTGCCATTCAGGAGGGAACATTCCTCACCGGATTTCGCCATGCGTACGCCTAGCGCAGCCCCACGTAACTTATCATAATCATAGGCATGTGTCGGCTGAGCCGTCATAAGCATGACGTAGTTAGTAATATCCACCACGTTATTGATTGGCTTACTGCCAAGTGCTACAAGCGCACACCGTAACCACAGCGGACTCGAACCGACGGCCACAGCTTGCATTGCAACTGCCATGAATCGTGGTGTTCTATCGGGAACATCGTTAAAGACCTTCAACTCAAGACCCTTGCCAGGTTCAAAAGCTGGTTTCACCCAATACCAATCCGGGTTGGTGAACCTGGTATCTACATCGTTGCTATCGGCGGGTAAGCCTTTAAGGATAGCTGATATTTCTCGGGCCACACCAAGTTGCCCAAAGCAATCTGGGCGATGGGTGAACATTTTGTTCTCGATATCGATAATCGTATCGTCGAGGCCGTAGGCAGCGGCAAAACTAGCACCGGGCTTGAGCTCGGTTGTATACGGGCGCCATTCGCTCGGATCGATTTCTATAATCCCTTCGTGGTCGGTACCGATGGCAAGCTCGTCGGCCGCAGCGAGCATGCCGTTACTCAGCACACCGCGGATTTCACGAACATCCAGCACGAATGGCTCTTTATCTTCGTAGCTTGCCGGCACGGTCGACTTCGGCGGTAGCCACACCGCAAACATATCTGCTCGCACATTGGGCGCTCCACACACAACCTGCACATGGCCGGCTTGATCACGGCTTACATCAGCGACTGCTCCACCGTCATCGACAATGCAAACGCTCAATTTGTCGGCATTGTCATGCTTCACCGCGCTCAGAACGCGCACAATCACCGCGTCTTTGTATTTGTCTGCCAGGTCCGTGACCTGCTCGACGCCGCCGAGCTGCTGGTTGAGCTTACTCACGAGCTCATCGACGCTCAGATCGACCTTGGTGTACTGTTTAACGATATTCAGGCTAACTTTCATCGGGTACTCCCAGACGGAAGAAGATAGACGGAAGAAGATAGACGTTTCACATTCGCTCCTTTGATGCTTTTATCAGTCCCACGAGTAATTTCTCTGCGCGTTCGGCCTGCTCAACAAATTCACGAAAATTAGCATCGGTCACGAAGCCAAGATCGCGCGATAAAATTACCTGATTCTGCAACTCCGTAAGAGAACCATGCGCCATAATGTAAAAATGTACTTTATCTTTCATTGAGCCACGACTGAATCCTTCTGCAATATTTGAAGAGACCGAAACAGCTGCCCGCTTCATCTGGCTCGTAATACCAAACTGCTCCTCGGTAGGGAACGTTTGTGTAGCACGATATACGACAAGAACAAGCCCTCTGCTTTCCTGCCAAGCTTTTAAATCAGTAAATCTTTCGATGCGTTTTATTTCTTCCGTCTTCATTCTATATCCATCCGTCTTTCTTAGAATTGCTCCAGGAAGTCTAGTTTGGCGGATTCAAAATGGCGGACATCTTCTATGCCGGTTTTCATCATCACCAGACGGTCGATACCACAACCAAAGGCGAAGCCGGTGTACTCGGTGGGGTCGATATCAGCTGCCCGCAGGACATTCGGGTGAATCATGCCGCAGCCAAGTAGCTCTATCCAGCCCTCGTAGCTGCATACGTTGCAGCCTTTTTTATCGCAGAATGGGCAACTCAGCGCAAACTCAAAGCTTGGCTCGGTAAACGGAAAATAGAATGGATTGACACGGACCTCGAGTTTTTGGCCATAATACTCCTGCAAGAATTCTTGTAAGGTAGCAATGAGCATACCTGCATGCACACCCTTAGCGACATAAATACCTTCAACCTGATAAAAAGTATGCTCATGGCGGGCATCGAGGTCTTCATTACGGAAGACGCGGTCCGGCACAATGGCGGCAATCGCATCCCCCTTACTCAAGTTTTCACGATATTTCACGAGCGTACGATTCTGCATGGTACTCGTATGGGCCGGGGCAATAAAGGGCTCACCATCGGCATCGGTCTCGACGGTCATGAAGGTATCGTAATCATCACGCGCTGGGTGGCCCTTCGGGAAGTTGAGTGACTCAAACATGTGGTATTGATCATCAATTTCACGAGATTCCTCTGTCACAAAACCCATGCGACCAAAAATGTCTACGATGGCCGCGATTTCCTGAGTTAATGGATGGGTTGTGCCCTGATCGGTAGGCAGCAACTCTGGTATTTGGGCATTTACGTCCATTGGCGCAGTAATATCAAGGGGGGGCAATACCTCTTGCACGGCGCTCGCAGCATCGATTTTGGCCTGAAGCTCCTGGCGGAGCGCATTCACTTCTTGGCCAAAACTTGCCCGCTGCTCATCTGGCAACGTACGAATTTGTTCATATAACGCTTTGAGCTCTGGTGCCTTCAATATATCCGCTTTTGTCTCGAGCGTTGCAAAACGCGCTTCAAGAACGACGGCAGCCTCAGCAATCTGTTGATCTTTATAACTCATCTTGGCATCTAGTATATCACTCCGAGCCATCTCAAGACGAGAGCAGCGCCAGGAATTTTGCATGAAAAAACAATTCTTATGATTTATTTACTAGATTATATGCGCGCAAGAGAGCATTCACTCGATATACGGTATACTTATTATATGGCAAATTTTTCTTTCGACATCGTGAGTGAATATGACAAAGCAGAGATGAATAACGTATTTGATCAGGCGCAGCGCGAAATCGCCAGCCGCTACGATTTTAAAGACACCCCGGCTGAGTTAGATTGGCTCGAGGATAAAAAAGGTCTAAAGATTGTTGGTAATGGCGAATGGCAAATTGATGCGATTATCGATATTGTGCGCAAGAAGCTTGCCGCACGCAGCATCAGCCAGAAGGTACTCGACACTTCGCGGAGCGTGGTTGAATCAAATCTGAAAACCACTAAAGAAGTACCCTTTATAGCCGGCCTTGATCAAGATAAGGCCAAACTGCTGACAAAACTTATTCGTGACGATTATCCGAAAGTGAAGTCACAGATTCAGGGCGATACGGTGCGGGTGATGAGCAGTAGTAAGGATGACCTACAATCAGTGATGCAACTCATCCGTGGTCGCGAAGACCTCACCTTCCCAGTTAGTTTTACGAATTACCGCTAGCCAACTCCGTAACCACTCGGTACGTTGCCAAACTAAGAGATATCGTCAGAATAAACTGGATTCATATGCCAAGGCTGTATACTATAGAAAGCATGAGCGACATGGCACATAAGGACGAGCTTGAACAGGTCGCTGAGACAGCTAGTGAATCGGTCGAGCCGACCGTTACTGAAGCTGCCGGCGATGTATCGATTGAGCCGAGCCTGTCTCTTGAGGAAGAGCTTATCGCCATCCTCCACGAAAATGACCGCGGCACACATACTATACCTGCGGCGGGGCTCTACCCACACCAATGGCTCTGGGATAGCTGCTTTATTGCAATCGGGTTACGCCATATTGATGTCGATCGAGCTCAGAGTGAATTAGTGAGCCTTATTCGTGGACAATGGGCGAATGGCATGCTCCCAAATATCATATTCTCCAATGATGCCGCCTACCGTCGTGACCGGAACTTTTGGCGTAGTTGGATTAATCCGAATTCACCGGATGGCGTCGCCACGAGTGGCATTACGCAGCCACCAATGCTCGCAGAGGCAGTTTGGCAGGTTGGTCAAAAGCTAAGCCTGGCTGAACGCCATAGTTGGTACAAGCTGATGCTCCCCCATATCATACGCTTCCATCAGTGGCTGTATGCTGATCGTGACCCACACGGCGAAGGTCTTGTTTTGCTTCTCCATCCCTGGGAAACGGGGCTCGATAATACCCCACCCTGGACTTATGAGCTGCATGAACATCTTATGCCGGGCTGGATTCGGGCCATTCGGTGGGCACACCTCGATGGTGTGATTGGCTTTTTCCGGCGAGACCGCCATTACATACCCCCGGGACAACGGCTGTCAACGCTCGAGACAATTAGCTATTTTGCAGCGCAACGACGTTTACGTCGCAAAGCTTACGACAGTCTCAAAGTACTCGACCATGGCTTATTTAGCATAGAAGATCTGACATACAATTGTATTTTCGTACGAGCCAACACCCGTTTGCGCGATATGGCAAAAACGGCCCGAATTGATTTACCGGCAGACTTACTCGCGAGTATGGCAAAAAGCGAGAAATCACTTGAAGGCTTATTTGACCCGTATGCTCGGACGTATTGGTCGCGCGATTTTGTGACGTATCGACTCCTCAAGCAGCCGAGCATTGCCTCGCTCATGCCCCTGTACGCTGGTACCATTAGCAAGGAACGCGCTGAGCACCTCGTCCGACAGCTTGAAAATGAGCATGTGTTCGGGCCAGCTTTTCCGGTACCAAGTGTACCCCTCGATAGCCCACAGTTCGATCCGGAGCGCTATTGGCAGGGTCCATCATGGGTTAATACAAACTGGCTTATCATCGAAGGCCTCCGTCAGTATGGCTACCACGACCACGCAGAAGCGCTCACCGAGACAACCATCGAAATGGTGCATGCTGGAGGAGCTGCCGAATACTTCGATCCGACGACCGGTGAGCCACTTGGAGCCCATAACTTCTCCTGGACGGCCGCCCTGACACTCGATCTGCTAAATCGTTCGTAACGCTTACGGCAAATGCTATACTAGGACTTATGCTACATCTATTACAAGCAGTCATACTCGGCATCGTCGAGGGACTCACCGAATTCTTACCTATATCAAGCACAGGGCATCTTATCATCGCCGAGAAAGTTATCGGCTTTAAAGATATCCAGGATCTATTTACGGTAGTTATACAGGTAGGTGCGATTGCAGCTGTCGTGTGGTTCTACCGTAAAGATTTAATCGAAAAGACCGTCGGACTATTTCAAAAAGATAAAGGGGCATTAAATTTCTGGAAAATACTCGTTGTTGGTACCATTCCTGCCGGCATCTTTGGGCTATTACTCGATAAGAGCATGAACACCATTACCACTCCGATCGTCATCGCCACCACCCTTATCCTCGGTGGTATCGTGCTCTGGATTGTCGATAATAAGCCCGTGCACCGACACGAGGATCCGGTCGAACTCGCAGATATCAGCACGAAGCAAGCGGTTTTGGTCGGCCTCGGCCAAGCAGTTGCTATTATTCCTGGCGTTTCACGCAGCGGCGCAACTATCGTGAGCGGCCTCGCCGTTAAGTTAAACCGCCCAACAGCTACGGCATTTGCGTTTTATTTGAGTATTCCGGTAATGATTCTCGCCAGTGGCTACAAGCTCCTGAAATACCGGAGTGATATTACTGCTTTACCTGGTGGTGTACCGGCGCTGGCGCTCGGACTCCTTGCGGCGTTCATCACAGCGCTGTTTGCGGTCAGTTGGCTTCTCCACTACATTGCGCATCACAACTTTAAGCCGTTTGCGTACTATCGAATAGGGCTCGGTTTGCTTATATTCGTACTCATTATGTTTGGTACGCTCTCAGCATAGTCCAACTTTTGATATGCTACACTAGCTATAGTAATGAAAGCTGGGGGGTATCGTATTACGGTCGTAGGCGCTGGCTACGTTGGTATAGCCAACGCTATTTTGCTAGCCCAGAGACATAGAGTCACCCTCCTAGATATTGATAACTCCAAAGTTACCCACATTAACGCCCGCACTTCACCAATCGCCGATAAAGATATTGAGGCTTACTTAGCAGAGAAGAAGCTTACGCTCACCGCCACCACAGATCCTTCAGTTGCATACGCCGATGCTGACTACGTTATCGTGGCAGCCCCCACGAACTACGATGCCGATAAGAACTACTTTGACACCAGCATCGTGGAAGAGATTATTAAAATTGCCGTACGAGAGAATCAGCACGCTACTGTTATTATTAAATCAACCGTTCCAGTTGGCTTCACCGCGAAACTCCGAAAGCAGTATCCCAAAACCAGCATACTATTCTCGCCTGAATTTTTGCGCGAGGGCAAAGCGTTACACGACAACTTATACCCATCTCGTATTGTCGTCGGTGATACTTCACCAAGCGCAAAAAAATTTGCAAACATCCTGAAACAAGCAAGCCTCCGGGCAGATGTGCCTATCATCTTTACAGGGTCCACTGAGGCCGAAGCGATTAAGCTGTTCGCAAATACGTATCTTGCAATGCGGGTTGCCTACTTCAATGAGCTCGATACCTATGCAGACGTAAAAGGCCTGAATACAAGTGAAATTATTAAAGGCGTTTCAGCCGATCCACGGATTGGCGACTACTACAACAATCCATCATTTGGTTATGGTGGCT